>JAOAIA010000021.1:0-11078 GCA_026414955.1 Candidatus Bipolaricaulota bacterium
GCCCTATGCACCTGCACCGTGTACTGCAGCATGTCCAGCGCGCGTCCCCGTGCCCCAGTTCATTCGGGCGATCCGCGAAGGCCGCCCCGACGAAGCCGCTCGACTCATCTTTGAAGCGAATATCTTGGGAGGGAGCTGCGCACGCGTCTGCCCCGTGGAAGAACTCTGTGAAGGCGCGTGCGTGCTCACCAAAGAAGGGCGACGCGCCGTCTCTATCGGGCGCCTGCAACGCTACGCGACCGATGTCGCGCTCGCGCATCACTTGAATTTCTTCACGCGCCCGACATGGAAGCCCCAAAGCGTCGCTTGTATCGGGGCTGGGCCGGCAGGATTAGCGTGTGCTGCCGAGCTGGCCAAGCTCGGCTACGAAGTTGTCGTCTACGAGAGCCGTCCAGAGCCGGGGGGACTCATCACGTCAGCGATTGCACCCTACAAACAGATGAAAGAGCCGTTGCCCGCCGAAGTGACGATGATCGAGCGCTTGGGCGTCAAGCTGCACTATGGGGTCACCGTCGGAAGAGATATCTCTCTGGAGGAGCTGGAGCGCAAGCATCACGCGATCTTTGTCGGCGTGGGCTTAGGAGCCGACACCAAGGCGCGCATCCCCGGGGAAGATCTCGTGGGGGTGTGGGATTCTCTTGATTTTATCGAGCAGTTGAAGAGCGGGCGTCTGCCGAGGATCGGCCCGACCGTCGCGATCATCGGCGGGGGGAACACGGCGATTGACGTGGCCCGCGAATCTGTACGGCTCGGCGCGACCAACGTCATGGTGCTCTACCGTCGCACGGAAGACCAGATGCCGGCGTTCAAGCACGAGGTCAAAGCTGCCCGTAAAGAAGGCGTGCACTTCTATTGGCTCACCGCGCCGGTGCGCTTGATCGGCGACAGCAAAGTGCGAGCCGTTGAGTGCATACACATGAAGCTGGGCGCGCCGGACAAGTCGGGCCGCCCGGCTCCCGAACCCGTCCCCGGCACAGAGTTTACTCTAGAAGCCAACACGGTGATCAAAGCCATTGGGCAAGAGAGGCGCGTCGAGTTTTTTAAGCTTCTCGGCTTAGAGCTTGAGGGTGGCTTAGTCAAAGTGAACGAGGACTTTCAGACGAGCCGCGCGAAATTCTTCGCCGGCGGCGACTGCGTCAACGGCGGGGGCACGGTCGTCGAGGCCGTGCGCCACGGCAAGATCGCCGCGCAGGGGATCGCGAAGTTCTTGGCGAAGGGGTGACAGAGATGATCGAGATTCGCTGGCACGGGCGCGGCGGCCAAGGAGCCAAGACCGTCTCGCAGATTCTCGCGGGAGCGGCGCTGCGACGTGGACACTATGTCCAAGCCTTCCCCGAATACGGCCCGGAGCGCAGCGGCGCCCCGGTGAAAGCGTTCACTCGGCTCAACACAAAAGAGATCCGCTTGCACTGCAGCGTCTACGAACCGGACATCGTCGTCGTGCTCGACCCCACGCTGTTGCACGCCAAAGAAGTGCGCGTGACCGAAGGGTTGAAGCGCCAGGGGGTCTTGCTCGTCAACACGCCCCACAGCCCCGAGGAGATCCGACAGCAAACGGGTTTTATGGGCAAGATCATCACGCTCGACGCGGAGGCGCTCGCACGCTCTGTGGGCGCGCGCTTCTCCAACGTCGTGATGCTTGGAGCTTTGGCGCGTCTCCTGGGCGATATCTCTCTAGAGGACGTGGAGCGCGAATTTGCCCAGACGTTCGGCGAGAAAGCGTTGGCGACGAACGTTGCAGCGTTGCGCGCAGGGTTCTCTGCCTTGGAGGCTCCCCTATGAAACGCTATCAAGAGTTGCCCATCGGCGGGGGCATCCCCGGCGGGGCCACGCCCCAGCTCGTCCAGACGGGAGGGTGGCGCTCCGGTAAAAAGCCCCTGTTTAACGAGAAGCTCTGTGTCAACTGTCTGCTCTGCTGGGTGCACTGCCCCGAAGCGACGATGCTCGTCGAGCACTCTCAGATGCACGGGATCAGCTACGAGCACTGTAAGGGCTGTGGCATCTGTTCTCAAGCCTGCCCCACCGGCGCGATCGTCATGGTCCCAGAGACCAACGACGCGCCTCAGACACCTCCCGAGAAGGTCGGTGAAGCGATATGCGTCTCGCGGTAGAGCATCCCAACAAGCTCACTCTGATCACCGGCGCAGAGGCAGCAGCGCACGCCATGCGCCAGATCAACCCCGACGTCGTGCCCGTCTACCCCATTACGCCGCAGACGCCGATCATCGAGACGTTTGCGCAGTTCGTCGCCGACGGCCGGTGCGACTCAGAGATTATCAATGTGGAGAGCGAGCACAGCGCCATGAGCGCGGCTGTGGGAGCGTCGTGTGCTGGTGCGCGAGTGATGACCGCTACCAGCTCGCAAGGGCTAGCTCTGATGCTCGAAATCGTGTACATCGCCGCGGCGATGCGTTGCCCCATTGTGATCGCCGTGGGCAGCCGGGCGCTCTCCGGCCCCATCAATATCCACTGCGATCACTCCGACAGCATGATGGCCCGCGACGCCGGCTGCGTCCAACTCTTCGCCGAGAACGCCCAAGAAGCGTATGACTTGATGATCATCGGCCAGCGGCTCGCCGAAGACCGACGGGTCTTGGTCCCCGTGATGGTCATGCAAGACGGGTTCACCATCACGCACTCGGCTGAACCCGTCGCGCTGCTCCCCGATGAGGCCGTGAAGGAGTTCGTCGGCGAGTATGAAGCGTTGTATCCCCTGCTCGACACGGATCATCCGACGACGCAGGGGCCGTTCGTGCTGCCCGATTATTATTTTGAGCTGAAGCGCCAGCAAGTCGACGCCCTGGAAGCGGCGCGAACGGTCTGGCTCGAACTCCAACAAGACTTCGCTGAGATGTCCGGTCGTCGGTATGAGGGCTTCTTTGAAGCCTACAAGCTCAGCGACGCCGACTATGCTTTGGTGATTTTGAGTTCGACGGCGGGCACGGCGAAAGTCATGATTGATCGGCTGCGCCGCAAGGGAGTGAAGGTCGGGTTGTTGAAACCCTGGCTCTTCCGGCCCTTCCCTGCGAAGGAGATCGCCCAAGCGTTGGAGGGCAAGCGCGCCGTCGCCGTCTTAGATCGCGCGCTCTCGTTCGGGAGCTGGGGGCCGATGTACTTAGAGATCTCGGCAGCGATCGGGCGCTATCTGCGCGAAAAACCTGTGCTCTATAATTATATCTATGGGCTTGGAGGGCGCGATACGCCCCCGGACTTGATCGCGTCGGTCGTGACCGATATGCAGAGCGAACTCGACCCAACTGTGCTGCACTATCTGGGCCTGCGGGAGTGATCGCTATGCCCAATACCAAAGAACTTGCGCATCATGAAGAGATACAGAAGAGATTTACCGGGGCACACGCGCTCTGCGCCGGTTGTGGCACCCCCGTCTGCGTGCGCACGATCCTCAATGCTATTGAAGAACCAGTGGTAGTCATTAACGCGACAGGGTGTCTCGAGGTCGCGACGACGCGCTATCCTACGACGGCCTGGAACGTCCCGTGGATCCACGTGGCGTTCGAGAACGCCGCGGCAGTCGCCAGCGGGATCGAGGCGGCCTATCGCGCGTTGCGCCGTCGGGGCAAGATCACAAAAGAGATTCGGGTTGTCGCGTTCGGCGGCGACGGCGGCACGTACGATATCGGGCTGCAGGCGCTCTCTGGGGCATTAGAACGCGGGCATAGATTTCTGTATGTGTGCTACGACAACGAAGCCTATATGAACACAGGAAATCAGCGATCAGGAGCGACGCCCTTCGCCGCGCAGACGACGACCGCTCCCACGGGCGAAAAGAGCTTCGGCAAGCCGCAGCGCCGCAAAGATCTCACGGAGATCGTCGCGGCCCATCACGTCCCGTATGTGGCGCAGGCGTCTATCAGCGATTGGTACGATCTCGCGGTGAAGGCGCGCAAAGCCGTCTCCGTAGACGGCCCGGCATTTCTCAACGTGCTCTCGACCTGTCCGCGCGGCTGGGGCCATCCCACCGATCAGAGCATCAAGATCGCTCGCCTGGGCGTGGAGACGTGTTATTGGCCGTTGTACGAGATCATAGACGGTCAGTGGCATCTGAACTATATGCCCGAAGAGAGGCTTCCCATCGTAGAATGGCTGCGGCCTCAGAGGCGCTTTGCGCACTTGTTTGAGCCGGGCAACGAAGCGCTCATCGCCCAGATTCAACAGCAAGTTGACGAAGACTGGGAGAAGTTACTACGCCGGTGTGAGGGGAGAGCATGAGACGCTACGAGCAAGGGAGCTTCTTTCTCGAGATTGAGCCGCGGCGGTGCAAGGGCTGCGGGGTGTGCGTGCAGAGCTGTCCCCAGGGTGTGCTGACGCTCAACAGTGAGGGCAAGGTCGAAGCGACAGAGATCGCCCGCTGCGTCTTCTGCGGGATCTGCGAGCAGCGGTGCCCCGATTTTGCGATCTCCGTCCATAAAGAGAGAATTTTGCAGCCGTCGCTCGTATGAGAGAACAAGAGCTGGTGCAGGGCAACGAAGCGTGTGCGCGCGGCGCGATCTACGCGGGGTGTCGCTTCTTTGCGGGCTATCCCATCACGCCCAGCAGCGAGATCATGGAGTATCTCGCGCGGGAGCTGCCCAAGGTCGGCGGCATCTGTCTGCAAATGGAGGACGAGATCGCCTCTCTCTCTGCGGTCATCGGGGCGTCGTGGGGCGGCGCCAAAGCGATGACGGCGACCAGTGGGCCGGGGTTCTCGCTCATGCAGGAGAATATCGGCTATGCGGCGATCACCGAGACGCCGTGCGTGATCGTAGACGCACAGCGCGCCGGGCCGAGCACCGGCCAGCCAACCAAAGCCTCCCAAGGCGATGTCATGCAGGCGCGCTGGGGCACCCACGGGGATCATCCCATCATAGTGTTGACAGCTTCGTGGGTGCGGGAAGTCTTCGAGATGACTGTTCACGCTTTCAATCTCTCCGAAAGATATCGTGTGCCAGTGATCTTGTTATTAGACGAAGTGCTAGCGCACCTGCGCGAGAACGTCGTTCTCCCTGAACCCGGTGAACTGGACGTGATCTCGCGCCGTCACCCAGAGCGCCTTGAAAACTTCAAGCCGTTCTTCGACGAGACAATGGTCACCTTCGGCGAGGGCGGGCGGCTCATGGTCACAGGGATGTCTCACGACGAATTTGGGTTTCCTGCTCAAGGGAAGAAAGCCGCGGAGCAGCTCCAGCGCATTCTGAAGAAGATCGAGAGCCGTGCTGAAGAGCTTGCGATCTATCGCGCCCATTATCTAGACGACGCTGACGCTGTGATTGTCAGCTATGGGATCACGAGCCGCGCCGTGGAAGAATCCGTGCGCGTGCTGCGTGCTGAGGGGCTGGCGGTGGGCTGGCTCGATCTGAAGACCCTCTGGCCCTTCCCAGAGAAGCTCATACGCTCGTGTACGGAGCACGCCCAGTATGTACTCGTCCCTGAACTCAACGCGGGCCAGCTGGTGCGCGAGGTCGAGCGCGCCGTGGGTGGCCGCGTCCTCGTGGAGCATCTCGGTCGGCTCGACGGTTATCTCATCACGCCGGAGGAGATCGCCGCGCGCGTGTACGATCGGGTAGAATGTCTCAAAGGAGCATGAGACTATGGCTTCTGAGCCTCGCGAGTATCTTCGCATCGAAAGGCTTCCCCATGTGTGGTGTCCTGGCTGTGGGCACGGCATGATCACCCATGCCCTCGCATGTGCTATGGCCGAGCTGGAGCTTGATCCCAAGCAAACTGCCGTGATCGGCGGGATCGGCTGCTCTGGGCGCACAGCGTTTCTCTTCGATATGGACTCCATGCACACGACGCACGGGCGCGCGGTCGTCTTCGCAACAGGGCTGAAGCTCGTGCGCCCGGCTCTCACTATTGTGCTTGCTCTGGGCGATGGCGATGCCATCGGGATCGGGGGGAATCATTTCATTCACGCGTGCCGGCGCAATCTCGACTTAACAGCGATTATCTATAACAATGCGATCTACGGGCAGACAGGCGGGCAGGTCGCGCCGACGACACCGCCCGCGAAGAAGAGCACGACTAGCCCCTATGGGAATTTAGAGCATCCGTTCGATATCGCGCGCTTGGCGATCGCTGCTGGGGCAACATATGTTGCGCGCACGACCAGCTTCGATTTTGCCGATATGGTCAAATTTATCAAGCGTGGCATTCAGCATAAGGGTTTTTCAGTCATTGAGGTGCTCACGCACTGTCCGACTTATTACGGGAGACTGAACGACTTGCGCGACCCCTATGAAATGTTGCACACTATAAAGGAGCAGACGGTGCCCATCGAGGAATGGGACCAACTCTCTGAAGAAGAGCGCGCTGGGAAAATAGTGATCGGCGAGCTGCACCGCCAAGTGCGTCCGGAGTTCGTCGAGAGCTATTATCGGCTCATAGCGCAGATGCAACGTTTGCAGGAGAACAGCGTGGATGGCCACTAAGCAGATCCAGCTCACAGGGGCAGGGGGGCAGGGGTTGGTCTTAGCGGGGATAATCTTAGCTGAAGCAGCGATGCGCGACGGCAAGAACGTCGCGGTCGCGCAGAGCTACGGCCCCGAAGCGCGCCTTGGCGCGAGCAAAGCTGAAGTGATTATCTCTTCTGAGAAGATTGCCTACCCCCAAGTCACACAGCCCGATGTTCTGCTCTGTCTCTCGCAAGATGCGTTCGACAAATATTTTTCGGCTGTCAACGACCGGGCGCTCGTCCTCATAGACGCGACACACGTCCAGGCGCCGACGCTGGGGAGAAACAATATCTACAGATTGCCGTTGGTACGCGCGGCGGCCGAGCAAGTCGGCACCAAACTCGTCGCCAACGTTGTCGCTCTCGGGGCCCTCAACGCGTTGGCGGGGCTTGTCTCGTGGGAGAGCTTACAGAAAGCAGTCGAGCAGCGCACGCCCGCGAAGTTCCGCGCGCAAAACCTGCGCGCCTTAGAAGTCGGTCGGCGTTTAGTCGAGAACACACCCCATCAGACAAAGGAGGTCTGATCTATGGCAACCACAGCAGAGGCCAAACGGGAAGGCGAGCTGAAGATGCTCAAGACCGCGCGGTACTTCTTCGATGTGGCCGCGCAACGACTCAAGTTGGAGGACAGCTTAGTCGAGCTGTTGCGGTATCCCAAGCGCAAGCTGATCGTCAATTTTCCGGTGCGCATGGACAATGGCCGGACCGTGAACATTGAGGGCTATCGCGTGCAATGTCACCCGGTCTTGGGGCCGGGCAAGGGCGGGATTCGCTACCATCCCGACACAACGCTTGAAGAAGTCGAAGCCCTCGCGGTGCTCATGAACTGGAAGTGTGCCGTGGCGGGGCTGCCGTTCAGCGGGGCCAAGGGCGGCGTCAAGTGCAATCCCAAGGAGATGTCCGTGGGGGAGATCGAGCGCCTCACGCGACGCTATGCGGCTGAGATCTCGCCGATCATCGGCCCGGACGTTGATATTCCCGCGCCCGACGTCTACACGAGTTCGCGGGAGATGGCCTGGATCGTAGACACGATCAGCATGCACAAGAACGGGGAGTTTGTCCCCGGCCTGGTGACGGGCAAGCCGTTATTGTTAGGCGGCTCAGAAGGGCGTGAGACCGCGACCGCTCGCGGCGGATTCTTCTGCACCCTCGAAGCGTTGGATCACCTGAAGACCAAGCTCGAAGGAGCAACCGTCGCTATCCAAGGGTACGGGAATGCCGGGTGGCACTACGCGGGATTCGTGCACGAGGCCGGAGCAAAGGTGATCGCGGTCAGCGACTCCAAGGGCGGCATCTATAACAGCAAGGGCTTAGACCCCAAGGCCGTTTTGGCGTTCAAGAAGGAGACGGGCACGGTCGTGGGCTTCAAGGGGGCAGACAAGATCACCAACGAAGAGCTGTTGGAGCTGAAGTGCGACATCCTCGCGCCGTCGGCCCTCGAAGATCAGCTCCATGAGCGCAACGCCCCCAAGGTCAAAGCCAAGGTCATCTGCGAGCTGGCCAACGGGCCTACGACGCAGGAAGCCGACGCGATCCTGCACGAGCGCGGCATCTTCGTCATCCCCGATATCTTGGCCAATGCCGGGGGCGTGACCGTCTCGTATTTCGAGTGGGTCCAAGACCGCTATCGCTACTTCTGGGACGCCAAGAAAGTGGACAAGCGGCTCAAGCTCTTCATGACCGAGGCGTTCAAGCGCGTGCTGGCGATGCATCTCAAAGAGAAAGTCGACATGCGCACAGCGGCGTTCATGACGGCGGTGGCGCGTGTTGCGGAAGCCGCACGAGCCCGCGGCTTGTACGCCTAAGCTCAGAGACAGACAGATACAGGGGCACGGGAGCACCGTGCCCCTATCTCTTTTGCGTTTGTGTTGTCTGCCAGACCCCTGTTAACACAATGGCCCCACCGATTCCTTGAAGCCATGTGATCGGCTCGTGGAGCACGGCAGCAGCGAGCGCGAAGGTCACCACGGGAACTAGATTATTGAAGATCGCCGTGCGCGCCGCGCCGAGCTTCTGCACCCCATACGACCAGATGAGATACGCCACCGCGATAGAGATACCGCCCGTGTAGAGGATGCTGCTCCAGAGACCTAGCGAGAGCGTGCGCCAGTCCAGCGAGATCAAATCTTTCGCTGCGAAGGGCCAGAGCCAGGGAACCCCCAGCAGCAGCCCTATAGTAGAGACGCGTAGTGCCGAATACTTCTCCAAAAATCTCTTGGAGAGCACAGTGTACCCGGCCCAGCAACTGGCGGCCAGCAACGTGAGTATGTTCCCTAAGACGGGATCTTTCCCAGCAGAGCTTGCTGTAGGGCTGCCTAGCGTGACGAGCGCAACCCCGACAAATGCCGTAAAAATCCCCAGCCACGTCTTCCGAGTGATCCTCTCCCATCCGAGGATGAAGGCCAGCACGGCAGTCCAGATGGGGATTGTCCCGATCAGCAGCGACGAGATCCCCGATGTCGTCCAGTCAAGCCCGATGGCAAAGAGCAGCTGGTAGAGCGTGTTACCGAGCAAACCCGCGCCTAGTAATCCCAGCCAATCGCGCCAGGGCATCTTCTTCTCGCGCTCGCGCACCATCCAGACGAGACCGAGCAGCAGGGCTGCCAGGGTCATGCGCACGGCATTGAAGGCGAGCGGGGGCATCTCTTGAAAGGCTGATTTGATCACGATGAAGTTCGCGCCCCAGATACAGACAACAGCGAGGAGCATCAGCGTAGCGGTGCGCTCGGTCTTCGTGGGCACAGCGGCAATTATAGCGAAAAGACGCCGGATATGAAAGGCTTGCGCGCTCAAGTGGTGACGAATGTCCCTGGTGCGCCCCCTTGACATACCCTAGGGGGTATGGTATAATGGCCGGCGAAGATACCCTACGGGGTAGAGCATAAAGGAGGTAACGATGACAACAGCAGTCAAGCAGGCAACGGAGTGGACAGCTCAAGAGCTGTATGAGCGGCTCTATCGTGGAGATTTGTTCTTCGTCTTGGACGTGCGCAACCGGGAGGAGTTCTCGGCGTGGAAGCTCGAGGGCCGGGCGAAGCTGCCGACCCTCAATATCCCGTACTTTGAGATCCTCGAGGAGGGCGGCAAGGACGACGTTGTCGAGTCGGTCGTTGCCTATGCGCAGGCCAAGCTCGTCTCGCAGCTTCCCAAAGATGGGACGATCTTGGTCGTCTGCGCCAAGGGTGGCACGTCGGCGTTTGTCGCAGAAGGGCTGCGTCAATTGGGCTATGACGCGGTCAATCTCGCCGGCGGCATGAAGGCGTGGGGAGATTTCTATCAGATCAAGCCCGTGGTCGAGTCCCAAGCGTTGAGCATCTATCAGGTGATTCGCCCGGCGCGGGGCTGTCTCAGCTACATCGTCGCGTCGCAGGGGGAAGCTGCTGTCATTGACCCCTTGAGACATATCGAGCACTATCTCAATTTCGCCAAAGAGAAGAATCTTAGAATTAAGCTTGTGCTCGATACCCACGGCCACGCCGATCACATCAGCGGCGGGCGCGCCTTGGCAGACAAGGTCAACGCGCCGTACCATTTCCATCCCTACGATGCGATTCACCCGATTGACGTGCTGCCGGCCCAGCTCCGCTTTGAGTTCTTGCGCGACGGGCAAGAGTTCTCCGTCGGCAGCGCCACGATCAAGACCATACACATTCCGGGGCACACGCTGGGCAACGTCGTCTATCTTGTCAACGAGAAGTATCTCATGACGGGCGACAGCATCTTCGTGGAGTCGGTGGCTCGGCCCGACCTGGGCGGGCGGGGCGAAGCGTGGGCGCCCTTGCACTATCGCGCGTTTGAGCGCTTGCTGAAGCTCCCCGACAGCACCGTGATCTTGCCGGGGCACTTCAGCCAACCCAAGGAAGCCAACGGCCAAGGGCTGTTCATGGCGACGCTGGGTGAGTTGAAAGCCAAGAACGAAGGGCTGCAGATGGTGCAGAAGGGCGAGCAGGCGTTTGTGCAGTATATGCTGAGCAGCTTGCCGACCTTCCCCCCTCAATACGTAGATATTAAGAGAGTGAACGCGGGCTTGCTCGTGCCCGACGAAGAGAAAGCTTCAGAATTAGAGCTGGGCAAGAACATCTGCGCGCTGGCGCAGGCGTATCAGTAGGCGCTTCTCAAATGCACTAAGGAGGGATCGCTCATGACTTTTGACAAAGTCCTCGACGCACGCGGCTTGGCGTGCCCTATGCCCATCGTCAAGGCGCGCCAAGAGATCAATCAACTGCAAGTCGGTCAAGTGCTCAAAGTGCTGAGCACCGATCGTGGCTCGGTCAAGGATTTTCAGGGCTGGGCTCAGACGGCGAAGAACATTCAGCTGCTCGCCCAAGAGACCCAAACAGAGAACGGCAAAGAGATCTACGTGCACTATATCAAGCGCACGAGCTAGGAGGGACTATGACAGAAAAGCAATTGCAAACAGAGCTGAAGACGAACGGGCGCGGCCTCGAGGAACGCCTGATGGCGCTAGAGGCCAAGCTCGCTGCGATAGAGGAGAAGCTTCCCGACGATCGCGTCTCGATCGTCGTCTTCTCTGGGGATTTAGATAGAGTGCTGGCGGCGTTCGTGATCGCCACGGGCGCGGCGGCGCTTGGTCAGAACGTCTCGATCTTCTTCACGTTCTGGGGGC
>JAOAIA010000021.1:11175-21276 GCA_026414955.1 Candidatus Bipolaricaulota bacterium
AAAAAAGAAGGTGCTTTCGGGTAAGAAGCTGACTGAAAAGCTCATGGCGCTCATGTCGCCTGCAGGCTCGCAGAATCTGCCCGTCTCGAAGATGAACTTCTTTGGGATCGGCGCGAAGATGCTGCGGGCGATGATGCGCGACAAGAACGTCAGCTCTCTTGAAGACCTGATGCAGATGGCACGCGACCTCGGCGTGAAGATGGTCGCCTGCGAGATGTCCCGCGACGTCATGGGCATCCAAGACGACGAGCTGATCGGCGGCTTGGAGTACGGCGGGGTTGCGAGCTTCTTAGGCGACGCGCTCAAGTCCAAGGTGACGCTCTTCATCTGAAGGAGGCTGTATGAGCGCAAACGCTATAGGCCATCGGATGATGAAGGGGCTGCTGGGGGTTGAAGCCCCGAGAGAGATCGTCAAGCTCCTGCCGGGGGTGGTGCTCGCCGGGGCGATCATGCTCGTGGCGCTCCCCTTGGCCGATCTGATGGGCGCGTGGATTCTGAGAGCGCAGGGGCTGAATCCGACGGGCAAGGCCAGCCCGCTGTCGGGCGTCTTGGTCGCTATCGTGATCGGGATGGTCGTGGGCAATTTCGTGCGGCTCCCTGAAGTGTTTAAAGACGGAATCCGCTTCAGCGTCACGAAGCTCCTGCGCTTGGGGATTATCTTAGTCGGGATCAAGCTCAGCCTCTTCGATGTGCTCAAGCTCGGTGCCTGGGGGATTCCCATCGTTGCCGTAGCGATCTTCAGCGGGCTGCTCTTTGTGAGTTGGTTCAACAGATTGCTGAAGCTGCCGGAGCGCCTGGGGACGCTGATCGCCGCGGGCACGGGGATCTGTGGCGTCACGGCGATCGTCTCGACCGCGCCGGCGATCAAAGCCGAAGAACGCGAAGTCGCCTATGCCGTTGCGAATATCACGCTCTTCGGGCTGCTCGGAATGTTTCTTTATCCCTATCTAGCTCCGATGATCTTGCAGACATCGGAGCAGATCGGGCTGTTTTTGGGCACGGCCGTCCATGAGACCTCTCAGGTCGTGGGCGCGGCGCTCACGTATAAAGAAGTCTTCGGCGACGATGCGGTCCTCAAGTCGGCAACGGTGACCAAGCTCACGCGCAATCTCTTCTTAGCGATTGTCGTGCCGTTGCTGGCGTTTCTCTACTTGCGTCGTCAGGGCGGAACAGGCGCGCGCGTCAACGTGCGGAGCTTGTTGCCCATCTTTGTTCTGGGCTTTGTAGGAATGGCGCTGGTGCGCTCGCTGGGAGATCTGACGCTTCAGAGCGGCGCGGCCTTTGGGGTCTTCGACAGCGCTTCGTGGAAAGCGCTGACGACCCAGCTTGGGGATCTGTGGGGCTCGAAGTATCTGTTGGGGACGGCGATGGCCGGTGTGGGATTGGGCACGAGCTTTGCGGTCTTCAAGGGTGTGGGCCTGAAGCCCTTTGCTGTGGGGCTAGCGGGGGCTGCGCTCGTTGGGGCGGTTGGGCTTGTGATGGCGCTCTTGCTAGGAGCTTTTGTTCATCTCTAAAGAGAAGGTGATCGCGCATGAGTATCAAGTCTGAAGAACTCAGGATCGTTAGCGCAGAGGACAAGCGCGAGCTAGCAGCACGGCTAGCGCGCATCGAGGGTCAGATCAGAGCTATCCGCGAGATGATCGAGCGCGAGGAGAGCTGCGAACTAGTGGCACAGCAGCTTGATGCGGCCCGCCAAGCCCTCAACAAAGCGTTTTCGGAGCTGATCGCGCGCACCATCGAGCGCAACTGCTTAAGCGGGAAGATGGCCGATCCCGCAGCACGCGCGAAGCTCTTGAGCATGGTGCGCATCCTCACACGCTATGCATAAGCGCGCTATAATAAGACAGAAACAGAAATAGAAGGAGGGATCACCGATGATGAAGAACTTGGCCAACTGGGATCGCCTCGTGCGCGGGATCGTAGGGGTCGTGTTGTTTGTCTTAGGAGGCTGGACGTGGGGCGGTTGGCAGGGGACATGGTATGGGGTTCTAGTTCTGATCGTAGGGATTGTGCTGGCGGGTACGGCTCTTGTTGGGTTCTGTCCGTGCTATTGGGCGTGTAAGTTCAGCACGCTGCGTCAGGAGAAATGATCGCGCATGAGCACTCCTAAGATCGTCGTGCTAGGAGGGAACTTCGCGGGGCTGACGGGCGCGCTGGAGCTGCGCCGGCTCCTGGGGGATGATGTCGAGATCACGGTGATCTCCAAAGACGATAGATTCGTCTTCATCCCGTCGCTCATCTGGGTGCCGTTTGGCTGGCGCAAGCGCGAAGATATCAGTTTTTCGCTCGCGCCGGTGCTGGAGCGTGCTAGAATACACTTTGTGCACGCTCCCGCCACGCGCATTGATCCTGACCACAAGACCGTGCACACCCCCGTAGGTAACTACGGCTACGACTATCTGCTGATCGCGACAGGACCATATCCTCAGTACGAGATCGTCCCCGGCCTAGGCCCCAATGGGCACACCTACTCGATCTGCACTATCGAACATGCCCTACACGCCCACGAGGGCTGGAAGAGACTCGTAGACGACCCCGGCCCGGTGGTGATCGGCGCGACCCAGGGGGCGAGCTGCTTCGGCGCGGCGTATGAATTTCTGTTTAACTTCGCGCACGCGCTGCGCAAGGCCCGCTTGACGAAAAGAGTCCCGATCACGCTCATCACCGCGGAGCCGTTCTGTGGACATTTTGGGATTGGAGGCCTCAAGGGCGGCCAGCAGATGCTCGAGTTCTTCTTGAAGAGGCTGGGCATCCGCTGGCTCACCAACGTCGGCGTTCAAGAGATCACCCCTAACGAAGTCCATCTCTTAGACGGACAGATACTGCCCTTCAAGTTCGCTATGATCATCCCGCCGTTCTTGGGGGTCGAAGCGATTCGGAATTCTCTCGGCTTGGGCAACGAGAAAGGGTTCATCCCCGTCAAGCCGACCTATCAGCATCAGAATTTTTCTGATATTTACGCGGCGGGGATCGCCGTTGCCGTGAGCGTTCCGTGGCAGACGCCGCTCTCCGTCGGCGTGCCCAAGACGGGCTACCCCGCGGAGACGATGGCCAAGATCGCCGCTCAGAACATCGCTGCGCAGATCAAGGGCGAGACGCCCCAGGCCGAGAAGGAGTTCGGGGAGATCCCCGCGCTCTGCGTCATGGACGCGGGCAACATGGGCGTCTTGATTCTCTCGGACAAGATGCTGCCGCCAAGGAAATTTGAGCTGCTCATCCCCGGCCCGCAGGCGCACTGGGCCAAGGTCGCGTTTGAGAAATACTATCTCTGGAAGATGCAACACGGCTTCGTGCAGTTGCCCTAATTTAATCTCTGGAGGCTGATCTGCAATGCCGTTGCTTACTGAACAGAACAAAAAGCAAGTGCAAAAAGTCCTAGAAGGACTTGTGAACCCCGTGACGATTCACTACTTTACCCAAGAGTTCGAGTGCGAGCCGTGTCAGATCGCGCACGAGCTTCTCAAAGAAGTCACGGCGCTCTCGAACAAGCTCACGCTCAAGGTCTACGAGTTCAAGAACGAACACGAGATCGCCCAGCGCTTTGGGGTGGACAAGATCCCTGCGATCGTGCTCGAAGGACAGAAAGCCTATGGGATTCGGTTCTTTGGCGTCCCGGCGGGCTACGAGTTCGGCGCGTTTCTCGAAGACGTGGTAGACGTCTCGCGCGGGACGGCCCAGCTCTCCGCCGAGACGCAGACGCTGCTCAACACGCTGATCAAACCCCTACACATCCAAGTCTTCGTGACGCCGACGTGTCCGTACTGTCCGGCGGCGGTGCGCATGGCGCACAAGATGGCGCTCTACAGCGACAAGATCAAAGCCGACATGGTCTCGGCCCTGGAGTTTCCGTATCTTGCGGATAAATATGACGTCTACGGCGTGCCCAAGACGGTCGTCAACGACGGGGTCGTGATGTTTGAAGGGGCGCTGCCGGAGCGGGAGTTCGTCGCGCGCGTGCTGCAGGCAGCGTAGTATGCTGAAGACCAGGCTCTAGGCTGATCGCTGTCATTGGCTCACTCGCTCGTGGCACGTTATAATCAAACGTGCTATGAGCGAGTTAGTGCGTTTTGGCGTTGCCGTTGATGAAGAGTTGCTGAAGAGATTTGACAAGCTCACGGTCGAGCGAGGCTATGCCAATCGCTCGGAAGCTCTGAGAGATTTGATGCGCGATGCCCTCGTCCAGCAGCAATGGCAAGCCAATCAAGAAGTCGTCGGGGTCATTACGCTGCTCTATGACCATCATGCTCGGAATTTGGAAGCCCAGCTCACCGATATTCAGCATGAACATCACAAGCAGATCCTCTCGACCATGCACATTCACTTAGATCACGACAACTGTCTAGAGATCGTCGCCGTGCGTGGCACAGGGCGTCAGATTGAAGAACTCGCGACAAAGCTCATCGGGATGAAGGGGGTGAGACATGGGAAGCTCACAGCCACTTCGACGGGACGCGGGCTTCGTTGAGTCTATTTATTTTTTGATCGAATTGTGCTACGTTTAAAATAAGCGTGCTACCAAAGAAGGAGGTGCAGCTCATGCGTGTCTTTAAGATAGTCGCGTTCTTGCTCGTGCTCAGCGGGCTGATGCTCTTCACCGCAACAGCTCAGGCCCCTCTCGTGCGCCTCGCTATCCCTACGACAGAGCGCGCTCTCACGCCGTATACGTACAATACGGGCTTCCCCGGTTGGTATCTGCTCATGCTCGTCTACGATGCTTTGATGGTCACCGATCTCGACGGCGTGCCGCGTCCGTGGTTGGCCGAGTCCGTCAGAGTCTCTCCTGATGGGACGGTTTGGACGCTCACGCTCCGTCCGAACATTCGTTGGCACGATGGGCAACCGTTTACCTCGGCCGATGTCAAATTTAGCTACGAGCTCTATCAGAGAGTCACTCATCCGCGGTTCTCCGGGCCCTTGCGTGGCGTCACCGTCGAAACTCCTGACGCACGCACGGTCGTGCTCAGGCTCAGCGCCCCAAGCCCGATCTTCGATCTCACGCTCGCGGATACCCCCATCGTGCCCAAGCACATCTGGGAAAAAGCTCCAGACCCCAAGACGTTCGAGAGCCCTGTGGGCACTGGGCCGTATAAGCTCGTGCAGATTGTGCCGGATCAGTTCTATCGCTTAGAAGCGAACGCCGACTACTTCGCGGGCAAGCCCGCCGTCCAAGCGCTCGTCTTGCCCATCATCAGAGACGCAACCGCGACGTTTACGGCCCTGCAAGCCGGTCAGATCGACGCGGCGACGCGCACGCTCACCCCAGAGCTTGTAGCACAATTCCAAGGACGCCCTGACATCAAAGTCCTCAGCGGTCCTGGGTTTGTCAGCACGCTCTTGCTCTTCAACAACGAGCGTGCTCCGTTCACCGATCCCCGCGTGCGACGGGTCATCGCGGGAGCGATTGATTTCAACGAGCTTGTTCGCACGATTCTGTTGGGGCTTGGCACCGTGGGCAGCCCCGGGTTTATCCATCCCAGCTCGCCTTGGTACAATCAAGCCTTGCAGAGCTATGCTCGATTGACGCCCGAGCAAGCTAACCGTGCCCTTGACGAACTAGGCTATAAAGACACTAACGGCGACGGCGTGCGCGAGTCTTCCGACGGAAAACCCCTGCGCTTTGAGCTGCTGACGCGCTCGGGAGACCCCGTGCGCATCCGCGCGGCTGAACTCATCGCCCAGGCCGTCAAGCCCTTGGGGATCGTCTTCGACGTGCGCGCGCTAGACTCGGATACTGTAGCTCAGCGCGTCTGGCCCGACTTCGACGCGTGCAAGGGGCGCAATTACGATCTGGCGATCTGGGGCTGGTCCGCGCCGGTCATGACCCAAGCCAACGTACGCGGCCTCTTCCATTCCGATTGCAAGCTGGGTACGCTCAACGTCGTGGGATATGCCAACAAGACGCTCGATGGGTTGCTGGACAGACAGGCCCAGACCGCTAATCGTGAGGAGCGCAAGCGACTGCTCGATGAGATCCAGAAGATCGTCGCTGACGACGCACCGTTCCTGACGCTCTTCTATCCCGACTTGATCTTCGCCGTGAGACCGGCGGCCTACGACGGCTGGGCGTTCTTGAAGGGCGAGGGCATCATTCATAAGCTCTCTTTTGTGAAACGATAACGTGCGCATCAGCCCCTTCTCTCGCTCAGTCGGGGAGAAGGGGCTGACTTAGCTTTTTGGGGAGGAGGTCTTCGGTGAAGACGCTCTTGCTGATGGCCACGTATGGGTTGGAGATCGTCGAGTGCGGGGGCACGTTAGCCAAGCACGCCCGCGCCGGCGATCGCGTCTATGCCAGCGTCACGCTCGCTCGCCCAGAATACCGAGAGCAGATCCGTCGCGCCGCGACGATTCTAGGGATCACCGACGTGCGCTTTCTCGATTTTTCTTATGGCCAAGTCTCGGTAGATACGCCGTCGAAAGCGAAGCTCGTCGCGTTGCTCCGGGAGCTTCGCCCCGATATCGTCATCACGCAAGACCCAGAGCATTGTCAGCTTGATTTAGACCCAGACCGTCGTGAGGCGATGACCCTCTACTTAGAAGCGCTCGCGCTCAGCTCGCGCGACTGGCGCACGGACGAGTGCGGCCCGCCCCATCTGGTCAAGAGCATCTATTTTATGGCTCCTGAACACCCGAACTGTCTGGTGGACATCGCGGACGTCTTTGCACTCAAAGAGCGCGCTGTCGCTGAACTGGGGGGACAATTAGAGTTCACGGCGCGGCTCTTCCGCCAGCGCGTCTCCGAAGAGGCCCTGCGCCAGCTCCTGCCCGACTATGATCGCCTGAGAGACGATCCTATCGCTCTTGGGCACGCGCTCCACCGCGAGATGCACCGCGCGCACAGTCTCTATCACGCGATCTGGAGCCATTCGTCGCTCGTATTAGCGGAACCGTTCCGACGGCTCAGCCCCATAGAACTCAATCGGCTCTTATGACGGTGAAGCTCGCGTCTTACGCGCTCGTGCTGCTGCTGGCGATCACGCTCAACTTTTTGTTACCGAGATTGATGCCCGGCACGCCGCTGCGCTTTTTCGTCGGCGACGACGTTGCGCTGCTTTCGCAAGAGAGCATTCAAGAGCTGATGGCGCAGCACGGGCTAGACAAGCCTCTCTGGGAGCAGTACTTGCGCTATCTGTGGCAGCTTGCCCAAGGCGACTTGGGCTACTCGTATCAGGAGCGCCAGCCCGTTCTGACCGTGCTTCTGGAGCGTCTTCCTTGGACGCTGTTGCTGACGGGCACGGCCTTGCTGCTCTCAACGACGATAGGGATTGTTGTGGGGGCGCTAGCAGCATGGCGCTACGGCAGTGCGTTTGATGCCCTGGCACTCAGTCTCTTTGTCTTGCTCGACTCGATGCCCAGCTTCTGGCTGGGCATGATTCTCATCGCGCTCTTTGCCGTGCAGCTTGGCTGGTTTCCCATCTTCGGCGCGCAGACCCCGTGGGCTTCTCTGACGGGTTGGGAGTATCTGCTCGATATTCTTAAGCACTTAGCGTTACCGGTGCTCACCCTCACGCTCACCACGATCTCGGGAGCGTTTCTCGTCATGCGCTCGGCGATGCTCGGCGTGTTGGGAGAGGACTACATTCGCACGGCGCGCAGCAAGGGCGTCAGCGAATTTGGAGTGCTCTATCGCCATGCGCTGCGCAACGGGCTGCTCCCTGTGACGACGGTCTTCATGATCAATCTGGGGTTTTTGGTCAGCGGGGCGACCGTCGTGGAGACGGTCTTCAGCTACCCGGGGCTGGGGCGGCTGCTCTATGAAGCTGTGCTCCAGCGCGATTACCCCTTGATGCAAGGGGCGTTCTTGCTGATCACTCTGAGCGTGCTGGCGGCGAATCTCGTGGCCGATCTGCTCTACAGTCGCATTGATCCGCGGGTGCGAGTATGAAGAGCGTGTTGAGCATTATCGGGCTGGTCATTCTGGGGGCGCTGGGGGGGATCGCGATCTTCACCCCGGCTCCATACGACCCGCATGAACGCGTCAGCGCCCCCTTCCAGCCCCCTTCACCCCAGCATTGGCTGGGCACAAACGACATCGGTCAAGACATCTTCTCAGAAGTTGTGCACGGGACGCGCACGAGCCTGCTCGTCGGGGTCGTGGCTGCGACCCTGGCGATCTTGCTGGGCGTGGTCGTCGGAGTGACGGCGGGCTACGCCGGAAGGAGCGTTGATACTCTCTTGATGCGCGTGGTGGATGTCGTCCTTGTCGTGCCCTTCCTCCCGTTGATGATCCTGTTGGGGGCGTATCTGGGGCCAAGCTTAATCACGGTGATCGCGGTGATCGCCGCGTTGATGTGGGCGCGTCCGGCGCGGGTCATCCGCTCTCAGGTGCTGGTGCTCAAGAATCTCGCTTACGTGGAGGCCGCGCACGCTATCGGCGGAAGCTTTTGGCATCTCTTGAGGCGGCACATCATTCCCGCCATCGTGCCGCTGGCGATGGCTCAGCTCGTCACGGTGGCCTCCAGCGCGATCTTGATTGAGTCTTCATTAGCGTTTCTGGGGTTGGGCGATCCGGTGCAGAAATCGTGGGGCACGGTGCTCTACTATGCGCAAGCCCGGGGCGCGTTTCTCACGGGGGCGTGGGTCTGGTGGGTCCTGCCCCCGGGAGCGTTGATCACCCTGAGCGTCTTGGGATTCGCTCTCGTTGGCTATGCCCTGGAGCGCAGGAGCAACCCCCGTCTCCGGCACCACTGATGCAGATCATGGCGGCGCCTGTCCTAGGCCAGTAAAATAGCGCGCAATCAAGAGGTGAGAGCATGCACTACCCGGCTTGGTATGTGGAGTTTCTCACATCGCCGATGCTGATCGCGATCATCGCAATCTTTCACGTCTTGGTCTCGCACTACGCCGTGGGGGGCGGGCTTTTTTTAGCCGTCGAGACCCGCTACGCCTATCGCACCAATAACAAAGAGTACTTGGCCTATCTCAAAGACCATGCCTGGTTCTTTATCTTGATCACGGTCGTCTTCGGGGCGATCACGGGGGTGGGCATCTGGTGGACGATCGGGTTGGCCTCGCCCTTGGCGACCGAGATGCTTATCCACACGTTTGTATTCGGCTGGGCGATGGAGTACGTCTTCTTCGTCTTAGAGATCGTCTCGGCGTTCATCTTCTTCTACTTTTGGGGCAAGCTCGATCCGAAGACCCACCAGGCGATGGCGTGGATCTATGCGTTCTCGGCGTGGATGAGCTTGGTCTTAATCACGGGCATTACGGGGTTCATGCTCAATCCCGGCGCGTGGGTCGAGAACCGAGATTTCTGGGTGGGCTTCTTCAATCCCCAGTTTGTCCCCCAAGTGATCGCGCGCACCGGCGGGGCGCTGCTGCTCAGCGCGCTCTACGTCTATCTGCACGCATCGTTCAAAGCGAGAGAGCCGAAGCTCCGCGATCTGATCGCCTCGCGCTCGACGCTGCCCGCCCTTATAGGGGCCGTCTGTATCGTCATCGGAGGGGTAGGATGGTATCTCTTTCTGCCGGAGTCGGCCAAGGCTGCTCTCGCGGCGGCCAGCGCCCTCAACGTCATGATGGTCTTGATCTTCGCCATTACAATTGGGGTCTTCGCGCTGCTCTATCTAGGGCCCTATCGCAACCCTGGCTGGATGAGCCCTGGCTTCGCATTAGTGATCTTCGTCATGGGACTGACGGTCTTCAGCGCCAGCGAGTTTGTCCGCGAAGCGGTGCGCAAGCCCTATATCATCTACAACGTCGTGCTGAGCAACCAGATCTTTCCGGAAGAGGTCCCCGTGCTGCGCGAGAAGGGCTACTTAGAAGGGGGCACGTGGACGAGCGCGTGGGTGCGCGCGCGCTATCCCGATGCCGTGCAATCTCAGCAGATTGACGAGAGCAAGCTCTTGGCTCTGCCAGAGCCAGACCAGCGCGAGCTGGGGAAGGTGCTCTTTCAGTATCACTGCAGCTCGTGTCACGCGACCACCGAAGGCTATTCGGCGGTCGCTCAGTTGCTCCGCGGCTGGACTCCAGAGATGATTCAGAATCTCGTGCAAAACCCAGAGAAATTTCACTTCTTCATGCCGCCGTGGGCGGGGAGGCCCGAAGAGGCCGAACTCTTGACGAAGTATCTGCTCTCGATTGCCCCGCCGCGCCCAGGGG
>JAOAIA010000022.1 GCA_026414955.1 Candidatus Bipolaricaulota bacterium
GTGTGATCGTCACCGATCAAGACGATTTAGTAGAATGCGCTGTGATGATGCGCAGCGCCCTCCGCCACAAATTAGAGAAGATTCACATCCCTAAGAACTGCCTCGACGTGCTCGCCCAGCAGATCTTCGGGATTCTGCTCGATGGCCCCATCCATGCCGACGATCTCTATGAACTCGTCACGCGCAGTTATAACTTCGCTGAGCTGCCGCGTAAGTATTTCGAGAAGGTCCTCGAGTATCTTGCGGGAGAGTACACAGACTTAGAAGACCGCCACGTCTACGCAAAAATCTACTATAACAAAGAGACCGGGGAGATCCGCACGCGGGGGCGACTGGCGCGCGTTCTGTATATGACCAACGTCGGCACAATCCCCGATGAGTCATATATTATCGTCAAAGTTGGCAACAAACGCATCGGCCAGATCGAAGAGGGCTTTCTCGAGATGCTGCGCAAGCACGACACGTTTGTGCTTGGAGGCGAGACGTATAAGTTTAAGTTCTCGCGGGGGATGACGATCCAAGTTGAGGCAGCGCAGGAAGAGCGCGCGACCGTGCCCAGCTGGTTCTCCGAGATGCTCCCGCTGAGCTTCGAGCTTGCTCTCGATATTCAGGAGTTTCGCTCCTCTCTCTATGAGCTGTTCACACGGGGAGCTTCCCCCAGTGAGATCAAAGCATTTATTCGTTCTGAGCTACAGTTGGACGAGCGCGGGGTCGAATCGCTCTATCGCTATTTTGCTGAACAGCAGCGATATTCTCGACTTCCCCATCGGCGCAAGCTGCTGATCGAGTTCTACACCGAAGAGCCGAAGACGATCGTGATCTTCCATGCGCTCTTTGGGCGCAGAGTCAACGACGCGCTCAGCCGAGCGTTAGCGTATCTGATCGCGCGTCGCGAAGACAAAGACATCGAGATCGCCGTCACCGATCACGGTTTTTATTTGGCCTACGAAGGCTCCGTGAAGGTGATGGAGGCGTTTGATCTGCTCAAAGAGCGCGATCTGCGCGAGGTGCTGCGCGACGCGCTGCGCGATACGGAGATTCTGCGACGACGATTTCGGCACTGCGCGACACGCGCGTTCATGATTTTGCGCAGTTACAAGGGGCAGCGCAAGTCTGTGGGCCGTCAGCAGATGAAGGCGTATATTTTGCAGAACGCGGTCGAGCGCATGGACGAGTATTTCCCGATTCTCACAGAGACCTATCGCGAAGTCATGGAAGACGCGATGGACATCGAGAACGCGCAGAGAGTCATAGAC
Organism: Candidatus Bipolaricaulota bacterium; assembly: GCA_026414955.1. Classification (GTDB taxonomy): domain Bacteria; phylum Bipolaricaulota; class Bipolaricaulia; order RBG-16-55-9; family DRXL01; genus JANXCC01. Next base: position 1,257 of record JAOAIA010000022.1, read on the forward strand.
GAGATTCGCTCAGGGCAGATAGAGCTCGAGGGCTTGGTGAGCCCATCGCCATCGCCGTTTGCGCTGCAGATCGTGATGCACGCGCGCTCGGATATTATCAAAGTCGAAGATCGTCAGAAGTTCTTGCAGAAGATGTACGAGAGACTTAAAATGATGCGCTCAGTTTCGGATTGAGACAGAGATCTTCAAAGGTTCTTAGAGTTTGCCTTTCTCTTCCCAGCCACGTATAATCCCAGCAAGCCCTATGCCCAGGAAAGATCCAAATCAAATGAGCTTGTGGGAGCATCTCGACGAGCTGCGCGCCCGCGTGATCTACTCCTTGGTCGTCATTCTCGCTATTGCTATTGTTGCATATATCTTCCGCGAGCAGATCATGGCCTTTCTCACCGAGCCGTTACGAGCGCTCACCGGCTCGCGCGCAGAGCTTTTGAGATTGCTCGAATCGTGTCGCTCGTTGATAGTTGACCCCAATGCGTTACAGATGCCCGAAGATCGCTGGTCTCAACTGGCGTTCGACTGCCGACGCTTTCTCTTCCACGGGGGCAGTTTGATCTTCATCCGGCCCACTGAAGTCTTCTTCGGGTATATTAAACTCGCGCTCTTTGTGGGATTGCTGATCGGCGCGCCGTTTGTCTTGTATCAGATCTGGCAATTTATCGTTCCGGCGCTCTTCCCGCACGAGCGCAAGTACGCGCGCTACGGGTTTCTCGCAGGCGCAGGGTTGTTCTATCTCGGCGCGTTCGGGTGCCTCTTCTTCGTCGTGCCCATCGCTATACGATTTCTGATCGAGCTTGGTGGGGATTATCTCCACGCAGCGTTTACGTTCGATAACTACATCTCGTTCATTCTCTGGTTCATGTTGGGGTTCGGGATCTCGTTCGAGTTGCCCGTTGTGCTCTTCTTGCTCGCCAAGATCGGGCTGGTCACCCACGCGTTCTTGCGGGAGAAGCGCAAGTACGCTATAGTAATAGCGCTCGTCTTGGGAGCTATCCTGACCCCAACCCAAGACCCGTTTACGATGATGACTATGGCGATCCCGTTGATCGTCTTATACGAAGTGACGCTCTGGATCATTCGACTTACCGAGAAGAAAACAGAGAGCGAAATCGCAACCGAGAAAGGAGGCTGAACGATGGGTGTCAGCGATCTGGGCAAGGGCAAAGTGATCGAATACGAAGGGGAGCTTTGGATTATTGAAGAGTACGCGCATGTGAAGAAGGCGCAAGGACGGCCCGTGGCGCAGTGTCGGCTCCGCCATATCAAAACGGGGAAGGTGATCCCGCAAAATTTCTTTGACTCGGCTCCGGTGAAGATCGTCCGGCTCGAGGAACGCCCCATGCAGTATCTCTACAGCACTGGGAATCTCTACACGTTCATGGACGCCGAGACCTATGACCAGTATTCGCTTACGGAGGAGCAAGTTGCCGATATCAAGCCCTATCTGAAGGAGAACATGGAGGTTTCAGGGCTTTTTTATGAGGGCGCGTTCGTGAAGGTCGAGGTGCCGCTGACCGTGGAGTTGCAGGTCAAACACACCGGCCCCGGGGTGCGGGGGGACACCGTGAGCAACGTGATGAAGCCCGCCGTGCTCGAAACCGGCTTGGAACTGAAAGTCCCGCTCTTTATCAATCCGGGGGACTGGGTGAAGGTTGACACGCGCACGGGGCAGTATATCGAGCGCGTCAATCGGTAAGAGACCCTATGGCGAGCGAGCGCAAAGCACCGAAGCGTGCCCCGTGGCGGGGGCACATCTCGATTGCCGAAGAGGTCGTCAGCTCCATTGCGAGCATCGCTGCTCAAGAAGTAGAAGGATTGAGCGGCTTAAAGGGGACGGTCGCCGATGGCCTGGCTGCTCTTCTTTCTGGGGAGAAGCGTCGAGGCGTCGCGGCACAGCTCTCCGAAGACCAATCTATTCGGGTTCGGCTCAAGGCTGTGATTCAGTACGGGTATCCCATCCATGAAGTTGCGCAGAAAGTGCAAGCGAAAGTGAAGCAGGAGATCGAAGGGATGACGGGGTTGCGCGTCAGCGCCGTAGATGTCTACGTGCAGGAGCTTGATCTGGGAGAGACGAGCTTGGCACGAGCCAAAGAGCCGCGCACGAAGGAGGAGTCGTGAAACAAACGATAGATTACCTTGCGGAGATCTTGTATGCCAGCGCGTTTCTCGTCTGTTGGGCTGGGACGGCTGGACTCTTATGGGTCACGGTCGGGGTAGCAACGGCGACCTCACAAGATGTGTGGAGGTTTTTCATGGAGTTTCTCAGGAGCACGTGGGGGATCGTGCTGCTGGATGTCATGGCGTTGCTGCTCTTTCTGATAGGGGTCTATTTTTTAGCGCAGTTCTTGCAGGCGCGACGGCGCTGGAAGCGCATCCAGCACGACAGCCCCCGTGGGCCGGTGGAGATCTCGCTCTTTGCGATTCGCTCGTACATCGAGCGCATTCTCGCCTACGAGTTCGGATTGCAGCGATACCGGGTTGCGTTAGAGAACACCAGCAACGGCTTGTACGTCTTCATTCGGGCCGAGCTGCCCGTGGGGCGCAACGTGCTCAACACCGCTGAAAGGATTCAGCAAACTGTCGAAGAGAGCGTCGAGGACCGCGTGGGCGTCAAAGTCCATCGGGTTCAAGTGATCGCCGCGGGGATCGCGAGTGAGCGGGGCGAAGAGCGCCCGCTCTTCCGGAGTGAAGGAGAGATCGAGTGATGGGGCGCTTGTCTCCCAGTGCGCTGGGCGCGATCTTGGGCGTGCTCGTCGGATTGCTATGGATCTGGCTGAACGTGCAGCTCTTCTTGTTACTGCTCTTAGCGGGCTTGGGATTTGCGATTGGCAAGCTCTTTGAATCCGAAGAGCTGCGCGAACGCGTGCGCGAGCTTTTCTCGTTCTTCTACCGATGAAGACTTTATCGCGCCGTGCCGCCCGCGAACGCATCCTAAAGTTGCTCTTCCAGCGGGACTTTCGTCCCATTGATTGGTCGGAGCTTCTCGCAGAACAGCCCACCGATGACCCCTATGTGCTCGATGTTCTGCAGGGCTTGGAGAGCAAGCTCCCAGAGATTGACACGCTCATCGCGGAGAGAGCCGCAGGCTGGCGGCTCGAACGATTACATTCTGTAGACCGAAACATCTTGCGGCTGGCGATCTATGAGCTATGCTATCGCCAGGACGTGCCGCCGGAAGTCGTCATCAACGAGGCGGTAGAGCTTGCGAAAAAGTACAGCGGCGAGCATTCGCCGATCTTCATCAACGGGATTTTGGATCGCATCTGGAAGGAGCGTGCTCAGCGTTCATGAAGATCTTAGTGACCGGCGGGGCGGGGTTCATCGGTTCGCACGTGGTGGACGCGTATATTGCCCACGGCCATGACGTTGCCGTGATAGATAATCTCTCGACGGGGCATCGCGAGTTTCTCAACTCTCGAGTGCGATTCTATCAGATTGATATAGCCGATCGAGACGCCGTGCGCGCGGTCTTCGCCCGCGAGAGATTCGATCTGGTCAACCATCACGCAGCGCAGGTGGACGTGCGCGTCTCGGTCGCCGATCCCCTGCGCGATGCGCGCACAAATATCACGGGGTTGCTCACGCTCTTAGAAGCGTGCCGAGAGTTTTCCGTAAAAAAATTTATTTTTATCTCGTCGGGCGGGGTCATCTACGGGGAGCCAGAAGAGCTGCCCGTCCCCGAAGACGCCCCCAAAAGGCCGATCAGCCCCTACGGGGTTGCTAAGCTGGCTAGCGAGTTTTATTTGCTGAGCGCCAAGCACACATGGGGATTAAACTATCTCGCGTTGCGCTATGCGAACGTCTACGGGCCGCGCCAAACCCCCAAGAGCGAAGCCAACGTCATCAGCACGTTTTCAAGACAATTATTGCGCAACGAATCCGTGACGATCTTCGGCGATGGCAAGCAGACACGAGACTTCGTCTTCGTGAGCGATGTCGTTGCTGCGAATCTTCTGGCAACAGAACGCTTAGAAGAGATCAACCAAGCTCCCCTAGACTCGATAGACGATCTCGCGTTCAACGTCGGGACGGGGCAAGAGACGAGCGTGAACGAACTCCTAAGAAAATTTTCGCACGCTCTTTCCCGAGAATGTTATGCACGTTACGCGCCGCCGCGGCCTGGAGAACTCCGGCGCAATGCGTTAGATATCTCCAAAGCCCGGCGCGTTTTGCAATTTACGCCGAAGATCTCGCTAGACAATGGGTTACGAGAGACTTTGGAGTGGGTACGCTCAAGAGAATAAGACACTGGGGCGAGTGTGAGCTTGGTTACTGACAGGGCGAGAGAGATCTTCTATACTGGGGGTGAATCACCTCCTTGGGCTTGGCCGACCCAGGCCAAGCGAGTCGCAAACCCTCTCACCTCCTAAGGGCGGCCCCCAAAGGCCGCCTTCTTATTTTCTTTTTTCTTTGTTTCTTTCGGCTCTTACGGCCACAGATGGCCATCGCGGCAGATGATCCCCAGAGCCGCGAGATACGACAAGCACCGATCGCGGCGCTGCAACCACCGTAGGTGCCCCTCCCGGGCGTCCAGCTCGTCCTTATACGTTTCGAGTTCGACGGCCCCATAGCCGGCGCCGCGCTGGAGCACGTAGCAATACGACTTATACTCGTCGTGGCTGCCGAGGGTGCGGACTTCGATCTCCTTGCCATCGCGCTCGTCTATCTTACCGCGCAAGAGCAACTGGGGTGTCTGGTGAGGAGATATCTCGTACGACATAGCCAACTCCCTTGTGAAAAATTTTAACGCAAGGGGCTACAGCGTGCAAGTGACCACTCACACGAAGCTGTGCAAGCTCGCTACAAAGTAATTGATCCCGATCCACGCGTAGAGCACCGCGAGATACCCTAAGACGGAGAGCCATGCGACCAAGCCGCCGCGCCACCCCGGATCGCGTGCCCCCCACGTCAGCCGCGCGTGCAGATAGACCGCATAGACTAACGCTGTCACGAGCATCGCTGTCTCTTTCGGGTCCCAGCCCCAGTAGCGACCCCACGCGTGCTCTGCCCAGATCCCGCCGAAGACCAAGCCCCCAATGGCGTAGAACGGAAACCCAAGCGCGTTGCAGCGATAGATCATCTCTTCTAGGCTCTCTAATCGCTCCCACATGACGGACTGGCTCCCCCTATGCACGAAGAGCAAGAGCCAACCAAAGCCAGCACAGGGCGCGACAAAGAGCGCTCCTGCAGCGAGCATCTTCAGCGGTTGGAGCGTAGCAAAGAGCGGGATCACCCCGAAGATCGTCACGACCACAGCCCCAAGCAATGCCCCAGCGAGCAGCAAGACTTTTCTCTCGTAGCGGCGCCATAGATAGACGAGTGTTGCGCCAAAGCCGCTGGTGAAGAACGCGATCCCGATCACCATGAAGAGCACGTGAATGGTCAGCCAGTAGCTCTGCAAGCTCGCGGGGACGCCCGTAGGGGCACTGGGGGCAAAGCTCGGTGAAGCAGCAACTGAGAGCATCACGAACGCCGCGCCGGTGACGAAGACCCCAACTTGCTTGATCTGAAATCTGCGCTCCAGCACAAAATACACTAACGGGATGAGCCATGAGAAGAACGTCAACGTCTCATAGGTCGTCGAGAGGGGCAAGAGAAAGACTTTCACCCACTGGGAGGCGTGGCCCAGCTCCATCGCGCGGGCGATGACGCCCGCTGTAGCGATGATGAGACTGACCCCAAGGGCGCGTGTCGCCCAGACGCCCCACGCCATATCTGAGAGACTCCATGATATACTCGGAGCGATAACGCCGAATGACCTCTCCCCCACCCCCTCCCCTAAAGGGGGAGGGGAGTCCCCCCTTCCCTTGAGAAAAGGGGGCTTCACAACATACAGTAAATAGAGCACGAATGTGACGAAGTAGCTGAGGGTGCTCAGATAGAAGAGCAGCACACTGGGGTATCTCACGATCTCCTCCTTCACGGATTTATGCGACTAACTCCGGCTCAGGGTGCGTCACGATCTGAAGCCGTTCGATCTCCGCAACCAGACGCCGGAACTCCTCCGCAAACGATTTGAGATTATTGCGCACCGTCCCGGCAACGACGATCTCGTTCTCTGCGATGTGAACCCAGATCTGTCGGTGCTTGAAGTACATGTGCACGAGCAAGCCGAGAATAACCAAGAGAAACCCAAAGTAGACGACCGGGCGACCGGGGTCTTTGGTGATTTGTAAGCCCGTAAATTCTGGAGCGGTCATGCCTATGAGCTTGACTCTGTAGGGCATCTCGCCGCCGACGCGGGCCATCGTCGTCTCCCAAACAGTTTGCATCTCCGGGCGGGAGAAGGCCCAGGTGCGCATAATTCTGAGCCCGTGGGCATCGTAGATTTCCACGAAGACGGCGGGGTTTTCCAGACGCTGCGTCCGGCTATACGCGATGAGATTCTCTGTCAGAGCAAAATCGGGCAGAAACGCGCCGATCTTCACAAAGATATTCTCTGAGGGGACTTCAAAGCCGTCGGTGACCGTGCCCACAAACTCCCCAAGCACTGTGCCGTCGGCGCGAACGAGCGCGAGCGTGACGCGCGCTGCCCCCTGCCAATCTGTGCCGAACGCCGACTGATAGACATTGTAGCCCTTGTAGCGCAGCGGCGCGTTCACCTCGATAGTCTTTGTCAGTATCTCTTTGTCGTTCTCGATCACGGTGAGTTCGGTGTGCCAGTCCATGACGCGCTCGGAGTCTTGATAGTTTTCGCTCCAGAATCGATTCACGCGCACCGCAAAATCCGCGCCGGGCAGCCTGATAATATCCCCCTGATGGGCGATCTCAAATGTTCTGTACCCGAAGAGCATCGTCACCAGCCCGCCGCCTATGACAATCAAGAGACTGATATGAAAGACGTCTATGCCGAAGCGCTCCCAGCGCCATTTCTCGGCGAGAATTTGCGAATTCTGCTCGCGCAGGCGATAGCCGTGACGCTGGAGCAGCGCGCGAATCTTTGGCCCTCCCTCTGGAGCAACAGGGCCGGAGATCACGTGAGAGTGCTCGAAGCGCCGCAAACTGTCGGGGGGAATAAAGCCCATAGGGAGCTTCCAGTAGCGCCATGAAGCTATCAGTCTTTTATAGGTGCACGCGGAGAGATTGAGCGTGAACAACGCCATCACAAAGAGAAAGTACCATGACCCGAAGATATTCGTAAGCTGAAGCTTCTTGAGGGTGTTATAGCCCTCAACGCCGTAGCGCGCAATATAGTCAACCTCGCGGGTGAACGTCTCTTGGGGGATGAGCGTGCCCACGAGCGCCAAGAGCGCGATGAGCGAGATCAGAACAACCGCGAGCGTGACCGACGTAAAGAACGTATAGAGATCGCGGGCGACTTCCCGAAAGAATGCGCTCATGGGTGACTCTCGTGCGAGTCGAAGGCTCGCGTGGTCTTCTGAAACGCTGTGATCATATCGGCAACGCTCATCGAGCCGAGCCACTTGCCGCGGATGATCCCATCTTCGTCAATGAAGAAGCTCGTGGGGAGTCCTGTCAGCTCATAGAGCACGAAGATTTTTCCGTTGGTGTCCAGCAGATTCGTATACGCGACCCCGTATTGATGGAGAAACTCTTGCACGGTTGCCAGCTGATCGTTCCAGTTGATGCCGATGACGTGAATCTTTTCGCCGTATTGGGTGAAGAACTCTTGGAGGTCGGGCATCTCCTTGCGACACGGGGGGCACCAGCTCGCCCAGAAGTTTAACAAGACGGGCTTGCCGCGCAGCGCGCTCAAGCGCACGCTCTGGCCGTGCATATCTGGCAACTCAAAGTCTGGGGCACGGAAGCCCAAGGCCGGGCGCTCCGCGTCGAAGTGCAGCGCAGCGTTCTTATCGAGAAAGACCCCTTGCTTGAATTTCAGAACGAACTCGTTGATCTGGTCTTCACGACGCAGAGCGCCTGGGGCTTGCGGGCCGGGATTGTAAAAGAAGTACGAATACGTGATCAGCCCGATCCATCCGAGACCCGCCAGCATAAGCACTCCGACAAACAGCCTTTTCGCCATCGCCAGAAAATTATATAGAGCGTAGAACACTCAAGCAAGCCGTTTGAAAATGCCCCCGCACTTCGGTAAACTGAAAATGGCTGCCATGAGCATTCGCGTGTATTTCAGTGTCGCTGTTCTTATCGGCCTGTCTGTGTTCACTGTTCCAGCTCAGGACCTGCGCACCCAGATAGCAACGCGCTGGCTGAGTGACGCGAGTCCGCGCGATCTCGAAATCAAGACGGGCTTAGTCAGCTATATCTTCTCTGAAGCCGGCGGGACGCTCAAGAGCGCCTATCTCTATTTCTCTGTCCCCTGGGGGAATCCGCCGGTTGAGATCTTGCCCGATGTCACGATCAAGCCTGAAGATCACTCGCGACTCTTTGCGGCCAGTGCCGTGTTTCCGTTCGCGCTCACCGTTGGCTCGGTCTCCTCACAAGCTCCCTATCAAGCAGAGGTACTCTCCAGTGAAACCCCCAAAGTTCAAAGGGTGACGTTCACCCATCAGAGCGACCCACTCAAGATCACAAAGACTTTCACAGTGATCAATGCACCAGAGTATACGGTGGGCGTGGAGGTGCACCTAGAGAATCTCTCTTCAGGGGCGCTCTCGCTCCCCGAAGGGTTTCAGCTGACTTTGGGAGCGGGCGTGCAAGATGCGCACTCCAAGGCACGGTTTCTCTTTGACGGCGTGCGCGCACACGAGATCCTGCAGAATTATAAGAATTTTGAAGGCTTGGGGTTTGTCGGCACTGATCTCATGCTCTGGCTCAGCAACGATCAGAGCGATGTCCACCCCTGGGTGAGCACCGACGCCAAAGGGAGACAAGTCTTAGGGGTGCGCTCCCAAGGGCTGACGCTCGCGCCGGGCGAGCGCCGGACGTATCGCTTCACGCTCTATGCTGGGCGGCTCAATCTCGTCTTCTTGGAGCAAGCAGGATTGGAGCACGTCACCAATCACGGCCTGTGGAGTCAAGCCCTCGCCGGTGTGACAAAATTTCTCAATATACTCTACGCATACACGGGCAACTACGGCTGGGCGCTCATCCTCTTCACGCTCATCATTCGGCTGCTCATGTACCCGCTGACGCGCGCGCAATTTCACTCCATGGCCAAGATGAAAGAGATCCAACCCAAATTAGAGAAGCTCCAAGCGCGTTACCCATCGCTGACGCAACTGCGCGCGATGTATCCCAAGATGTCCGAGGACGAGCTGAAGCGGCGCGCCCGCGAGAACCGCGAAGAACTCACAAAAAAACAGATGGAACTCTTCCGCAAGGAAGGGGTCAACCCCCTGGGCGGGTGCCTGCCGGTGCTCTTGCAGATCCCTATCTTTATCTTGCTGTGGCGCGTGATCGTCTACAGCGCCGAGGCGATCCATCTCAGCCCGGGATTCTTATGGATGAGCGACCTCAGCCAGCACGACTCGCTCTATATTATCGTGGCGTTGACGGTGCTAGCCCAGATCGTGCAAGGGAAGCTCACGCCGGTGCCTACCGCCAGCGGGCAGAGCCAAGTGATGACCTGGCTCTTCCCAATCGTCTTCGGCTTCCTGCTGAAAGACCTGTCATCGGGGCTATGGCTGCACTATTTTGTCTCGACGCTGGTGCAGGTGGGGCAACAACTCGTAGTGATGTGGGAGCTGCGCCGCCAGCCCAAGCCCGTCACGCCCGAATCCGAAGAGACCCCAGAGGCAGCTCACGATGGACCCAAAGATCACGCAAGCCATTGAGACGTTTCTTCAAGAGCTCTTTCGCATCGCCGGGGAGACCGCATTGCTTCGGGTAGCGGAGAGCGATGAGGGGCTGCTGATTGATCTCCAAGGCGCCCAGGTCTTCGTGGGGCAGAACCAGCGGGCGCTGCGCGCGCTCGCGCACGTGGTCGAGATTTATATCAAGCGAACGCTCGGCACAGACGTGAGCGTGCAGATAGACGCGGACGGCTATCGGGAGCGGCGCAAGTCCGAGTTGAGAGAGCTGGCGTTCCAGTGGGCGGAGGAGGCCCTGCGCGAGCGGAAGAAGATCGTGCTTGACCCGATGGAGCCGTACGAGCGCAAGGCCATTCATGAGGCGCTCAGTGGCTTTCCCAAGGTGCGCACCTACAGCGAGGGCCAGGGGGAAGAGCGCAGAGTCGTGATTGAGCCAATCTCGCCATAGCCGGTGACTGAAGTCACCCTCTCGCAAGACAAAGATCACTCGCTCGTGCTTCCGACAGTCCTTCCGTCTCTGAAAGATCTTTTTTAGACTCTCGGCGTACAAAGGGGGATTCCGCCAGAAAGATGCTGAGCAGACTCGTGCGCCAGAGAGGGGTGCTTCATCTCATTGCTCTCATCCCCCTCTCTCTCTTCTTGTTCGACCTGAAGCTGTGGGGCGCGATAGTTGGAGCTGCCCTGCTCGTGGGCACAGCGGCGCTCGCCCGGCGCTGGTGGCTCGATCTCATCAGTCTGGCCCTGGCAGCCCTGATCGCGTACGGTGCGGGCTATCGCATCGAGTTCCTCACCAACCCCCAAGGGGGTTTTTTCTATCTGCACCAGTGGAGCTGGCTCCTCACTCTTGGCTGGATCATCGCTGTCAGCCAGGGGGTCTTCGTGCTAGGGCAGCTCGATCCTACGGGAAAGCTCTTGACGAAGGTATTAATCATCTCTGGTGGTGCGTTAGCACTGATCACTCTCTGGCAAGGGCAGTGGCTTGGCGTGTTGTTCCTGGCAGCTTTGCTGGGGATTGTGATGGGGTTGCGAACATCTGCCGTGCCTCCAGAGCGGTGGAGCCGCGCTATCGGCTACGGGTTTGCGCTCGCAGCCATCGTGGGCCTAGTGAAGACGACCGCATCGGTCGCGCTGCTTGCCCCTCTGATCGCGCTGGGGTTGCCGTTCACGGGCACGCTCTCGATCGTCTACAGCCATAGGCTTCCTCTCCCATGGTGGGACGAGCTGAAGATAGGGCGTTCGCGGGCGCTCGTGGTGTTCTATCTTCTCTCGGCTTATGCGAGCGTCCTAGTGTTCTTAGCAACGCGCGTGGAGTTTGAAGTTTTGGCTTGGGTGGTGGGGGTGACCAGTATAGCCTTAGGGCTTCTCATCTGGGCTATGGTGCGTCTTCCCCTGAGCACCGCGAACAAATTCGTGCTCTTTGGGACGCCCATAGATTCCCTGTCCCTTGACGAAGCCGTGCAGAGGGTAGAAAGCTTTCTGAGCGCTCGTGCTGCAGCACTCGTGTGCACGCCGGACACGACGGCGCTCGTGCGCGCCCAACGAGACCGCACGCTCAGGGAGATCTACGAGCGAGCTGATCTGGTGACTCCTGACGGCACGGGGATCGTGTGGGCCGGGCGACTGCTCGGAGCGCCGCTGCGAGGGCGCGTCTCCGGGATTGATCTGCTCGAAAAGCTCTTTGCTAACTGGGCGCACAGCCGGGCGCCCCTACGAGTCTTCCTGTTAGGCGCAGCGCCGGGCGTTGCTGACCAAGCGGCGCGGAAGCTGCGCGACAGATACCCAAATCTGCAGATCGTGGGGGCGCATCACGGGTATTTTTGCCCCGAGGAGAACGAACAGATTCTCTCTCTGATAAACCGGGCGCAGCCCGATCTCGTGTTAGTCGGGCTGGGTGTGCCCAAGCAAGAGCTGTGGATGTTTGAAAACCGCGCGAAACTCAACGTCTCGGTGCTCATGGGGGTTGGGGGGTGCTTCGACGTGTGGGCTGGGAGATTCAAGCGTGCGCCCACGGGCTGGCAGCGTCTGGGCTTGGAATGGCTCTATCGAGTTTTCCAAGAGCCGAGAAGGCTCGTGCGCGTCAGTGCGATTCCGATCTTTGTAGGGCAGCTTGCTTTGATAAAAATCGCTTCCTTGCTCTGTGATTACATTACAGTGCACGGCTCCAGGATATCTTCGATCTCCAACTGTACTTGGGGGCGGCCCGTCCAAGTGTCGCAGCCGAGCTTGAACGCTAACCCCACCGTGCCCGCACGCTCGACCTCATACGCGAACCCCCCAAGCGAAAACCCGATCGCTGAGAACTCCCTTCCCCCAGCTTCGATTCTGAGCTTGAGATGTTGACTCCCATTGCCCACCGTGCGCAGCTCTCTGATCTTTGCCGAGCGTAGCAAGAACTTCGGCGTGGGATGCCCCATGCCAAACGGCGCTAACCGCATCAAATCCGAATATGTCTCCAAGGTGATCTCGGCGGGGAAAAGCTCGGTCTCCAGCTCGTGCACAGGCTCTCCAAGATCGCGCAAGATCTCTCGCGCATAGGCGCACAGGCGCTCTTGGAAGAGGGGAATATTCTCGTTGCGAATCGAAAACCCCGCAGCCATCGAGTGGCCGCCATAGCGCTCCAACAGCTCGCTGTGCTTCTCCAACGCCGCCATGATGTCGAACCCCGGAATGCTGCGGCACGACGCCCGACTGATCTCGTCCCCAATCGAGATCAGCACCGTCGGACGATAGTATTTCTCAGCTAAGTCCGAAGCGACCAGCCCGATCAGCCCAGGATTCCAATACCGCCCCGCCAGAAAGATCAGTGTTTCGCTCTGCCAATTGGGCTGGCTATGTAATTGCTCCTCGGCTTGGTAGAGCAGGTCGTCTTGGGCAATCTGACGATCTTGATTGTACGCGAGCAGCTTCGCCACGAGCGCTTCGGCTTTGCTGGGCAGAGCCGTCACCAAGAGCATGAACGCGTCACGGGGATCACCCACACGATTCGCGGCGTTCAGCTTGGGCACGATCATATAGCCCACTTCCCCGGTCGTCAGCCGGTGGGGGTCGAGTGCCAGTTTTTCGATGAGGACGCGCAGCCCCAGACACGCCTGACCCTGAGCCACACGCCGCAACCCTTGGGCGACAAGACGCTGATTCTCAGCGCAGCCGTTGCGCACCAACGGGACCAAGTCCCCCACCGTGCCGAGCATCGCCAAGTCCAAAAATTCTTCACACGCCTGCGGGGGTAGCCCGCGCTGCTCGTAGAGCGCGCGCACCACCTGAAAGACGACCCCGACCGCGGCTAAATCTTTGTTGGGATAGGCACATCCCGGCTGCTTGGGATTGATGATCGCACACGCCGGAGGTAGCTGCGCCGGCGGATGATGATGATCGCTGATAATGACGTCGATGCCGTGCTCTTGTAAATGAGAGACAAATTCAAATTCGGAGATACCGCAATCGGCCGTGATCAAGAGCGAGAAGCCCTCATCCCTGAGACGGCACAGGACAGCTTCGCTGAGGCCGTGCCCACGCTCCCGATCCGAGAGATCGACCTTAACGCCTTGCGCACCCAGCGCGCGCAGGGCTTTATAGAGCAGGGCCGCGCTGGTGATGCCATCTACGTCGAAATCACCTTGAATGAAAATCTTTTCGCCCTGGCGCAGAGCGCGATCAATACGCGAGACGGCTTCCCGCACCCCGCGAAGCTCCCAGGGGGAAGAGAGATGTCCTATCTCGTGATCGAGCAATTCTGCGGGGTTCTGCGGGGCGCGAGTGGCCAAGACGCGCGCCAGCGGCGCCGAACAGCCCAACTCGCGAGCGATCTGCTCTGCTCGCTCCCCAGAAAACTCTTTGAGACGCCAGCGGCGCTGGTAGACCAGCGACCGCACCACGGCACCGTGAGCCATGAGACCCCTACGCGTGCGCCACGAGTTTCATGAGGCGCGCCTTGATGCGTGCGGCTTTGTTCTTATGGATCGCGCCGTGGGCAGCGGCCTTGTCCGCAGCTTTGGCCAGATGGGACAAGAGAGCTTGGGCCTCTTGCTTTTGGCCTGCCCCCAGGTGCTTGCGAATCTGGCGGATGACTTGGCGAATGGCCCCCTTGCGCATGAGGTTGCGCAACCGGGCACGCTCGCTCTTCCGTACGGCTTTTTCTGCGGCTCGAACGTTGGGAATAGAAGATCACCTCTGAGCTTCGCGTAGTGCTACAAACACATACCGTGAGAACGCTGAAGTATCTTAACAAATCAAGGCAAGGGCGTCAAGGCCACAGCGTATGCGCGAAGCGAAATACTTGCCAGCACTCCTTCTCTGTGTTAGTCTTGTCACTATGGGATGCCCAGACGTCGTTGACTGCGTTGACGTGCACGCGATCATCCGCGAGAATGCTCGTATTCTCCAAGAACACCGAAATCGCTCACGACGCTTCCCCCAGATCTACGCGCTCTATAACACGACAGAATTGATCAGCACCTTCTCGCATCTCACCCCCAATCTCCCTTTTGATGAAGTCTTTGGGAACTATGTGCTTCCCAAGATCGCCGACGCTGCCGGCATCTGTCGCGATCGTGTGATCAATTGCGCCTACGATAACTATATCCCGCGCACCGACACGCCCAAAGCCTATACCGTACAGTTCGGCATCGTCAACCCCAAGGTCTTAGACCCGGAGATCATCCCCAGCCTACAAGACGGGTTCTTCTATGACCCCAATGACTTGATCAAGGACGGGCAGAATCGCGTCAAGAGCGCCCCGGAAGAGAATATAGAGGCGTTCCGGGCGCGGTTCGACCAACTGGAAGCGATCTTAGAGAAGCACTCCGGCCCCGGCGCTGTCAGCGAAAAACTGCTCAAGATCCGCCAAGAATTTTTAGCACTGCTGGGCATAGACGGCATCCCCGAAGTCGCGTACTCGCGCGTGCTGCAGCCCAAGACCGCCGACGTCTTAGAAGCCCTCTACCAAGAAGGGTTCCCCTTCTGGGAGATGCCTGTGCCTGAAGAGAAATATATTAAAGACACGTTTCTCGTCGAAGGGATCGACGCGCGCACGAGGCGCCGCCACGTGCGCTTTGAGAAGAATCACTTTATCTTCGAGTATGCCCCCACCCACGAGAAACGTATCCCTACCGAGAAGATCTTCGATGCTCTGAGAAACTTCGAAGTCATCCCCACGATGCCGCTGGTGATCTTGGCCACGACCACTGCACCGCAGATTCCCCATCTAGGGGGAGGAGTCTGGAAGCAGTACGCGCCCAAGCACGTCGACGCGCAGGCTGAATGGCTCGGCATCTCAGAACGCAGCGAGACGCTCATCCTCAGCACCGGCGGGCATGTCTTACTCAAAACATTTCGGCGCAATGAAGAGTTTATCGGCTTCCCGACCGTGTATTTAACGTATGGGCCAGGACGCATCCGCGAAGCCCTGGAGAACGGGTACATCCGACGAGTCGAGTTCAAGCGCCGCGTGCTGCTATGAGACCGTGACGCGCGCACGTGTGATCTCTCGCCCCCCATGACGAATCCCTACGGTGTACTGCCCGGGGCGCACGCTGACGATCTCGCCGTCATAGGGCGCTTGCCCAACACACTTGATGCAAAAACCCTCCTTGGGGGCGATCACGGAAATGTGCACGATCAGCTCGGAGTTCTTGGTCTCTAGCATCGCGTCGAGCTGATGGCACGGATCGGGCATGGTCATCCGCCCGGAGAACCGAATAACGCCGGGGCCAGCTTGGACCTGGGCGTCATCGGCACCTGCCCCACAACTCGCCTGCCCTTGACGAAAGCTGAGCACCGGCGAGCCGACGTCTACCATATGACGACACCCTCCTACCAATACAAGACCTGTCAGCGCCAAAGATGAGCCGAGAAACTCCCTGCGCGAAAGCATACGCTTCACCTCCTTCCGCACGCGGTACGCCGATGGCTGAAGTCACCGGCTTAGCACGTGAAAGTGCGCTGAAGCACAAGCCCTCGGGCTTTGTGCTCTTCTAAGCCAAAAGCTTCGCGCGCTTGCGAATCACGACCTCCCAGACCCCAGAAGCGATCTCTCTCGTCCCCAGGACTTCGTGCCCTTCGCGAGTAGCGTTGCCAGGCACGTCTACACTCGCCAGCCTATCGTCTAACAGAATCGTGAGCACCTGGCCGTCTTGCAGCTCTTCCAGCGCAAGCTTGGCCTTGACGAACGTCATGGGGCACTTGACGCCCCGCAAATCTAACAGGCTCATAGCGGCACCTTGCTCACCGTCTCCCGCACGATCTCCGCAGCTTTCTGCAGTTGTGCCAGCTCGTCTTGCGTGAGCTTCAGCTCGAGAATCTTCTCCGCGCCGCGCGCTCCTAAGACTACGGGGACGCCCAAGAACACGTCTCTCAGCCCATACTCGCCTTGCAGCAACACCGAGCTGGGAATGATGCGCTTCTTGTCTAAAAGAATGCTCTCGATCATCTCGATCACGGCCGCCGAGGGCGCGTAGTACGCGCTGCCCTCGCCCAAGAGCTGCACGATCTCTGTCCCGCCCTTGCGCGCTCGATCTATGAGCTTCGCAATGCGCTCCGAGTCGAGCAAGTCCGTGAGGGGAATCCCAGCGACGCTAGCATATCTGGGCAGTGGCACCATCCCCACGTCGGTGTGGCCGCCGAGCACTAAGCCCT
Source organism: Candidatus Bipolaricaulota bacterium (assembly GCA_026414955.1). GTDB lineage: Bacteria > Bipolaricaulota > Bipolaricaulia > RBG-16-55-9 > DRXL01 > JANXCC01. The sequence goes on from JAOAIA010000022.1 coordinate 17,561, forward strand.
GCACGTCTTCGGCGGAGACGCCCAGCTCCAGCGCGATGAACGTCCTCCAGCGCGCTGAATCGAGCGCCCCGCCTTGGCCGATCACGCGCTCTCTGGGGAAGCGCGTCACTCTATGGGCGACGTAGACCATCGCATCTAAAGGGTTGCTGAAGATAATAAGAATCGCGTTTGGGGAGTGTTTGGCGGCTTGCTCGGCGCAGCTGCGCACGATCTTCGTGTTGATATTTAAGAGATCTTCGCGGGACATGCCGGGCTTTCGCGGAACCCCCGCGGTGATGACGACGATCTGGGAATTTTCAGTATCTTGGTAGTCGCTCGTGCCGATGACGCCGGTGCTGAAGCCCACGAGCGGGCCGGCTTGGAGCATATCTAACGCTTTGCCCTTGGTGGGGTGTTCGCGCTCCGGGATGTCAAGCATCACAACATCGCAGAGATTGGTTTCGACAAGACGCTGGGCCATCGTGGCGCCGGTGGCTCCCGCACCAATAATAGAGACCTTTGGTCGCATCGTGATCACCCTTGAGAGAGATACAATCAGATTAACGCAGAGTTGGGGGTATTTGCAAGTATCCGGTCTTTGGGGTAAAAAAGCCGTGGGAGGAAGAGAGCTATGGCGGTGCAAGTCCGCATGACAGCTCAGCAGCTCGCGGAGCTGACCGACGATCGTTATAAAAAGTCCGAGCTTGCGAAAGGAGAGCTGATCGTCATGAGCCCCACAGGATTTGAGCATGGGATCGTGAGTGCGCGGATCGCTCAGCTGTTGAGCGACTTTGTTCGGGCCAGGGAGCTAGGGTACATCTGTGGGGCGGAGACGGGCTTTCTCTTGCACCGTGACCCCGATACGGTGCGCGCCCCCGACGTGTCATTTGTCAGAAAGGAGAAGGTCTCAGCAGGTGCTCTGCCGACATCGTTTGCCGAATTTGCTCCCGATCTGGCCGTAGAGGTCATCTCTCCCACAGATCGAAGTGATGAGATTGAACACAAGATCTCGGATTATCTCGCAGCCGGCACATGCCTCATCTGGGTCGTCTACCCACGGACACAGACGGTCTATGTCTATCAGCGTGGGCGTGCTGTCCAGCGTCTCTCGGCCGAAGATACCCTCTCCGGGGAAGATGTGCTCCCCGGATTTTCCGTGATCGTTGCTGAACTCTTCCCCTAAATTTTCAAACCCCCGCCCTCGGTGTTACAATACTCGCGTTATGAGAAGGCTCGACACGAAGACGGAGCAGACCATCGAAAAATTCGCTCACGAAATCCAGACACTGTACGGGGACGATCTCGTCTCGCTCATTCTCTACGGGAGCGCCGCCGGGACGGATTTTGTGCCGGATCGCTCCGATCTGAATTTTCTTGTCGTTCTCAAGAGAGTGACCCCCGACGCCCTGCGCAAGGCCATGCCCCTTGTGCGAGCATGGCACCGTGAGAAGATCGCCACGCCGCTCTTCGTCGATCCGGAGTTCTTGCGGTCTTCTCTCGACGTCTTCCCCATCGAATTTCTCGATATGCAAGAGCAGCACCGCCTGCTTGCCGGCCGCGACATCTTGCTGGAGCTGCAGATCTCTCCCAAGAACTTGCACGTGCAGTGTGAAGAGGAGCTGAAGGGCAAGCTCCTGAATCTGCGGCGTGCGTATGTAGAAACCGGCGGACGCGTCGCGGCTTTAGAAGAGCTGATGGTCAGCTCGCTCAAGTCGTTTCTCGTCATTACACGACACCTATTGCGGTTGAAGGGGCTGCAGCCCGCCCGCGAATTCTTGGAGATCTTGGTGCAGGCCGAAGAAACGTTCGGCATCTCCCTGGAAGCGATTCGAGACGTGCATAGTCTGCGTCTGGGTATGATTCGTCTGGAAAAATCCGACGCTCAGGCGCTCTTTGACCGATATGTGGCCGATGTCGAACAGCTCGCTGCGTGTGCCGATGCTCTCTTGAGAGAACCCCGATGATCCAGAGGACTCTCGCGCTGCTTTTGTTCGTCTCATGGGGTGTGCTCGCTCAGGAGATCCCCGCGTTCCAAGGGTACGTATCGGATTACGCTGGGATTCTCAGCCCGCAGATGCAGAAAAAACTCGCGACACTGCTGCAGGAACTTGAACAGAAGACGACAGCTCAGATAGCCGTCTTGACGGTGAAGACGACGCAGCCCCTGGACGACTTCCAGTACGCTGTCAAAGTCTTTGACAGTTGGAAGATTGGCCAGAAAGGGAAAGACAACGGCGCGCTCTTCTTCGTTGCTACCGAAGACCGTCGCGTGAGAATCTTGACGGGCTATGGCTTAGAAGGGATTCTCCCCGACGGGAAGGTCGGCGCGATCTTAGACGAGTTCGTGCTTCCAGAGTTTCGCGCGGGGCGCTTCGACGCGGGAGTTTATAAGGGCGTCTGGGCAGTAGCGCTCGTGATCGCCAAGGATGCAGGAGTCGAACTGACCGGCGAAGCTCCGATTGATCCAGATCGTCTGCCCCGTGATGACGTCGCCCCGATCTCGTTGATCATCGCGTTGATCGTGATATTTTTCATCGCGAGTCTCATCATGCGCAGCGCGCGGCGCTCTCGGGGGGCATCTTCGATCCCGTGGTGGGTATGGATGGCGGGCATGGGCGCTGGGAGCAGGAGATCGAGCCGTGGCGGCTTGGGGAGCTTTGGTAGTTTTGGCGGGGGCTTCAGTCGTGGCGGCTTTGGGGGCTTTGGCGGCGGGCGCACCGGTGGCGGCGGCGCCGGACGTGGATGGTAAAGACAAAGAAGGAGGTCCTATGCGTAAAGGTCTGTGGATCACACTCGGAGTGCTGGTCGTCTTAGGTGTTGTCGCGTACTCACTCTTTGCGGGGACATATAATCAATTTGTCACCCAACACGAAGAGATCCGGCAACGCTGGGCCCAAGTGGACAATCAGCTTCAGAGACGCAATGACTTAATTCCCAACTTGGTCGAGACGGTGAAGGGCTTTGCTGGACAGGAGCTGACGATCTTCCGCGAGATCGCCCAGGCGCGCACCAAGTACGGCGGCGCTGTGCAGATCTCTGATAAGATCGCTGCAGCCAACGAACTCGGAAGCGCCCTGGCAAGGCTCTTAGTGATCGTCGAGAACTACCCCACGCTCAAGTCCGATCAGACGTTTATCAGGCTGATGGACGAGCTGGCGGGCACGGAGAACCGTTTAGCTGTGGAGCGCCAACGCTATAACGAAGCGGTACAGAACTATAACGCGAACATTCGTAGATTCCCCAATAATTTTCTAGCGCAGCTCTACGGCTTTCAGACGGCAGCGTATTATGAAGTGCCACCGGAGGCGAAGGTCGTGCCCCCTGTGACGCTGCCTCCGCCGCCGAAGGCGCCGTAGGGGAGCCCCTACTCGTAGAAATTGCAGACGGGACAGCGCCACTCCGTGCCGTCGGGGCGTTCGGGGTGACGCGTGTTATCCAAGTGCTGCTTGAGCTGATGATACAGCTCACACTGTTTCTGAAAAGCCTCGTGGGGGGTCTGGCAGTAGTCGAACTGAAAGTATCTATAGCTGCGACCAAGCCATTTGAGGAGCTTGTCGCGCACGTCTTGGTCGTCGCGTCCGAGAAAGCGTGGTTGTCCCCCCTGCACGGTATACAGCAGGAAGACGCCGGGCTGGGGCTGGCGCACCATCTGTTTGACCATGCGGTCGTTGAGCAAGAACGGCCCTCGGATAGCCGATCACTCCCAGGGGCCATTATAAAGCGAACGGGTCGGGC
>JAOAIA010000023.1:0-7973 GCA_026414955.1 Candidatus Bipolaricaulota bacterium
CAAATTTCTGAATGCGATTATTACCCCGGTCCACTACGTAAGCGATCTTCCCAAAACTATCGAGAGCGATGCTCACAGGGGTCTCAAACTGACCATCGCCAGCACCCTTGGTGCCCCACTTGCTCACAAACCTCCCAGCAGAGTCAAATTTTTGTATGCGATGGTTCCCGCTGTCTACAACGTAGATATAGCCTGTTGGGTCTATAGCTATATCTGTTGGGCCATTGAACTGGCCATCGCCGGGGACAAGCGGACCGCCCCCATCAGGATCGCGACAGCCTTCGCCGGTGCGCAAAAGACACTGACTCCCCCAGACAGCAATAGGACGCTTCTCAGTAGGCTTGAATGTCCTGGGATCGAAGACTTGAATGCGATGGTTCTCTGTGTCGGCGACATAGACGCGTCCTTGGCCGTCTACGGCGATCCCTTTAGGGCTAAGGAACTGGCCTAGAGCGCTTCCTACTTGCCCAAATTGATCGAGAAAGAAGAGCCCCTCGGCCACCTTGCGCCCGGCAATGAACTCAAAAGTGCTAGGCTGCCGTAAGGCGTCCCGCTTGTCGCTCCGATTCCCTTGCCGATCGACGAGGACAACGCGGAGCTGAATGCGCTGGGCACTGGTACACTTGATGAGAAAATCGAGCTGCCCCTCCTTTTCCCCAAGGACTTTTTCGCTCACGTCGATGCCGTTGGGATCGATGGGCAGCGAGCAGTCTCCCACGCGCTTGGGATCAAAGTTGACCAGGCTAAAGTAGACACGACTCAGTTGCCCCTCGCGATCAACGAAACCGACGAGGACTTTTTGCTCAGCCCCAATAGGGATCTCTGTGGGGAAGACGATCCCGCTGATGATCGGCTCTGGGCCGACGGCCTTGAACGAGAAGACCTTGGGTTGGCTGATATTTCTCTTGGCATCTTCGAGGGTCACTTCGAGGGTGACATCTTGGGGCACAGTCGTGAAGATACGAAACCCAAAGGCCCCCTTGTCGCTCGTTTGGGCTGGTGGCTCGAAGCTAAAGACCTGACCGGCTCTGAACGTCCCCGGCGGGGCGTCCTTCACCTCCGTCGCGGCGACGACGCGAAAGCTCACCCTGATGATGTCTTTATTGAGATCTTCGTACCCGACGGCGCCCTCAAAATCGCTCCCGTCCGCAGCGATCCAATTGATCGCCGTGAGAAACTCCGGAGGCGGCAGGGTGCCGGAAGGGCACCTCTCAGCAGGCAGCGCTGGGGGCGCGACGACGCACCGACCCTTGGGCAGGAGCACGTACGTCACACGCGGAGCTTCTGGGCTTTCGATCTGGGACTGCGACAGCAGCCCCGGCGCGTTCAGACCAACAAGCACGAACAGCAAGACGAAGACGAGCACCTGAGCTGTGCCATTCTTCCCCTGGAGACTCATTTTTTTAACCTCCTTCTCGTCACCCTCATCCCTTCTCTCCTTCCCCTCACCAGGGGCGAACAGCCGTTCGCCCCTACCCTGCACTAGGTGAGGGTGCCCCCAGGGGCAGGGTTAACCCTGCCCCTACTTAAAATGCGGCGGCAGGACATACGAGCCGGTTGCGTATTCGTTGGGATAGAGCACGACTCGCGCCCCGTTGGGCGCAATCTGGGTATAGAACGGCCGCACCCCGTCGAACGCGGGCGCTCCCCCGGTCTTGTTCAGGCCGTAGACCTGATCGTGGGCTACGGCGAGCTTCAACGGATCGCGCTGCTGCTCCTCTAGAGTGTAGAAGCGAATCAGGCCCACGACCCCGGTCATCCGTGTTCCCTCAAGCGCGTTTACTAAAGCATCGGCATCGGTAGAGCGCGCGCGAGAGAGTGCGTCGGCCAGCGCATAGACAGCGTCATACGTTGTCGCTGCCGTGAAGACCGGCCGTGCGCCAAAGCGCGCTTGATAGTTCTTATAGAAATCGCTAGTTTTGGGGCTCACTTTTGTGGTCTCCGCAGCGAAATCCGTGACCACGTAGCCCGCGGCTGCGCCCTTCAGATCGTCAGAGAGCAACGCTTCGTTCCAGCCGAAGAGTGCTACTTTCACTTTGTTGGCCGACCAGCCTTGAGCAAATTCTGCTCCGACCTTGGCGTCAAAGAACGCCGTGATCGCTGCGGGGACATTGATCCTTTGCAGGCGCTCTAAGAGCGCCCCAGCCTGGCCCTCCCCCAGGTTGCCCACGACATCCAAGCCCGCTCGCGAGAGCTTGGGGAGCAAGGCGACGCGAAAGTCTGCACTCAGCTTCGACGTGTCGCCGACAAGCGCCACAGCATTGGAAGAGAGCACCTTCTCTTTGACGAGGCGCCCGACCAAGAACTCACGAGCGAACTCCCCGCCGTCAAACGCTTGGGCCGCTGCTCCAACGATGCCAGCACGAAAGATATACTTGAAATTGGCAAAGTTCCCGGCAACCTCATCGGTGCCCCCAACTGACGTCCCTGTGATGAGGAAGGGCTTCTTCACACGGGGGATATCGAGCAAGAGCGCGGGGATCGTCTCAGGGCGAGAAAGCCCCACAAGAGCATCGGCCCCTCTGTTGGCCAGATCACTCACGACGTTGCGGGCGCGAGCCGGATCGATCTCGCTCCCCAAGTCCCCCACCACGACTCGAAACCTCAGTTCATCGGCAGCAAGCTGGCCCCCGTTGAGGATCCCCTGTCCGAGAGGGGAGCTGGTACTCCCCAAAAGCCCCACGGTCAACGTCTGCTGGCCAGAGCCTCGGGAGTGCCCAAGGAGCACAGAAGCTGCTGCCACGCCCAAGGCCTGCAAAAAGCTCCGGCGGCTCATGGCGGCACGCATAGATAGCCTCCTTCGTCCGCTCTATTATAGCACGAAACGACTTTCGTGCCTAGAGCAATGGACATTCATAGTAAAATACCGTCCACGGAGGGCAAAAGTTTCAATCTCATCCGTGCTAGGGACGGCTGAGAATCTCTTGAAGGGCTTGAGCAGCTCGCGAGACGTCTTCTCTTGTTACGTCCAGATGCGTCACCAGCCGCACGCGGCGCGGCCCAATCGCTAACGCCCAAATATCGCACTGTCTCAGCTCGGCGATGAGCTTCTCAGCAGGGGTCTTCGTCAGCTCGAAGATCACGATATTGGTCTCGACCGGCTCCAGCCGCACTTCGGGAATTTTTTGCAGCGCGTCCGCGAGAACCTGGGCGTTCTCGTGGTCTTCGGCGAGGCGCTCAATATGATGCTCTAACGCATACAGCCCCGCCGCCGCGAGAATCCCGACCTGGCGCATCCCCCCGCCGAGCATCTTGCGCACTCTGCGGGCTTTTTCGATGAATTCCGCCGAACCGACGAGCATCGAGCCGACCGGCGCTCCTAACCCCTTCGACAGACAGAACATCACCGAATCGAAGCCTTCTGTCAGCTCCTTCACTGAGTGCCCTGTTGCTACGGCAGCGTTGAAGATCCGTGCCCCGTCCAAGTGCACAGCTAAGCTGCGCTCGTGTGCCTTCTCTACGATCTCTCTGGCCCATTCGAGGGGATAGACCCCGCCGCCCTTGAAATTATGAGTGTTTTCTAAACAGATCAATCGTGTCTGGGCGTAGTAATAGACTGTCGGGCGAAGAGCTGATTCAATCTGCTCCCAACGCAGAAATCCCCGCGCGCTGGGGATCGGTCGGGGCATCACTCCCGAAAACGCCCCCATCATCGCCATCTCAGAATTAAAGATATGCGAGGCTTCCTCGAGAATCACTTCGTCGCCCGGCTGCGTGTGCACTTTGATAGCGATCTGATTCCCCATCGTCCCTGACGGGACGAAGAGTGCTGCGTCGCGCCCGAAGAGCTGCGCTGCGTATTCTTGAAGCTTATGGACTGTGGGGTCTTCGCCGAAGACGTCGTCACCGACTTCGGCTTGGGCCATCGCCTGGCGCATCGCGGGCGTCGGCTTTGTGACCGTGTCGCTGCGCAGGTCTATCACTTTACGCATAGAATCGAAAGAGGCCCTCACCCCCGGCCTCTCTCCCCGGGAGAGGGGTGGGACAGGGGGAGGGCCTCTCTACTCCTACGGCTGCACGATGATCTTGCCCTTCATGTCTAGTGCCTCATGGGGAAAGCAGAAGTACTCGTACTCCCCAGGGACGGTGAACGTATACTCATACGTCTGGCCCTGAGCAGTAAGTAACGTCGAGTCGAAGGCCTCCGCGCCCGCGGGGATCTTGTCGGGATAGGCTTGCGCCGAGTGCGTGCACGCCACGCCCGCCTCGCACTCGTTCACCCATCTTACAGTGTCCCCAACTTTGATGGTCAGCTCCGCAGGGTCGAAGAAGTGCCGCCCATCAGCGGTGCTCACCATCTTCACGATATGAATGGAAGCTTGCTGCGGTGCTGTGACAGTGATCGTCTTCTCCGCCGACGCCGTAGAGCCGTCGGGAGCCGTCACGATGAGCTTGACTGTGTACGTCCCCTCGGTCGTGAACGTATGAGTCGGGTTGGCTTCGGAGCTTGTGGAGCCGTCGCCGAAGTCCCAGGTGTAGCTCGCTGCTGTGCCTTGGACTTCCGCAGTGAACGAGACTTCCAAGGGGGCAGGGCCCTCGGTGACGCTCGCGGAGATTGCTACAGAAAGCGCCGGCGTCACTGTGATCTCGATCTGGGCTGTCTGTTTGGATTCGAGTTTAGGGCTTGTTTCTCTGGCTTGCGCCGCGGTCTTGACCGTCAGCTTGACGGTATACGTCCCGGCAGAACCGTAGGCGTGCGAGGCCGTCTGACCCGTGCCCTTCGAGCCATCACCGAAGTCCCACTCAAAGACGATATCTTGGGTAACTTCCTTGCCGGCGTCGTCCTTGGCCGACCCGCGAAACTCGACAGACTGACCGACTGCAAACTGCGCACCACTCTGTGGATTGGTGATAGCTGCTGTCGGCGGCTTGACGCCTCCACCGCAGCCCGTTACGAGCGTCCCGATGAGCAAGAGCGTCCCGACAACCAATACCGATGTAGTTCTCATCTGTACCTCCTTTCCTCATCCTCACCCCGAAGCGTTTTGATGCGACCGCCGATCGAGAAAGATGCTGCATCAAAACGCTTCGCCCCGGCCCCTCCCCCTGCGAGGGAGAGGGGAGAAGCTACAAGAGATGCTGGAGCCAGGTTTCTTCATCCGGCCAGCCCTCTTTCCCCACGAGCGGCAAGAAACTACACGCGCATAGCTCCTCACGGCGCAGTCTTTCTCCTTCTTTGGTGAGAGCCAGCAGCGTCTGTAGCTGCCGCCCGCCCACAGGGATGACCAACCGCCCTCCCTCAGCAAGCTGCTCGACTAATGCTTTGGGCACCTCCGGCGCGGCAGCCGTGACGATGATCTTGTCAAACGGCGCTGCTTCAGGCCACCCCAGCGTCCCGTCGCCCACGAGAAAGCTGATGTTGGTATATCCCGCCTCTGTCAGGAGTTTTCTCGCTTTTTCGGAGAGATCAGCAAAGCGCTCGATCGTATAGACGTGTCGAGCAAGCTCAGCCAAGATCGCCGTCTGATACCCCGAGCCGGTGCCGATCTCCAGCACCCGGTCTGTCTTCGTGAGCTGTAGCGCTTGGGTCATCAGAGCGACGATATACGGCTGGGAGATCGTCTGACCGCGGTCAATGGGCACGGGATGATCAGCATACGCGTGATCCCACAGGGAGTTAGCGATGAACAGATGACGTGGGATGCGACGCATGACCTCTAAGACCTTCTGGTCGGTGATGCCTTGGGCCTCGAGGCGTCGCACCATCTCCAGGCGATCCTTCTGGGGCGACCCACTCGATGGAACGTCCTTCTTCAAACGATCATCCCCGTTTTGGAACACTCTTATTGTACCCCCACTCCGGCTCCCAGGCAACTTCAGCAATCGGGCAATGGAGCACGTGTTGGGTCGTCTTAGGCGGGAAGAGCTTTCCAGTGAGAGCGCGCCGGATTACTTCGTCCTTAGAGACTGGGATATCGGGCCGGCGCGGCCGCACCGAGATAATATCCGACTGATAATCCACAAGCACACAGGGGATCGTCTCAAACCCCAACTCTTTGTAAGCGCGAAACCGATGGTGCCCATCCAGAATAACCCCCGAACGCTTGTCCACCAAGATGGGATGACGTAGTCGGCCCTCACGCCGAATCTCTTCCAAAATCCGGCTGAGGTGCTCCGGCTCGACCTGCTCGTGCTCGCGCAATACTTCCAGCGCGACCTCGCGAACCTCCAAAGAGTGCTTCTCGCTCATACTCCTGTCAGCTTAGCTGATCATATTAGGGCAAAGCGTCGCTCGATGCAAGCCCCGCGCGCAGATCCAGCTCATTATGCACAATAACAATACAGTGATCGGCATGGAGCGAAAGCGGCCCCAGGCTCAGCCGGGGGAATCTCTCTAAGAGCGCAGCTTCTTCGGGGAGAAATTCGAGGTGATCGCTCAGCACAAATGCTGCCCGTGGGTGAAGCTCTGCTTGACGGATGGACGAGCCTTGCTCATGAAGCCAATAGACGGTCAGCCCTGCTCTGGTCACCCTCTCCAGCGCGTCTGAAAGTCCGCCCGCAGCGATAAAGATCCCCGGCGTGCTCTCACGCTCTCGATCCCTGTGCTCGCTCTCCGAGAACGCTTTGAGAGCTTTCTGAATGAGAGCAGCCGTCGAACGCTCGTCGGGATTTAAGTGCTTGAGCCGACTGCCGTCAAATCGCACGACGATCTGATTTTGTAAGACCAAATAGACGATGACGTCACGACGAATCCCGTGCGACAGACAGAACGCTGCCGTGACGCAGCGACAGAGAACATCTAATCTCCCGGCGCTGCCGGGCAGATCATTGAGCGAAAAATCGGGCGTCAACGGAACCCGATGCCCTAGAACAATAAAGGCGCGCATTGTGTTACCCCTTCCAGTAGCTTCGCGCGAAGAGCACGATCACCGGAAAGAGTTCCAAGCGTCCAGCCCACATGAGAAAGATTAACAAGACTTTCGACGTCTCTGGAAGCTGGGCGTAGGTGCTCATGGGGCCGACCAGCCCAAACCCCGGACCGACATTGCCCAGCGTCGCGGCGACGGCGCTGACCGCTTCGATAATCCCCATGTTCAGCCCCGCCCGCGCCACGTCCCATAATAACACTATACTTCCAAACGCGAAGATCGTCACATAGAGAATGGCGAAGATCGCCACCGCGCGCACGATCTCCTCGCTCACGACGCGCCCGCTCACCCGGATGGGCAAGATCGCCTTGGGATGAATGACGTTGCGCGTCTCGCGCATGATGAACCGAAAGACGAGCCACGTCCGAATCACTTTGATCGAGCCAGCAGTGCTCCCCGCGCATCCCCCCAAGAACATCAGAACTAATAAGATCATCTTCGCTGCGGGGGGCCAACCCTCAAAGTCGGTGCTGGCGTAGCCCGTCGTCGTCATAATGCTGACAGCTTGAAATGCGCTATGTCGGAGATTGTCGAAGCTCACGCCCAGGCTCAGCACAAGGGCGATAGTCGCGCCAAGCAGGAGCGCCCCGTAGAAGCGCGTCTCCGTATCTGTGAAAAGAGCGCGATAGTGGCGACGCGCAACAGTCCGATACAGCAGTGCGAAGTTCAGCCCTCCACAGATCATAAACAGAATCGTGATCCATTGAGCTGCTCCAGAGAAGCCCGCAAACCCGAGATCGCGAGTCGAGAACCCCCCCGTCGAGAGCGTGGTGAACGCATGAGAGACGGCATCGAACCACCTCAGCTTTCCTACAAAGACAAGCAAGAGCACGTCCAAAGCCGTCAAGCCGACGTAGATGCCCCACAGCAGTCGGGCCGTCTCGCGGATTCTCGGCGTGAGTCTTTCGAGCGTTGGCCCTGGGGCTTCCGCGTCCATGAGCTGAGACCCACCCACCCCGAGCTTGGGTAGGAGCGCCACAGCTAAGACGATAATCCCCATGCCGCCGAGCCATTGCGTGAACGCCCGCCACAGCAGAAGGGCTTTGGGCAATGCTTCCACCTGGGCGATCACTGTCGCACCTGTCGTGGTGAAGCCGCTCATCG
>JAOAIA010000023.1:7983-19985 GCA_026414955.1 Candidatus Bipolaricaulota bacterium
CCAAAGCGCCGACCAACACGAAGGGCATTCCTCCCAACGCAGCCACGATCAACCATGCTACGGCGACCACTAAAAAGCCCTCGCGCGGACGGATGTCTCTCTCGGTGGCCGCAGCGCGCTCGACGGCCCAGCCCCCAAGCAAGGCGAGAGCACCCGGCACGACGTAGGGCCACCAGGCCTCGCGGGCAAGGATCGCATAGCCCAAGGGCAGCACGAACGCGGCGCTGAACCATTTGACCAGCCCGCCTACCAGATGGAGCGCCGCCCGCAGGTCTACAGAAAGATCCCAGCGTCGCATCATAGGAGCTTCTCGATCTCCTGAGCGGCTTCTTTGGTGCTGAAGACAATAGCATGATCGCCGGCTTGAAGAGCATCCGTCCCGCGTGGAATTAGGACGCGCTCACCCCGCACAATCGCGCCGATTAGCACCCCAGGGGGAAGCTGGGCCTGGGCAAGCTTCTTCCTGATCAGCGGGCTTTCGCGAGAGACCTTGATCTCCAGTACCTCGGCGCGGTCTTGCTCGAGCGAGAGCGCGCGCTCGATCCGCCCCCGCGTGAAAGAGATGATCTCTTCGGCGATCAGCCGCCGGGGATTGATCACGATGTCCATCCCCACACGCTCAAAGATCGCGATGAAATTGGGGTCCTCGACGCGCACGATCACTTGTGGGACGCCCATGCGCTTGAGCAGCAACCCGCAGAGCAGATTGCGCTCGTCTACGCCGATGACGCTGACCGCGACGTCGCAGCGATGCAGCCCCTCGCGCTCTAAGAGTTCTATATCGGTGCCGTCACCGTGGAAGACCAGCGTCTGAGGGAGATTCTCGGCGAGCCAGCGGCTGCGCTCTTCATCGGGTTCGATGAGCTTGGGTTTCAAGCCACGAGCTTGCAAGATCTGCGCCAAGCGAAAGCCGATCCGGCCCCCGCCCACGATCAGCACTTCCTTGACGGCGGGAGAGAGACTCAGCCGCCGGTTGAACTCGTGGACGGCTTCCGGCGTCCCGATGAGCACCAGACGATCCCGTGCGAGGATCTGATCGTCCCCGCGCGGAATGATGACAGCGTTCTCCCGGATGATGCTCGCCACGTTGCACTGCAATGGGATCGCTGCCTCGCGCAGGCGCAGCCCAAGCAGCGGCGAATTCTCCTCGACAACGGTCTCGGTCATCAAGATCTTCCCGTTGGCAAACTCGTCGGATGCCCGAACCCCCCGCAGCCCGATCACGTCAGCAATCGCCTGCGACGTAATCAGCTCGCTGCAGACCATCTCATCTACCCCTAGATAGCCGCGCTTCCATGTGTGGAGATACTCAGCGTCTTGGACGCGCGCGATGGTGGTCTTCGTGCCCAACTGTTTTGCGGCTGCGCAGGCGACGATGTTGACCTCGTCAATGTCGGTGCTGGCGATAGCGAGATCAGCTTCCTCGGCTCCGGCGTCTTTGAGGGTCTTTAAGCTGGCGCCGTTGCCGAGAATCCCCAGCACATCAAGCTCTTGGAGGAGCTGGAGCCGATCCGGGTCTTTCTCGATGACGACGACGTCGTGATCGGTCTGGAGGGCGGCAGCGATGCTGCGCCCCACCTCCCCCGCCCCGATGATGACCACACGCATACGAGAGAGTTTAAAGTGAAAAGTTCCCAGTTACAAGTTATACTGAATCACCCTCACCCTACCCCCTCTCCCCTGTGAGGGAAGGGGAAGGGGGTGAGGGGGCAGAGATGACAAGCTTCCTCGACAAATTATGTGACACCGCGCGACGGAATAACAGTTGGCTCTGCATCGGCTTGGACTCAGAGCTTTCCAAGCTCCCGTCGTTCTTGCGTGAGCGCCACGGCCCGCACGCCGTCTTAGAGTTCAATCGCGCGATCATCGCGGCGACGGCTGATCTCGTCTGCGCGTACAAGCCCAATCTCGCGTTCTACGAGATGCTCGGCCCGCTAGGGCTAGAAATTCTCTATAAGACGCGCGAGCTGATCCCCAACGAGATCCCCGTCATTGGGGATGCCAAGCGCGGCGACATCGAAAACACAGCGCGCGCTTACGCGAAAGCGCTCTTTGAGCATTATCGCTTCGACGCCGTGACGGTCAATCCCTTGCTGGGCTTCGACTCCGTCGCGCCGTTTTTAGAGTATCCAAACAAGGGCACGTTTCTGCTCGTGCGTACTTCCAACCCTGGAGCCAAAGATGTGCAAGAACTCGACTGTGGGGGCAAGCCGCTCTACCAGTGCTTGGCTGAAAAAGCCCGCGCATGGAACACGAAGAAGAATATCGGGATCGTCGTTGGAGCGACGGCTCCCAGCGAATTAGCGATTGTCCGTCGGATCGTGGGCGACGAGATGCCCCTCTTAGTACCGGGCATTGGCGCGCAAGGGGGCGACTTGGAAAAAGCCGTCAGAAACAGCGTCAACTCCCGTGGAGAACTCGCGATTATAAACGTTTCGCGCAGCGTGCTCTTCGCGTCGCCGGGCGAAGACTTCGCTCACGCTGCCCGAAACGCTGCCCAAGCCCTGCGAGATGCGATCAATCGCGCCAGGGCTTGAGCAACTCTCTCATTTGCGCTATACTCGCTCTCCTTATTATGAGCAAGCCCAAATCATCACTCGAAGCTGCCTTGTCGGGGACGAAGACTTCTCCAGAATCAGCCAAGATCACCGTTGCTGAGCCAGTGCCCTTGACCCCCTCCCAACGAACTGCTGTCACACTCGGCGTCATGCTCGGACTCTTTCTCGGCGCTCTCGAAGCGACCGTCGTGGGCACGGCCATGCCCACCGTGATCGCGAGCCTAGGGGGCTTGCACATCTATAGCTGGGTCTTCTCAGCGTATATCTTGACGTCAACTGTGACTGTCCCGTTGTGGGGGCGGCTTTCTGATCTGTACGGGCGCAAACGCTTTCTCTTGTTGGGAATTGCGATCTTTCTCGTGGGATCGGCGCTCTCTGGGGCAGCAACTTCGATGGGGCAGCTTGTGATCTTCCGCGCGATTCAGGGCTTGGGCGCTGGGGCGCTCCTGCCCTTGGGCATGACGATCATCGGGGAGATTTATTCACTCGAAAAACGAGCACGAATGCAGGGGCTGTTCAGCGGGGTCTGGGGATTAGCCAGCATCATCGGCCCGCTCATTGGGGGCTTTATCACCGATCATCTCTCGTGGCGCTGGGTTTTCTATATTAATATTCCCTTCGGGATCGCAGCAGTGCTCTTGATCGGGCTGGCGCTCGTCGAGCCGCGCGATCACCGCAAGAAAGTCACTGTAGACTATGCCGGAGCCATCACGCTCACCGCCCTGGCCACGCTGCTCCTGCTGACACTAGGGCAGCAAGGCATGGGCTTCGCTGTACAGCTTGGACTCTTGAGCGTTTGTGCTCTGTTGCTCGTGCTCTTTCTCGTTCTGGAGCACCGCGCGAAGGAACCGATTGTGCCGCTCTCGCTCTTCCGTCACCGAATTTTCAGCGTCTCTGCGGCGAACGGGTTTTTCGTGGGGATGGCGATGTTCGGCTCGCTCTCGTTCATCCCGCTCTTCGTGCAGGGAGTGATCGGCACGACAGCTACGGAAGCGGGCACGGCGCTGACGCCGTTCATGCTCTGCTGGGTCGGGTTCTCTATTATTGGAAGCCGGATGATCTTAAAGACTGGCTATCGTCCCACGGCGCTGCTTGGGGTGGGGTTGCTCGTCGGGGGCTTTCTGGGGTTGGCGACTTTGAACGCTGCAGCGAGCCGACTTATAGTGATGGGCTATCTCGCGCTTGCTGGGGCGGGGATGGGGTTCTCGATGGTCACGCTCTTGATTGCCGTGCAGACGTCGGTGCCGCGCGATCAGTTGGGGATAGCGACGTCGGGGACGGTCTTCTTTCGTTCTATTGGGGGAGCAGTCGGCGTTGCTGTTATGGGCGCGGTCTTGAGTGCTCAGATGCAGGCGCAAGCGCATCATCTGCTAGAATTGGGGGACGCGCTCTCTGCGGAGAAGCTTGCGGATCTGTTGCGTCATCCCGACGCACTGATCAATCCGGTGGCGCGCGCACAGCTACCAGCACCTGTTTTAGATATGCTTCAACAGATCTTAGCGACGGCGCTGCATTGGGTCTTTGTCGTCGGGCTGATCGTTGCGATCTTAGCTCTGATGGTGACGCTCTTGTTGCCGGCGGGCACAGCACAGGAGCATGTGCATCAATCGGGAGAGCGATAAGAAAGAAATAAAAAGAAATAAGAAGAAGATGAAATAGCTCACGATGCCGCGTTAAATCTGTTCATCACCGTCTCGATGTCTGTCTGGATGAAGCACTCTATGGCATCGGCCGCGCGGGTTAAAATTTCTGGTAATCTCGCTTGCTCTTGTGGGGTGAATTCCCCGAGAACATAGTCAGTCAAGTCAGCTAAGGGCTGCTCCGTGCCGATCCCGATGCGCAGCCGCGGAATCTCGTCGGTCTGCAGCTCAGCGATGACCGACCCCATGCCGTTATGCCCCCCGGCTCCCCCGCGCTTGCGCGCCCGCAACTTCCCAAACGGGATCGCGTAATCATCGTAGACAATCAAACACTCGCGCGGGATTACCGGGTATTTTTGAAAGATCTCTTTGATGGCGATCCCGCTCACGTTCATATAGACCAACGGTTCGACGACGAGCACGAGATCGCCCACGCGATAGACGACGGAGAAATCGTGCTGGGTAGACTGAACCCCCTGGCCCCCTTCTTCGCTCTCATCCCCATCCCCTCTCCTCTCCGAGGGAGAGGGGAGCAGAGGGGTGAGGGGAGGAGTTAAAAGCCGTTCAAGAAACGAGCGCACGGCCATTCGCCCAATATTATGGCGCGTGCGCTCGTACTTCGTCCCTGGATTGCCTAAGCCAACGACGGCCTTCACAGTGATTATTTCTTCTTCTCTTCGGCCTTAGCCGGAGCGGCAGCTGGGGCTTTCTTCTCGCCAGCAGCAGGCGGAGCTGCGCCTTCTGCAGCAGGGGCTGCACCTGGTGCGGGAGCCGCGCCCTCCGCCGGCACTGCGCCCTCAACACCCGGCACCGCCGCCACCACAGCCTCCTCCTTGCGCGGCGCCACGATCGTCACAATCGTCGCATCTCCGGGCGTGAGCACTTGAACGCCTTCGAGCTTCAACTCGTTGACGTGCACCGCTTGGCCGATCCCCAGATTGGTGACGTCGATCTCGATTACTTCCGGGATATTTTCGGCGGGTCCGCGAACCTTCACGATGTCGCGCAAGACCTGCAAGACGCCGCCCTCCTTGCGCCCTTTGGGTTCGCCGCGCAGCCGCACCGGAACTTCTATGGTCACCGGCCGATCTGGCGCTGGGTGATACAGATCTATGTGAATCACGCGATCCGTCAACGGGTCGTATTGGATCTCTTTGATGAACGCCGAGAGCTGCTTGCCGTTCAGGACAAGAGTGATCCGCGAGCTGCGCGTGATGCGCGCCAGCAGCTTCTCTATCTCTTTGGCGTTCACGGCAATCGGCTGGTTGACCTCGTGCCCGTAGAGCACGCCGGGGATCTTCCCCTGGCGACGGAGCGCTCGCGGGTTGGGCTTGCTCCCCCGGGCTTCAGCGTGGATCGTGTATGACATACAGATTCTCCTCCTTACGCAGTTCGTTCGCGTGCACTAATAATGCGGGAACATCTCGCTCACGGATTCTTGCAGGTGGATGCGCTTGATCGTCTCGGCCAGCAGCATCCCGACGGAGATCGCCTCGATCTTGGGGCTTTTCGGTACGGGGATCGTGTTCGTGACGATCACTCTCTTCACGGGCGACGCTTCGAGCTTGGCTACGGCGTCGCCGGCGAAGACCCCGTGAATGAACGCTGCTGAGACCTCCCGCGCGCCAAATTCTAAGAGCAGATTCGTGGCTTCGATCACCGTCCCGCCCGTAGCTAAGATATCATCAATTAAGAGAGCACGCTTGCCCTTGACGTCCCCGATGATGTTAAGCGCCCGCACCTCTGTGGGGCTGACGCGGCTCTTCTCGACTATCGCTAAGGGAAGCTCAAGCCGCTCGGCGACGGCGCGGGCGCGCTTGGCCGCTCCCACATCGGGAGCGACGATCACAGTGTTCTCTAAGTTCTGATGGCGAAAATACTCGGCTAAGATCGGGTCCCCGCGAAGATTATCTACGGGGATATCGAAAAATCCCTGAATCTGCCCGGCGGGCAGATCGAGCGTCAAGACTCTATCAGCTCCTGCGGCGACGATCATATTGGCGACCAGCTTCGCGCTGATGGGCACGCGCCCGATGTGCTTGCGGTCCTGGCGGGCGTAGCCATAATAGGGGATAACAGCAGTGATGCGCTCAGCGGACGCGCGCTTGAGCGCGTCAATGATCAGCAACAGCTCCATCAGATGATCGTTCACCGGCGGGCAGGTCGACTGGATGACGCAGACGTCCGCGCCGCGCACGGTCTCTTTGATGTGCACATTGACCTCGCCGTCGGGAAATCTTCCGACGTCGGCGTCTGTGAGCCTGATCCCTAAGTGCTCGCTGATCTCCCGCGCTAAGACGCGATTGGCGTTCCCTGAGACGAGCTTCAGTTCGCCCTGCACGCTGAATGCCTCCCCACTTTGAGAAAAAAGCACAGTTACTATAGCACATTCAAGGCGTGCGTGCAATCAGACGATGGATCTCGTCCAGCGGGCGGGTGGTGGGCTTATGGAGAATAGAGTGGAAGGAGCCGCCGCCGTCGCCGGGGAAGCGCGGGATGATATGCACGTGCAGATGGGGAACAGCTTGGCCAGCCGCGCGCCCATCGTTGAACCCGATATTGAGCGCCGGAGCGCCCAAGGCGCGGGCGATCCGTTCGGAGACTTTCTGCACGGTCTGAAAGAGCGTGCCGGCAAGTTCTGGGGGCAGCTCTGAGAGCCGTTCGGCGTGGAGTTTGGGGATGACGAGCGTGTGCCCGTCGGTCATGGGATAGAGATCGAGAAACGCGAGAGTCTCGGGGTCTTCGTAGACTACGTAGGCGGGCAGCTCCCCGCGCGCGATCTTGCAAAAGACGCAGCTCATGCTCCTACTCCGTGAGAGAGATCTCGGCGAACGTATGCTTGCCGACACGCACGAGCATCCCGTCTCTGACGCGCACGTGCGTATCGAACTGGGTGATCTTGACCCCGTCAAGCTCGACGGCTCCCTGCTCGATGAGGCGCTTGGCTTCGGAACGACTCTTTGCTACCAGCGAGACCAAATCAACGATCCAGACGGTGCCGTCGGGTTTAAGCAGTTTCTTGTCGAGAGAGAGCTTGGGCACATCTGCAGGGCGCTCTTTGCGAGCGAAGACGCGCTCAAACTCTTCCAAAGCCCTATCAGCGGCTTCTTTCGAGTGATAGCGCGCCACCACCGCGTGAGCCATCTTCTCTTTCTGCTCTTTGGGATGGAGCTGTTTCAGTTCCTCCCAGTCTAGATCCGTGAGCAGTTGCACATATTTTTCTAAAAGCGCATCGGGGATGGACATCAGTTTTCCGAACATCTCGTTAGGCGGCTCGGTGATGCCGACGTAGTTGCCGTGGCTCTTGCTCATCTTCTTGGCGCCGTCCAGGCCCTCTAATAAGGGCATGAGGAAGCAGACTTGGGGCTCTTGGCCATAGCGTTCTTGCAAAGCGCGCCCGACCAAGAGATTAAACCGCTGGTCGGTCCCGCCCAGCTCGACGTCGGCTTCGATAGCAATAGAGTCATAGCCCTGAGCCAAGGGGTAGAGAAACTCGACGATGCTGATGGGATTACCTTCACGAAAACGCGCGGCGAAATCGTCGCGCTCCAGCATGGCGGCGACGGTGTATTTCGACGCCAGTTCTAGGAGCTTGGCGAAGTCCATCGTTTCGAGCCATTCGGAGTTATAACGGAATTCTGTGCGCTCGGGGTCGAGAATTTTGAGGGCTTGCTCTTTATAAGCTTTCATATTGGCTGTGACTTCGTCTTTGGAGAGCATCTTGCGCTGGCTGGCGCGCTCGGAGGGGTCACCGATCCGGGCTGTGAAGTCTCCGACAATCAAGACAGCGGTGTGCCCCAACTCTTGAAAATCGCGGAGCTTCTGTAAGACGATGCCGATCCCAATATGGATATCGGGGCTTGTGGGGTCGACGCCGAGCTTGACTCTGAGGGGTCTTCCGGTGCGTTGGGAGCGTTCCAATTTCTTAACGAGATCGCGCTCGGGGATGATATCCACGGCACGACGCTTGAGAAATCGAAGCTGCTCTTCGAGTGTCCTCATACGCGCTGAAGTTTAGCGAAGGAGGTGGAGAGATGCAAGGAAATCCCGCTCATGCTCCCAGGAGAGAGGCAAGTCTGCCGGCGGCTGAATTCCTCCTCTAGGGCGCGGGCAGGATCGGGTTGCCCCGTTACTTCTTGGGCGATATCGTGCTTCACCAACAACATTTTAGTCAACGGGCAGTGTGCGAGCAAGTGAACCCAAGACTCGCCCTCGGCCACCCAAAGACAGCAATGCGATTCCCTTGACATGCCTATCCTTTGTATGTTATGCTGATCCGGTACGCCTATGAACCACGCCTGTGCTATCAAGACGGAGAATCTCGGTCGTGTCTATCAGATCAAGCGCAAGCGCGGCGAATCCGGCCCCACCACCCTCGTCGCTTTGGAGGACGTCAATCTCGCAGTCCGCCACGGTGAACTCTTTGGGCTTTTGGGGCCGAACGGCGCCGGGAAAACGACTCTCATTAAGATTCTCACGACGCTGCTCACCCCCACGAGCGGGCACGCGTTCGTTGACGGCATTGACGTCGTCGAGAATCCCCAAGAAGTGCGGCGGCGCATCAACATGGTCTCCGGCGGCGAGACCTGCGGCTACGGCCTGCTCACCGTCGAGGAGAACTTATGGATGTTCACGCAGTTTTACGGCTTAGATTCTAAGACGGCCCGCGAGCGCATCCAGTCCATGCTCGAAGTCGTCGGCTTAGCTGACCGTGCCAAGACCAAGAGCTATCATCTCTCGACGGGGATGAAGCAGAAGATGAACTTCGCCCGCGGGTTTCTCAATGATCCCCAGATTCTCTTTCTCGACGAACCAACGCTGGGGCTGGACGTGCAGACGTCACGAATTCTGAGAGACTTCGTGAAACGCTGGGTGCGCGAGCGCCCCGGCAAGACGATCCTCCTGACGACACACTATATGGCCGAGGCCGACGAACTCTGTGATCGGGTGGCGATCATAGACCAGGGCAAAATCTTAGCGTGCGACACCCCAGCCAATCTCAAGAGGAGACTCCAAGGGGCTTCGATTTTTAAGCTCCAGACGACGCCCTTAGAAACGCTGGATCACTTTGGGCGGTTGCCCGGGGTGAGCCAATTTGTGGGCCATCGGCGCAACGGGCACACTGAACTCAATTTCATTCTTGAAGACGAGAACGCCTTGGTGAAAGTCTTAGACGCAGTACAGGCCAAGGGCGGGCATCTGTTATCGCTGGAGAAGCGCGAGCCAACGCTCGAAGATGTCTTTATTCACTTAGTCGGACGCGGGCTGAGCGACGAGACCGGCGACTGAAGTCGCCGTCTTATTTAGATGGAAGCGTGCTGAAGCACGCTGAGAAGCCCCCTGGAGTGGGCTTTCACTTGCTCCTCCGGATGCTTCAAGCATCCGGAGGAGAGGTCTCTATATGAACAACTTCCGACGCGAAGTGATGGTCTTCCTGCGCACGGTGCGCGGGCGAGCCTATCCTCGTCTGATCGGCCTGCAGCGCGAGAAGAGCTGGATGTTTTTTGAGATCTTTCTCCCGTTGTTGGGGACTTCGGCGTTTGTATTTATCTATCGGGCGTTGGGGGCCAAGCCCGAATTCACGGGCTTCGTCGTGCTCGGCGGCGCGATGACCGCGTATTGGATGAACGTGCTCTGGAGCATGGCCACCCAGTTCTATTGGGAGAAAGAGACCGGCAATCTCGCCTTGTATCTGATCGCACCCACGTCGCGCATGGCGATTCTGCTGGGGATGGCCCTCGGGGGGATGGCCGCGACGACGGTGCGGGCATTGGCTGTTCTATTGCTCGGTTCGCTCGTCTTTCAAGTGACATTCACAGTGAGCAATTGGGGCGCGCTTGTGCTCGTCTTTCTCTTAACGTTGGTCGCCCTCTATGGCTTGGGGATGATCTTCGCCTCAGCGTTCTTGCTCTATGGGCGCGAAGCCTGGCACATGGCAAATCTCCTCCAAGAGCCTGTGTTTCTCTTGTCCGGGTTCTATTTCCCCATTAAGAGCTTGGGCTTTTGGATCTCCGCCGGGGCGTCGCTCATCCCCATCACGTTGGGTCTAGATGCTATGAGACAGATACTCTATCCCCAAGCGGGCTGGGGCTTCCTCGACGTCGGCACGGAGACCACGATCTTGGCGCTCTTGAGCGTCGTCTTCCTCATCGCGGCGCATCGGATGCTCCTGTTTTTGGAGAATGTGGCGCGCCGTGAGGGGCGGCTCACCGTGAGGGGGCAATAAGCATGACGATCCCAGTCCTGCAGAGAGAGACATGGCGCGAGAGCCTGCGCAGCCTGAAAGTCGCGACGTGGCTGGGCTGGCAGATCGAATCGAACTGGACAGAGCCGTTTCTCTTCGCTGTCTACTCTATAGCCAAGCCCGTCGCCGGGGCGATGATCTTGGTCGTGATGTACTTAGTCGTCTCCGGCGGCCAGACGAACAACCCGCTCTTTCCCTATATCTATCTGGGAAATGCGTTCTATATTTACGTCGGCTCGGTGCTCATGGGGATCAGTTGGGCAGTGATTGACGACCGCGAGCATTACGGGGTTTTAAAATATATCTACGTCTCGCCGATCCACGTCTATTTTTATCTCTTAGGGCGCGGCGTAGCCCGCACGCTCACGGGCACCATCGCCGTGATCATCACGCTGACGTTCGGGATGCTTGTCTTCAAGCTGCCCGTCAATCTTCTGACGATGAACCATGCGCTCTTCTGGCCGGTCTTTCTGATCGGGCTGGCCGGATTGGCACTTATTGGGATTCTCTTAGCAGGGCTGACGCTCATTACAGCAAGACACAATTACTTTATGGGCGAGGCGGTCGCCGGGGCTTTGTATCTTTTGTGCGGCGCGGTCTTCCCGCTTGATGTGCTCCCCAAGTCTCTTCAGTACATTGGACTGGGCTTGCCCATGACCTATTGGCTCGAAGGGCTGCGCCGAGCACTCATAGGCACGAGCGCCAGCCCCTTGCTTGCCCCCTTCTCCAACGAGACGATCTTGATAATTTTACTAGGCTCGACGCTCCTTGTCGGAGCGATCTCGCTGGGTTTTTATCGGTGGTGCGAGCGCCGCGCCAAGGAGAAGGGGCTTATAGATATGCAGACCATGTATTGACTTTGATATAATGAGTATACGAGAGAGGACAAGGATCATGAGGAAGACTCT
This sequence comes from Candidatus Bipolaricaulota bacterium, assembly GCA_026414955.1. Lineage (GTDB taxonomy): Bacteria > Bipolaricaulota > Bipolaricaulia > RBG-16-55-9 > DRXL01 > JANXCC01. The sequence continues at coordinate 19,334 of JAOAIA010000023.1, forward strand.
ACACGTTGGTGTGCTCGCGATGGTGGTGGGACTCACGGTGGCGTCCTGTGCTCAATACGGTGAGGAAGCGCCGGTAGTCAAGATCATCTGTCGTGACGGCGAGATCGCCGCTCTCCAACCGGAGCGGTTGGACGTGCTCTTCATCTTACGCTCCGGGAGCGTCAAAGAAGTCCCATGGGAGCTGGAGACGGCGGGGTGCCCGGAAAGGTTGAGCCGCGTCGAAATTCGTTTTCCCGAGCGCAGTCCCTTCGGGTACGAGCCTGCTGACACAGAACTGATTGTCCCGGAGTTGCCCACGCCTCTGCCGCCGGAAAGCCTGCCCTTGATCAGCCGCTCCATCACCATGCCAGCCGCGGACAAGGACCCCAAAGAGTGGGCACGGGAGATCAGCGGCAAGCATCGCTACATCGTGCGTTTTCTCGATGCCGAAGGGCAGCTCTTAAGCCAACGGGAGGGGGCCATCATGTTGCGCACGGTGGTACCAGCGTTGGACACGGCGGGCTTGCTGGCGGCGGGACTTGTTCTGGTTTTTCTGTTTTGGCTGCTGCGTTATCGCCTCTTCGTGCAGCGTGCCGCATGATCCAGAGACTGCTTCGCGCTTGGTTGGTCTTGGTCGGGACAATAGCGATCTTCTTGCTCATCCAGCCCTTCT
>JAOAIA010000024.1 GCA_026414955.1 Candidatus Bipolaricaulota bacterium
GTGATTGCCCAGGCGACCGCGTCAGGAGATTATTCGTTGCTCTTGGGGGCGACGCTCAGCATGGCCGTAACAGTCGTCTTGCTCAATAGACTCTTCTGGCGACGGCTTTACCGTCTTGCCGAGGAACAGTATCGTCTGGAGTGAGCCATGACTGTGCCCTTGCTGGAGCTGCGTCACGTCACGCAGGTCTACGGGACACCCCCGCGGCAGTTCACGGCGATTGAAGATACCAATCTTACGATCTGCGAAGGGGAATTTGTGACGCTCGTGGGGCCTTCAGGGTGTGGCAAGAGCACTTTGCTGCGTATTATCACGGGGCTGCAGCGTCCCACCAGCGGGGAGGTCCTGTATCGCGGAACAGTGCTGGAGGGAGTCAACCCCCATGCGACGATCGTCTTTCAGACGTTCGCGCTCTTCCCGTGGCTGACCGTGCAAGAGAACGTGGAAGTCGCGCTCAAAGCGCGTGGAGTGCCCCCGCGGCTCTGCGCGCAGCGGGCTATTGAACTCTTAGATCGTGTGGGATTGGACGGCTTCGAGAACGCGTATCCGCGGGAGCTGTCTGGGGGGATGCGTCAGAAGGTGGGCTTTGCCCGCGCTATGGCCGTTGAGCCAGAACTGCTCTGTCTTGATGAGCCCTTCTCGGCTTTAGATGTGCTCAGCGCGGAAGCCCTCCGCGGCGAGTTGCTGGAGCTCTGGACGCGAGGCCAGATCCCGACGCGGGCGATCTTGATGGTCACGCACAATATCGAAGAAGCCGTCTTCATGGCGGATCGCATTGTGGTGATGGACAAGGACCCTGGGCGGATCATTGCGGACTTGCGAGTAGAATTGTCTCATCCGCGGCCGCGCAAGGCCGCTCCCTTCCTCGAGACTGTAGACCGAGTCTATGCTCTCCTCGCCGGGCAGACGCAGCCAGAGCTCGTGGAGATAGGAGCGGCCCTCAGCGAACCGGGTCGCCCACGCACCCTCCCCAATATCAGCTTGAATAAGCTCGCCAGTCTCCTCGAGCGCCTCGCCGAGATGCCCCAATCCCGCGCTGATCTCTATCGGCTCCCTGAAGAACTTGCCCTCAGCTCCGATGCGCTGCTCTCCTTGACCGATGCAGCAGAGTTGCTGGGGTTTGTCACCGTTGCTCACGGAGATATCACGTTGACACCGTTAGGACAAGCGTTCGCCGAGGCGAGCATTCAAGCGCGCAAGGAGATCTTCAGCAGCCGGATCCGACGGCTGCCCCTCTTCAGCTGGCTGTTGGAGATGCTCTGGGCCGCAGAGAACCACCAACTGCATCGCGACGTCGTGCTCACGACACTGGAGTCGAGGTTTCACCGTGAGGAGGCGGAGCGCCAGCTGGAGATCATCGTGACCTGGGGACGCTATGCGGAATTGCTCGCCTATGATGACAGCACCCAGACGATCTCGCTTGATCCCACGGGGATCACGGCGCTCGTGCAGAGCGAGCTGGCCAAAGCCTTACAGAAATGAGCATCCGTACCTGTGGGCTGGCTCTGGGGGCGCTGGCGTCGGCTATGACTGCAACATCCCGCGAGCATCGACCGCCCACACCCCTGAGGGCAACGCTATCAAGGGGTTGATCTCGATTTCAGAGAGCTGTTCGTTCTCTAGCAGAATCTGAGAGATTGACAAGATCGTCTGGATGATCGCCGCACGATCCAGAGCTTCTCGGCCGCGCACCCTCTCAAGCAGAGATCGCCCGCGCAGCTCAGCCAGCATCTCTTCGGCGTCTTCGAGGGTGAGCGGGGCCACGCGAAATACGACATCGCTCAAGATCTCTGTAAAAATCCCGCCAAGACCCACCATCACCACCGGCCCAAAAGTGGGATCGCGCTTGCCTCCGACGATCAGCTCTAGGCCATCGGTGACCATGCGCTGCACCAGCAGCCGCGCCCCAGCAAACCGTGCCAGGAGAGCCTGCGCAGCGCGTCGCACAGCATCAGGGTTCGCAAGATTGAGCACGACGCCGTCCACGTCGGTCTTGTGAGCTATCTCAGGAGAGAGAATTTTCAGCGCGACGGGGTAGCCGAGATTCGCGGCAGCGCGCGCGGCTGTGTCGGGAGTCTCTGCGATCTCCCACGGTGCAGTGGGAATCCCATGCTCTTGACAGAGTCGGAGTGCTCGATCAGCCGTGAGCACTTGCACATGGCGCCGATCTTGATAGATAAGACCGTTGAACTTAGAACTGTCGAACTGGAAACTCCGAACTGTCCTGCGGTGCCACCGTCGCGAAGCGGCCAGCCCGCAGAATGCCAACTCGATCTCGGTAAAGACCGGCATCGCAAGCTCGCGTTGCAATTCTTGGGCTTCGTGGCCCTGAGCGAAGACGCACAGGGCTATAGGAATATCCGATGTGTGCATAATTTCTGCAACGCGATGGGCGAGCTGACGCGCTCGCGGCGCTTCCAGCGCACTGTATGTGTTAATGAGCACGATAGCATCCGGTGCCAGGGTGTGCAAACACTCTTCGACGATATGAGCGTAGAGATCAAAATCGAAGATGGTGCCTAAGTCAAGGGGGTTGGTCAGTCGAATGACATCGGCGCGGGAGAGCGCCCGGATCTTTTCGGTGAGCTTGTGCGGCAGCTCTGCGAGGCGAAAGCCATAGTGCTCCGCGGCATCGGCGGCGACGACGGCGTGGCCGCCCGACCGCGAGATGATCACCACAGTATCGCCGCGCACAGGTGGCAGAGTCAGCCCCTGAGCCATCGCTACGGCTTCGTCAAAGCTCTCGGCGCGTAAGATTCCGGCTTGGCGGAATGCTCCCGTTACGATGCGGTCATCGCTGGCTAACGCTGCCGTGTGCGAGAACGCGATGCTTTGACTGGCTTGACCGCGATTCGCTTTGTGCACGATCAAGGGTTTTTGAGAAGAGCGGGCTAACTCGACCAGACGCCGCCCATCGCTCATAGACTCCAAATAGAGACAGAGCATCTTCGTCTCCGGGTCTGCTAAGAGATATTCGAGATAATCCGTCTCGTCGAGATCGGCCTTGTTGCCAATGCTGATCACTTTACTGACGCCGACCCTTGCTTCTGAGAGCTTATCTAAATACGTGATGGAGATGCCCCCGCTCTGGGAGATGACCGAAGCGCCCCCGCGTCGCACGCTCCGAGGGTCAATGGGCGCGAAGGGCAGGCAGAGCCCCGCTTCTAGGTTGATAACGCTGATACAGTTTGGCCCAACAAAGCGAATCCCGTAGCGACGCGCTATGCTTTTGAGTTCTTCTTCAAGCTGGCGGCCACGCTCGGAGAACTCACTGAAGCCCCCAGATTCGATCACGACCTGTAAGATCTTTTTCTGCCCACATTGTTCGACGAGAGTCGGGACGGTCTCTGCGGGCGTCAGAATCACTGCGAGATCCAATCCATCAGGGACTTCATCGAGAGAGGCGACGATGGGGATATCATAAATCTTTCCGGGCCGACGCCCGACTGCATAGAGATCGCCCGTGTATCCGAAAGCCCGTAGGTTCGCGATGATAAAGCGCGCGAGATTATCTGGTCGTTCCGAGACCCCAATCACGACAAGGCTGCGGGGAGCAAAAATCTTCCGCAAGAATTCCATACTTACTCTCTTTGTATAGTACTGCAGACGCGCACCGAAGCGCAAACAGAAAGAACAGAAAGGGAGAGTTGCACGTATGCTGAGAATCTGCTATTGTTATGCACGAGGGACGAAATGAACCCAGGGCCCGACTCGCTCAGACTCTCCCAGCGCGACGAAGCCAAAGAGCTTCTTTCGCCCTCTATTATTATTTTTCAGGGGGGTGAAGCTCTATGGCCTTCGGACAACGGAAGATGCACGACGTTGCTCATTTGGGACTGAAGTGTGCCAGTTGCGGCGTGGCGATCACAGAACTGCCATTCCAGCCCAGTTCCGACCGGCCGGTCTACTGCCGTGAGTGCGCGCGCAAGCGCAGCCCACGCGGCAGCAGCTCCGGGCGCGGACCATCCCGTCGTTATTAGTGAGCAGAGTACGTGCTGGGGCAGGGGAGCACCCTGCCCCGCCTCTCTCAAGCAAGAAAGGAAAAGCATGGCCAAGATCCCAAATCGCCTCATCCATGAGACTAGTCCCTATCTGCTCCAGCACGCCCATAACCCCGTTGATTGGTATCCCTGGGGCGCAGAAGCCCTCCAGAAAGCCCAACGCGAGGGCAAGCCCATCATGCTCTCGATTGGCTATTCGGCATGTCACTGGTGCCACGTGATGGAGCGCGAGTCCTTCGAGAACGACGAGATCGCCCAGTATCTCAACGAGCACTTCGTCAGCATCAAGGTTGATCGCGAGGAGCGCCCCGACATTGACGAGATCTATATGACGGCCGTGCAGGTGTTGACGGGCCAAGGCGGCTGGCCCTTAACAGTCTTTCTCACCCCAGATTTGAAGCCCTTTTATGGGGGCACCTACTTTCCCCCCGAAGACCGCTGGGGCCGCCCAGGCTTGCTCACTGTGCTGAGAGCCATTGTCGAGTTATATCAAAAAGAGCATGAGAAGATCGTCGAGCAAGCCGAACGGCTCACACAGTATCTGAGCGCGCTGCAACAGCCCAGGTCCAGCTCAGGGTTGCTCACTCCCGATCTCTTACAGCGGGCGTATCTGGCGTCGTTGCAGAGCTTCGACCGCGAGCACGGCGGCTTTGGCGGCGCACCGAAATTCCCCCATAGCTTAGAATTGAGTCTCTTACTGCGCTATTGGCATCGCACAAAAGATTCTGATGCGTTGCAGATCGTCGAGCTGTCACTGGAGAAGATGGCGCGCGGGGGTATCTATGATCAAGTCGGCGGCGGATTTCATCGCTATTGCATAGACGCTCAATGGCGCATCCCGCACTTCGAGAAGATGCTCTACGACAACGCGCTCCTGGTCTGGACCTATCTCGAAGCCTATCAGGTGACGAAGAAACCGCTCTATCGTCGCATTGTCGAGGAGACGCTCGACTATGTCATGCGGGAGATGACCAGCCCTGAAGGGGGCTTTTTCGCGTCTCAAGATGCCGACAGCCCCGACGGCGAAGGGGCGTTTTACGTCTGGACGCCTGACGAGATCATAGCTGTGCTCGGCCCCGAAGATGGAGTACGGGCGTGTGAATACTTCGGTGTTACGGAGCCGGGCGCAAACGTCCTCTATCAGCCGGACCCTCTCCCCTGGGAGGGAGAGGGGGGAGGGGTGAGGGGTGAGGGGATGAGCGAAGCTTGGCTGGCCCGCGTGCGCGCGCGGCTCCTTGAGGCGCGGGAACGCCGAGAGAAGCCCAGCCGCGACGAGAAGATCCTCACGGCGTGGAACGGCCTGATGATCTCAGCATGCGCACGGGCGTACCAAGTCTTGGGACGCGAAGAGTATCTGCGTGCGGCTCAAGACGCGGCACACTTCTGCCTGGCGCATCTTCAGAAAGACGGCGCGCTCAAGCGCAGCTACAAAGACGGCCAAGCCAAGTTCAATGCGTATCTCGAAGACTATGCGTTTCTCATCACGGCGCTGCTCGATCTCTATGAGTCGGACTTCGATCCGCGCTGGATACGAGAAGCGAAAGCGCTGAGCGCAACGATGGTGAAAAAGTTCTGGGACGAAAGCGCGGGAGGGTTCTTCTTCACCAGCGCAGATCACGAGAGGCTTCCGGTGCGCCCGAAGAGCTTCTCTGACGGCGCGACGCCATCGGGAAATTCTGCGGCGACGATGGCGCTGCTGCGCCTGGCCGAGCTGACTGATGACACGACGCTGCGGGCAAAAGCTGAGCAGACGCTGCGCGTGTGCCGCGACTTTATGGAGCAAGCCCCGCAGGCGCTCTCGTATATGCTGAGCGCGCTCGATTTCTATCTGGGGCCGGTGACGCAGATTGCCGTCGTGGGGGCCAAGGGCGAGGCACGGACGCAAAAATTTTTAGAGATAGTTCGCACGCGCTTTCTCCCGGATAAAATTATCGCGTTGGGCGGGCCGGATGACCCTGAGGGCGCGGCATTCATCCCGCTCTTGCAGGGGAAGAGCTTGGTGAACAATGCTCCAGCGGTCTATATCTGTCAGAACTATTCGTGCCGGGCACCGATCACGGAGGTCACCCACTTAGAGAGCACTTTGGGGTGATAAAAAACTTGGCTGGGAGAGGAGGATTCGAACCCCCACAAGCAGGTCCAGAGCCTGCTGTCCTACCGTTAGACGATCTCCCAATGCGTCATTATGATAGCTGAGAACGGCCCGCTTGTCAAGCCCCGCTTGACAACCTTGCCGCTCTTGCATTACCCTAAAGTATGATCCGCAGCATGACCGGCTATGGGCACGCCCAACGCCAAAGCCCTACCGAAACGGTCACCGTCTCCGTGAAGACTCTCAATCACAAGTATCTCGATCTTAAAGTCTCTGGGCTGGAAGCCCATCCCGCCCTAGAGCTGAAAGTCCAAGAGATCACCGGACAGCTCTTCTCGCGTGGACGCATCGAGGTCTCTATTGCAATAGAGCGTCGTGGCTTAGCCCCGCTCACGCTCAACCCGGAGATCGCCCGCGCCTATGCCACAGCCCTCCAGCAGCTTGCCCAAGACTTGCACCTTGAAGGGAATCTCTCCCTCGACACCCTCTTGAGATTGGAGGGCGTCCTGCACCGCTCCGCAGAACCGGAGACAGAGCTGTGGGAGCGCATCGAGCCGGCCTTGAGAGAAGCCCTCACCCACGTCCAAGCCAGCCGTGCTCGTGAGGGCCAGCTTCTCGCTGAGGAATTGCTGCAGATTGTGTCGCTGCTGGAGCGCGAGCTTGCCAAGATCGAGCAAAGTGCCCCTAGCGTCAAGAAGCTCTATAAAGAGCGTCTGCGGGAGCGCGTGCGCGAACTCACCGACAGCACCGGTGAACTCGACGAGGGACGGCTGGAGATGGAGGTGGCGCTCCTGGCCGAGCGCGCAGATATTACCGAAGAGATCGCGCGTTTGAAGATGCACCTTCAGGCGGCGCGTCAAGCGATAGCCGGACCGGAGCCTGCCGGACGGCTCTTAGATTTCTTAGCGCAAGAGCTGGCCCGCGAAGCCAACACGATCTCTGCGAAAGCGAAAGACGCCCAGATCATCTCGTGTGTCCTGGAGATGAAGTCTCTCATAGAAAAATTCCGCGAGCAAGCGCGCAACGTCGAATGAAGCTATGGCGAATAGAAAGGGCGTCTTCTTTGTCATCTGCGGTCCCTCGGGAGCAGGGAAGACAACGCTCGTGACTCGCGTGCGGCAGCGATTTCCCGATTTGGTCTATGTGCCTTCGTACACGAGCCGGCCCTCCAGAGGCCCAAAAGAACTCACAGCCGGGCGCTATCGCTTCATCTCCAAAGAAGAGTTTGAGCGCCGTATTCGTCAGAACGACTTTCTCGAATATGCGAGCTACGCGGGGCACTACTACGGCACCCCACGCTCAGAAGTGCAAACGCTTTTAGCTTCTGGGCGCGACGTGATCAAAGAAGCCGATGTGCAGGGCGTGTGTCAGTTGCGGCGACGACGTCTCCCCGGACGGCTTGTGGCGATCTTCATCCTGCCGCCGTCGTTGCAAGCACTCGAATATCGTCTGGACAAACGCGGCACGGAGAGCGCCGCCGCGCGACGGAGGCGTCTCGCGGCTGTTCTCGATGAACTCGGTGCGCTTGATCTCTTTGACTATATTGTGATCAACCGTCGTATCGTCCAGAGCGTTGAGCGCCTGAGCGCGATCATCAGAGCTGAAATAGCAAGTTCAGCTAATTAGGGCCGACAGTATTTGTCGGCGATCTGATAGGCGTCCAGGGCGCTCGCTACCGCCCAGCCCAGATAGAGCACCGGCGAACGATAGGAGAGAGCATCTGAAGCCGCACGCGGGCAAATCAGCACGGGTTTTTCCACCCGTTTTTCACCATGTCGGTACAGACTTGCCACATCCAAAACCCTATAATCTCGTGTACCAAGACTAACCAACACCAAGGAGGTTGCTATGACACGGAAGGCTGTTGTGGCGTTCGTCTTCTTGTTCGCCCTGGCAGGGATCTTCTCGTACGGACAGCAGGGGCTCAAACCGAGCGTGACGCTGACTCTCTCTGGTGATGCCGTCGCTCTCGCGTCGTGCGCTGGCGGGAGCGCGCTCGTCGCCGCGAGCAAGGCCGGAGAGAGCACGGCGCTGCAGATCATCAATACGTTTTCCAAAGAGATCGTCACGAGGGTGAACGTCGCTGTTGCGAATCCCAGTGCTCTGGCAGTGAATCGCGACTGCAGCACGGCGTTCGTCGCCGACTCTTCCGCGAATAAAGTCTTCGTCGTCTCGCTACCTGGCGGGGCCGTCCGCGCCGAGATCGCTGTGGGGACAAAGCCCATCGCGCTCGCCCGCGCTGCGCATAACCCCGATCTGTATGTCGTCAACACCGACGACGGTTCGGTCTCGGTCATCAACACCCAGACGAACACAGTGAAGGCGACGGTCAAAGTCGGCGCACAGCCCAGCGCCATCGCGCTCTACTCATCCGGCGCACACAATCGAGCGTTCGTCGCCAACAGGGGCAGCAACACCATCAGCATCATTGACATCAACGACGACCCGGCCAACGAGAATCGCTACAAAGTGATCGCGACCGTGCAGACCGGCCCGCAGCCGAGCGCGATTGCGACGAACGTCGGCTCGTGGCTTGGCGACATGTACGCCTACTTTATCAATCAAGGGGACAACACGATCAGCCGCGTGATGATCACGACGCCGCATCGCGTGGACTCGACCGTGCCCGCTGGGGGCAAGCCCGCCGCGATCTTCTTAGATTCCGTGCGCTTTTGCGCCTACACGGTCAACGCGGGAGATGGGCAGAGTGCTATCTCCGTTGCCGTGGCACAGCTCATCGCGAGTCCCAATCCCGCTGTTCCTACGGGTCAAGATCCGTTCCATACGGTGAAGCCGTACACGGTCAGCGAGAGACTGGGGTCGGTAGCATTCTTCATCCCGTTGACGATTCAGGAGCGCGTGCCGGGGAACCCAGAGTTGGTCAGCCGTATTCAAAGACAGCTGTGGGCAGCGAACACCGAGAAGCCAACTGAACTGAATCTCTATATCTTAGATGGGTTGTGCCCGCAGTTGAGAGGGGACGAGCCGTAGGGGTCGTTGCTCCACTAAGAGAAGGGGAGAGGGGTATTCCCTCTCCCCTTTCGTTTCATAAACCATAGCCAAGGTGATCTTGCTTTCTTAGCTCGCTTCCAGCTAATATAGGTGAGGTGATCGCTATGGAGCTGAAGACTGTCACAATCGAAAAGCCTGCCGAGGTCAATTTTATCTTAGGGCAGTCGCATTTTATAAAGACTGTCGAGGACATCCACGAAGCATTGGTGACGGCAGTGCCGAAGATCAAATTCGGGCTGGCGTTCTGCGAGTCCTCCGGGCCGGCGCTGGTGCGCTGGAGCGGCACAGATTCAGAGATGATCGAGCTTGCTAAAAAGAACGCGCTGGCGCTCTCCGCGGGGCATAGCTTTATTCTCTTCTTGAAAGACTGCTACCCCATCAACGTTCTGAACGTTGTCAAAAACGTTCCCGAAGTCTGTCATATCTACTGTGCGACGGCCAACCCCGTGGAGGTCGTGCTCGCGGAGACGGCGCAGGGGCGCGGCATTCTGGGTGTCATTGACGGGATCAAGACCAAGGGCGTCGAGGGCGAGAGAGAGATTCACGAGCGCAAGGAGTTCTTGAGGAAGATCGGGTATAAACTGTGAATCACGGAAGGCACGCACAGATGGCACGGGAATATTTTCTGTGCCTTCTGTGATTCAAGGCCCTTAATCTGGTACAATGAAACAAATCTCGGACTGAGGAGCGAATGCGCTATGGGTGAATTGGTCTTTGCGATTATTATGCTGGTGAGTGGGGTGATCGGGTTTATTGGGTTAGGGTATATGGTCTTTTCGCCGCCGACGGCCCCGAAGGTCTTTCTCATCGCGGGGGTTATTGCCATGATCGGGTTTTTCGGGTATGCGGTCTCGCGCGTGCGATCAGAAAAACGAGCGCAGAGCACCAGCAATCCGGGGGAACGAAAGAGCTGAGATCTCGCTCAATTCATGTGCAACTCTCCAGCGATCACGGCTCACTGATGAGCTCAATCGTCACTTTCAGAGAGCCAGGCACATTGAATGCTTCTATGCCATGGTCGTCTATCTTTCCCATGAGAATCAGCCCGCTGGCGTATTATATAGAGGGAGCCGCTGTCAAGAAGAGGCGAGTTCATAGCAGAGTTGCGTCTTCGCCATACAATCGCGTATAATTTTTCACGACGATTACTTATGGCTACTGCTCAGCCGAAGACGATTCATCCTTATATCACACAGCGCAAGAATTACTGTGGAGGAGAGCCCATTATCAAGGGCACGAAGTTCCCTGTCCGCTCGGTCGTGACCTATGTGTTGCATCAGGGGATGACTCCAGAGGAGCTAATCGCGCTCTTCCCGCATCTGACCCTTGCCCAAGTCTACGACGCCCTCTCGTACTATTATGACCATAAAGAAGAGATGGATCGAATTCTCGCGGAAAGCACAGAAGAGTACTGGCAAGCCAAACTTAAAACCACGTCCTAAACAATGCCCGCAATTGCTCTTTACCTCGATGAAGATGTACATCCCACGCTTGCGGTCATTCTTCGAGAACGCAGTTTTGATGTACTCACAGCTTCAGAAGCAGGGATGCTAGGGAAAAGCGATCCAGAGCAGTTAGAGTTTGCAACACGCGAAGGCCGAGCTATTCTTACTCATAACATTCGGGATTATGTGCAGCTGGCGCGTCAGTATGCCGAACAAAATCGCTCTCACGCCGGAATTATTGTCTCAGATCAACTGCCCTTGAGAGAGCTATTGCGTCGGACTCTCAAGCTGCTTGCAGCACTTTCTGCTGCAGAGATGACCAGTCGCTTCGGATGGTTAAGCGATTATCGGTAAAAGTTGCGCCTTCCTCTAGGGCGTAATTATTGCTCTCGTCCTCGCAGCACGTACTTCTGAATCTTCCCCGACGCGGTCTTGGGAAGTTGCTGCACAAACTCGATCTCCCGTGGATGCTTATATGCAGCAAGCTCCCGTAGACAGTGTTGTTGAATCTCCTCAGCTAAAGTATCTGAAGGCACATAGCCGGGTTTGAGCACGATGTACGCTTTGACCGTCTCGCCCTTGCGCTCGTCAGGAATCCCGACAACGGCACACTCAGCAACCGCAGGGTGCTCATAGAGAACATGCTCGACTTCCTTGGGGAAGACTTTCACGCCGCCAACGTTGATCATGTCTTTGACGCGATCTACTATGTAGTAATAGCCCTCTTCGTCCACATAGGCTAAGTCCCCGGTGTGGAAGAAGCCCTCGTCGTCAAGAGCTTGTCGGGTCGCTTCAGGGTTGTTGTGATAGCCCTTCATCACCATCGGGCCGCGCACACACAGCTCCCCGACTTGACCCACTGGGACTCGTCTATTGTTTTCGTCCACGATCTTGCACTCGGCGCCCTCGATGGGCCAACCGATAGAACCGATCTTGGGCTTGGGCGCTGCTAAGTTCGTGTGCGTCACCGGGGAAGTCTCCGTCAGCCCGTAGCCCTCGTAGACTGCTACTCCTAACTTCTTGTGCATCGCTTCGATCACGGGCACGGGCATCTTCGCGCCCCCAGAGCTACAGAGCTTGAGTGAACTTAAGTCGTACTGCGTGACTTTAGGGTGATGTAACAGATCAATATAGAGCGTGGGGACGCAGACCATGCTCGTAATCTTGTGCTCTTGGATGAGCTGCATCGCCTGCTCCGCATCCCAACGGAGCATTGGGTAAATCGTCACGCCCATCGAGAGCGGGCTGAGCATCAGCACGGTCATCCCCGTGATATGGAACATCGGGATGGGCACGAGCAGGCGCTCCCCTGACCCCTTGGCTTGCATCAATCTCATCACGGCTTGAATATTACTGCTCAGATTCTTATGGGTGAGCAGGACGCCCTTGGGCTTCCCAGTCGTTCCTGAGGTGTAGGGCATCAGCGCAAGATCGTCGTCGTCGCGCTCGACAAATGTCGGGGGATGCTTGACGAGTTCGTCGAAATTCGGATACGCCGAGCCAGGGCCGACGACGAAGACTTTCAGATCGGGAAGCTCTTCGGCAGCTTTGGCGACTTCGTCGAGCATGAAGACCGGAGCAATAATCAGCTTTGCACCGGAGTCTGTGACTTGGTGAACGATTTCGCGTTTTTTCAGAGTAGGGTTCATAGGAGTTGGGACGCAACCCGCTTTGAAGCCGCCCCAGATCGCGATCACAAATTGGGGCAAGTTGGGCAGATAGACCGCAAAGCGATCTCCGGGGGCCAGTCCCAAGGCTCTCAGCCCTCCGGCGAATCGGCTCGTCCAGTCAGAGAGTTCTCTATACGAGATCGCTCGTGGGGGCACGGCATTGGGGATGCCGGGGAAGTAGATCGCTGTTCTGTCCGGGTACTGCTGCGCGGCGCGGTCGAGCAGATGGGCGACGTTCATAGTCAGAACCTCCTCGCGCTTCGGGTTGGGATTTATCATATCAAAAAATGGTGAGAAAGCCAGCGGGGGCTGCCGGGGTGGCCCCAGGCAGCCCTCGCCGAAGAAGAGAGGGAGAGGGGGTGATTAGAGAGTACGACGGTACGGCTCAATATAGACAGTGTCGTAGTTGGCGACGCGCTCGTAGAGCGGCTCGTTCTCCGCGAGGGGCCGGAACGCCGCGCGCACGGTGACCACGCTGCGCGGGTCGGCCCCCAGCATGAGCTTGAGCTGGGAGACGGTCAGATCGAACGGCACCGACACGAACGCAAAACCCAATCCGCCGCGCATCTGCACGTAGACCCACTTCCAGCGACTGACGTTCTTCATGGCCCCTCCTTTCGAAGCCGTAGATTAGCTTATACATCTCTTTGGGAATGAAGTATGTAATGCGCATCGCACAGGCGTGCCTGGGCACTGCACATTGGCGAAATTGTGCGCATCTAGGGGGCTTGCCCCCTTCTGTAGGAGGTCTCGGCGCACGCCTGCACGATATACTCGTTGAGATCGTCATTTTGGGGGATCCCCTTTGCTATGTGATTCGACTTGACAACAGTTGAAAAATATTCTATATAATACTTGCGGTTGTACAAAACGATAAATGTACAGATACGAGGTGCAACCAGCTCAGGGATCAGGGATGAGGAAGGGATTAGTATGACCCCAACACAACCTCCTTAGACGGGAGGGTCGGAGACCCTTCGCCGGAGCGTTGCTCCGGTTGTCCGGCGACCAGGGTTTTGCCCGCCTTCTCTGGACCAGGCCCCCAGCAGGACGGGATTTTTCCCCAGTCGCGGACACGGACTCGGTTCGACCTAACCGGAAGGCCCAGGCCCTCCTGAACCCTGTCATCACCCTTGAATCGCTACCGCGGGAAAGGGGAACGAGGGGAAAGAGAAGCCCCCGCGGATGAGGGAAGCACCATAGAGGGATGACAGGGAAGCCCCTCAAGACCCTACTGCTTGAGGGGATAGCTCGCTCCGCCGTCCTGCCCTACGGCGGAGCGACTCTTTGTGCAGACGCCTGTCCTTGCTTTTTTCACCAATCGTGTTACTATAAAAGCGCATGGCTACAGTCTTGCACACCGGCGACACCCATATCGGCTTTCGCCAGTACGGCTTGGAAGAGCGCCGTGAAGATTTCGCTCGGGCGTTTTTACAGGTCGTTCACGTCGCCCTCGACGAGAAAGTCTCCGCGGTGATTCATGCCGGCGATCTCTTTGAGGATCGCACCCCCGGCACTGAAGATCTTTTAGCGACCATGCAAGGGCTGTTCACCCTCAAAGACGCCGGGATTTATTTTCTGGGGATCGTGGGCAATCACGAGCAGCGCCGCGGCACCCAATGGATCGATCTCTTCGAGAGCTTAGGGTTAGCTGTGCATCTGCGCCCGCAGAAGCCCTTCGAGCTGGACGGTGTACCCATCTATGGGCTGGACTTCTCCGGGCGCCGCCCGATCACGCCCCCGCGTTGCGAGGGCGGCGTCTTGGTCTGCCATCAGTTGCTCGATGCTGTCGAGCTTGACGGCGAACTCGCTCTGGAAAAGCTCTGGCACTGCGGGGCGCAGTTCGTCTTGTTGGGAGACTATCACGAGCACCGCTCGTGGCGTCAAGAGAATAAACTTGTGACGTACTGCGGGAGCACCGAACGGTGGATGCTCGACGAGAAGAGAAACCGGGGCGTCAATATCATAGACCTTCAGAATGGGCGTCTGCAACGGCATGAACTGGTCACCCGACGTTTTCTCTACATTCCCGCTGATGAAGACCCCATTCAGAGAATCGAGAACGCAGACGTGCAGGGTGCGGTCGTCGTCGTCTACTTAAATACCGACAAGCCCACGGCGGCTGAGATCGAGCACGCGGGCTACGAGCACGGTGCGTTGGCCGTGCGCGTGCGCGACGTGCGCGTCCCAACGGAACAGCCCGCTGAACCCTCAGTCACCGTCGAGTTCGGCGACGTCGAACAAGTCATCTCTGAGGCTTTGGCGAAGAAGCATTTCTCCCCGTTAGCCCGCGAGATAGACCAAGTCATCCGAGATTTGACGATTGCCGACTCCAACGTGGACGCTGAAGTGACAGCACTGCTGGAGCGAGCATGGCGCGAAAACCCGTAAGAGCGCAAGAGAACCTGCTCGATCTATTGAGCAAGGTGCAGATGGAGCCACAAGAGGCCGGCCCAGCCCTGCGCGACTTTCCTGCGGCGACATTGGCGCGGGATCAATTTCAGCTTGAACACCTTGAGATCGAAAATCTTTGGAGCTACAAGAAAGCTTCTCTGGATTTTGAGCCGGGGATTACTGTGATTGCTGGGGCCAACGGCAGCGGGAAATCTTCGCTCTTGGAGAGCATCTTCTTTGCGCTCTACGGCAGCGAAGCTCGGCATGTCATCGGGCGCAACTTGGACGAGATCCTGCGCATCGGCGCCGATTCAGGCTCAGTAAGCCTGCGCTTTCTCTATAGTGGGAAGCGTTATACAGCCGAGATCGCGCTGCGTCGCCAAGGGGGAACAGTGAAGAGCGAGCGCACCGGCTGCCAACTGACGAGCGAGGACGGCTCCGTCTGGGTCGGCACCGAGAACGTGATCGCTGAGATCGAGCGATTTTTCGGGATGGATCGCGAAGGGTTTGCGAATTGCGTCTACGTGCGCCAAGGGGAGATAGATAGGCTCATCCGTGCCGATCGGCGGACACGCGAGCAGATGCTCGACGGCTTGCTGGGGCTATATAAGATAGATCTCTTTGTCAATCCACGCTCCAAAGAAGCTCTTCGGGCGCTCAATAGGCGCTTGAGCGTTCTGGACGAGCGCGCGGCACGTCTGCGCCAGGAGATCGACGCTTTGGAACGCGAAGAGCTGGGCAAGCACAAAGCCCAGCTCACGGAACAGATGGAGCGTCTCCAGAGCGATCTGAAAGAACTCGACGAGCGGCGCGCCAGCGCCCATAAGCTTTTGCAGAGCTACGAAGACTCCCTGAGGCAATTCGCGCACGCTGCTAAAGAGCTCCAGCAGATAGACCACGAGCTTGCGGAGAAGCAAGCTCGGCTGAAGCACCGCGAGGCCGAGCGCAAGGAGTTCGAGAGCGACTTAGAATCTTTGAGCGGGCGCCATCAACGGTCTGTGGGTGCTCTCAAAAAGCTCCTCGCGGAGAGCTTCACTGAGCGAGAGGTCGCGCGGATCTTGGAATCGCTCGATCAAGCTGCGACGTTCGAGGATGTCGCGATTGTGCCGGGGAAGCTTGCTGAGTGCAAGACCCAGATCGAGACGGAGCGGGCGAGGCTCCAGGAGGCGCGCGAGGCACTGATGCGCCTTGTGGCGGAGCGCGCACAGCGCGAGCGGGCACTCGCGCACCTGCGCGAGCAATACGAGGAACTCTCTCGCACCCAGGCGCGCGAAGCCGAACAGATCAAACGCCTAGCAAAAGAACTCGAAGCTCTGACGCAAGCCTATGCCGACCAAGAGCAGTCTATCGCAGCCCATCTGGAAGAGATCGCTGAGCAGACTCACAAGCTTGGGGTGCCGTTCCCGACGGTGCCTCCCGAGGCGCGTCTGGCGGAGAAGATTCGGGCGCAGTGGGCCTCTGAGCTGCAGAGGCTGCAAGAGCAACACGATCAAGCGACGCGGGCTGTTCTCGAAGTGAGAACCCACTACGATGCGTTGCGCCAGGAGTTCGCGCAGAAGCAAGCGTTGCTCGCTGCTGGGCGCTGTCCTACTTGTGGTCAAGCTGTGCACCCCGAGCACGTCGCAGAGGTGCTGAGTGCCATCGAGCCGAAGCTCGCTGAGCTAGAGCAAGCCGTACAGCACGAGGAGCACGAGTTGGCACGCCTCGAAGAGCGGGTGACACTTTGGAAGGGCGTGCAAGGCTTGCTCGATGCTCTGGTCTTCGAGATCGAGCGTTTGGAGGTGCGTCGCGCTGAAGCTGCGCGCACGCGCACCAGTTACGAACAAGCCGGCGAGCGCCACCGGGTCTTGCAAACCCAGCTCGCGCAATTTCAGCAGCGTATCACGCATGAGCACGAGACGATCACAACACAGCAGGCCGAGCAAGAGCGCCAAGAAGCTGTCGTGCGCGCCCTCACGAATGAGTTGAATCAATTGTTAGGCGCACAAGAGAAATTTGAAAAGATGGAGAGCGAGATCGAGAATCTGCTGCGGGTGCGCCAGCAGTGGCACGAGAAGCAAACGGCTCGCAAGACGCTCTTGGAGAGTCTCAATGAGCTGCGCGGCGACATCGCGCGCCTCAATGACCGTCGTATGCAGGTGCAGGAGCGCCTGAAGGGCCAGGGCGAGATTGAGAGCAAGCGCGCCCGCGTGCTCGAACTCTTGGGCACACTCGACCAGGAGCGCGCGGTTCTCCAAGAGCGATACGATCAGGTGGCGCAGGCGCGCGGGATCGTCCAAGGGCGCTTGGAGCACCTCCAGCGCCTCCATGATGAGCTCTCCGAGGTGACGCGCAAGCAAGAGGAGATGAAAAAGCTCATCACAGAACTCGACGAGATCGTCTCGATCTATCAGACGACGAAAGTCGCGCTGCGCAAGCGCAACTTAGAGGCGCTCAATTACTATTTCAATGAATTCTTCTCGCTGATGGACTCCGGGGACTCTTACAGTCGCGTGACCGTCCGCGACGATTACGAGATCGAAGTTGAGCTGAAGAACGGGCGGACGATCAACCCGTCGCTGATGTCTGGGGGCGAGCGGGCGTTAACAAATATCGCGTTGCGCTGTGCGATCCATCAAGTCTTGGCCAAAGCTGTGCGGAGAATGCCCCTGATCTTAGACGAGCCGACGATCTATCTGGATCGAGATCGCATTCATAGATTGCAGTTTTTGTTAGAAGACTTGGGTAGGCGTGTGGGGCAAGTGATTGTCGTGTCGCATGAAGTAGGCCTGGTCGAGGGGGCCGATCACGAATATCGCACCGAGAAGGGCAGCGATAATATCAGTATAATCTATAAGGTGCGCTAATGCTCTCTTCTGATGTGCGCCGACTCTTTCTCGAGGAGCTGAAGACCCTGGGCGAGCGCGCCCAGCGCGCCGTCAGTCACCGTGACGAGGCCCGCCGACTCTTCAGCAGCCTTCAGCTCGATAGCGCCATTAAGACCCTGACGCCCCTGGAGCGCCGCGCTGAGCCTATCCTCAAGCTCGCCGAACAATCCCATGACGCGTTCGCGATCATCTACGGCGTGGACGGCGGCAGCACCAGGCCCATGCACTTCGAGGACGGCACGACCCTCTGCGCCAATCAAGCCGTCTTCATCGCTGATCCCCCGCTGCGCCATCGTGGGCTTCCTCTGGAGACATGGCGCACTCTCGCGCTCGTCTCGCATTCGTTTCAAAACGTCGGTGAAGCTCGTGTGATTCACACTCGGAACGAACACGTCCATCACTGGAGAATTCATCTGACGAAAGACTTCCTCGAGCGCGAGGTCGAGCACATCGTCAAAGGGCTTGCTGACGTGACCAGCGAACCAACCCATGCCACAGAGATGCTCGAGGCCCTCGATGTTCGGGAGGGCTTGCTCATGGTGGATGGCGCGCTCTACCCCATCGGGCTCTATTATTATCTCTTGGGGGAGCTGAAGGGCGAGTGGGGCTACCGCTGGGGGGTGCGTCTATCAGATCGCGAAGATATTATCGCGTTGCTCGCAAACCCAGTGCGTTTGATCGAAGCGTGCGTCGCGAGAAAGCTCCCCCTAGTGGCGATCAACAAGACCCCAGAGACGAGTTGGCTGCTGCGATTTTGTCTCGACTCTCCGGAGCGGCGCTGGGCCAGTGATCGTCAATTTATGACCGCCGTGCTGAGCGACACTCCCAAGGACTCTTTGGGTTATACGAATTGGTTCGTGCAAGAAGCGTATCCGTCGTGGGAGGAGCGCGAATCTGTCGTAGATTTGCCGAAAGCCGTGAGCGACTTTGCACTCCATTTAGACTCCCATCTCTATCACGTGGCGTTCTTTTATGTCTATGATCCAAGAGTGCGCAGTGTCTTAAAAATCGAAGCGCCGCGGGCGGTCTTTCAGTTCTGCGATCCAGAGCGTCTGCAGAGAACTCTCGTAGCGGAGCTCGCGCGGGGCAAGGGCGTGCCCAACGTCATCAGAAAAGCCGACAGCCGCGCTCGGATCACCCAACAAGAACGCGAGGCGCTCATCCGAGCGTGCGGCCTTGATCCCGATTATTACTATAACTTGAGCCGTGGGGAGAGTCTGTAAATCGAATTCCGTGATCTTAGCGCGTATGCTTGTGCGTCTCGAAGAGCCGTACTCCCACCAGGATCACCAGCACGATCACCGTCG
The DNA here is from genome assembly GCA_026414955.1 of Candidatus Bipolaricaulota bacterium. Taxonomy (GTDB): domain Bacteria; phylum Bipolaricaulota; class Bipolaricaulia; order RBG-16-55-9; family DRXL01; genus JANXCC01. The sequence continues at coordinate 18,789 of JAOAIA010000024.1, forward strand.
AGATCGTCGCTAAAAGATAGTGTCCGACGCCCGCGGCCATTCCGATAGCTGCTACCGTCCACAGCCCTGCTGCTGTCGTCAAGCCACGGATGATCTCCCCCTCGCGGAAGATCGTGCCTGCCCCTAAAAATCCGATCCCCACGACGATATTGGCTGCCAACCGCCCCGGATCGGCGTTCGCTCCGAAGGCGGTCAGCGACAGGACCGTGAAGAGCGCTGAGCCGAACGCGACCAGCATATACGTTCGCAGCCCTGCTGGGCGCTGCGCTATCTCCCGTTCCCAGCCTACCAATGCTCCTAGTGATGCTGCCACGAGCAGGCGCACTGACAATTCCCAATTCAACTCCATAAAAAATTTTCACCTCACTTCTGTCGTGCTGTCTAGGAACTGTGACACCGCTTTATGGGAAGCTCTAGCCATGCCTGATATAAGTTCTAGTGACGGCCTGTCGCGCCAAAGACATCTTGACAGCACCGATCATATTTGGTAAAACCAAGAACGTTCTAGAGGAGAACAGCGATCTCGTGAGCTTTGGAGTGCCACATCAGTACAGCATTGCCGTCTTTCTCTCTGTGTTGCTTATCGTTGCCCTCACCAACATCTGGATACTCCGCAAGCGTCTGATATCGTACCCATCTGCTGAGACAGGCCCGCGCGTCTCGATCCTCGTGCCCGCTCGCAACGAGCAGGCCAATATTCGGGCGTGTGTCGAATCGCTCTTAGCGCAAGAGTATGCTAACTTTGAGGTGCTCGTCCTCGACGACCAATCCGATGACGACACGGCGCGCATTCTTCAAGAGTACATGCAAGACCGACGCCTCCGGGTGCTGCGCGGCACCGACCCTCCTCCGGGGTGGGTGGGCAAGAGCTGGGCGTGTCATCAGTTGGCGCAGCACGCTTCTGGAGAGCTATTGCTCTTCACCGATGCCGATACGCGCCACCATCCCCGCACCCTCTCCCACGCGGTGAGCGCCCTAGAAGAAGAGGGCTTAGACTTTCTCAGCTTATTTGTCAAAGAAGAAGTCGGGTCGTGGAGCGAACGGCTTGTGATTCCGATGATCCCGTGGAGCATTCTCTCGTTTCTGCCGTTAGCGTTGGCGTATTACACTC
>JAOAIA010000025.1 GCA_026414955.1 Candidatus Bipolaricaulota bacterium
CGCTCAGAGAGCTTATTCACACCGACCCCACACGCGAGCGAGAGAACGGCTTCTTGTTGCTCAATAGTCTTTGCCCAGGGATCGTTGAATTCGTCGTCGCACTGGCGCTTGACCGCGCCTTCGGCGATCTCGATGGGGCGGCCCTGGTGCTTGCGCGCCAGACGCACCGCCGCAGCAAGTAGCCCGACCTCTTTCTCGCCCCCAGCCATGCAGACCGCCACACACGTCTGACACCCCAAAAAGAGCACTCTTCTGTAGGGCTCCAGCATCTGCAGGATCTCTTCGATGGGTTTCTGGTCAGCGACGATCATAGCCGCGCCTCCTTCTCATCCCCGGACCCCCTCACCCCTGGCTCCCCTCTCCCTCGGAGGGGAGAGGGGTTAGGGAGATTCTTGATGCGCTCCGTCATCTCGCGGGCGAGCTGCGCGAATCTGTCCCCCTGGGCCGAACTGAGATTGAAGAATTCCAATCGCTCTGGCGCAATGCCGAGCTTAGCGAGCAAGCTCTTCACGGCGAGCACGCGCTTCTTGGCCCGCAGATTCCCAGAGATGAAATGACAGCTCCCCTCAAGACATCCTGCGACTATGACGCCATCGGCTCCAGCTTCAAACGCTTTTAACAGATAGAGCGCGTCAAGCTTCCCCGTGCAGGGCAGACGAATAATATGCACATTGGGGGGATATTTTAGGCGCAAGACTCCGGCCAAGTCGGCCGCGGCAAACGCGCAATAGTGACAACAGAACGCCACGATCTTCGGCTCACTATTCGTCATACTGCGCTCACCCTCTCGGGGTGAAACAGCTCTTCGAGCATCCTGAGCTCTTGAATATCTTCAAACTGCCCCAGCTGGATGGCTTTCGCCGGGCAGTCTGCGGCGCAGATCCCGCACCCTTGACACTTCACGGCTTCTATTTCTGCAAGCCCCTGCTCATTGATAAAGACTGCGCCGAAGGGGCACTCTCGCACGCACGTCAAGCACGCCGTGCACTTCTCTTGATCTACCGAAGCCACGATCCCGCCGGCTTCGAGCTGCCCTTTGGCTAAGATGATCGCCGCGCGGCCTGCAGCCGCCTGGGCTTTTGCGATCAACTCAGGGATCGTCCCCGGGGCGTGCGAGCCGCCGCAGAGAAAGACCCCATGTGACGCAAAATCTACGGGACGTAGCTTAATATGCGCTTCGACGAAGAAGCCATGCGCATCAAGGGGGACTTTCAAAAGACGGCTCAGCTCTTCGTTATACGGATCGGGCACAACGCCGGTGCTCAACACGATGAGATCGGGCTTGATCAGCACTTCTTGGCGTAGACGCGCGTCACGCACCGTGACCAAGAGCTGATCGTTCTCTTTACGAACGACAGGTGGTGACTGCTCGTCATAGTGAATGAAGACGACCCCATTATCGCGCGCTCGACGATAGAGATCTTCTAAGAACCCATACGAGATCATCTCGCGATAGAGCACATAGATTTGACAGTCTGGCTCTTGCTCGAGGAGCGCGAGCGCGTTCTGTAAAGCTTCGGCGCAGCAGATGCGCGAGCAGTATGGACGCTTCTCATTGCGCCCCACGCACTGAATCATCACCAGACTTCGTCTGGACTGTTCGCCTTGGCCAGCCTCCGGCTGGCCAAGATGAAGGTCAAGCGCAGCTTGGCGCTGCGTCAAGACGCGCGTATCTGCACCATAGAGGTATTCGTTCGGCTTATGCTCATGCGCTTCTGTAGCAACAATCACGACGCCGTGCTGGACACGCTCCTCACCTTGGGGGCTGCGCAACACTGACGAAAAATTCCCGACAAACCCAGAGAGCTCTTGTACCGTTGTGCTCGTGTGCACGCGGATCTTGGGATGCCTCTGCACAGCACCGAGCAGCTGTGCTCGTAAACTTTGGGCGTCTTCGCCCTCCGGAGTACGGACAATCTCTTTCAGATCAGACCCAAGTTCGGCTGATCTCTCGACGAGATGTGTCTCGAAGCCGCTGTCAGCAAGCGTCAATGCTGCGACCATCCCTGACAGCCCACCGCCGAGCACCAACGCTGCCGGGGATACTTTCACAGACTGCACAGCGAGCGGCTTCAGCTCGCGCGCTTTGGCCACGCCCATGCGCACCAAACTCTTGGCTTTCTCCGTCGCTCGCTCCGGCTGATCCGAATGCACCCATGAGCACTGCTCCCGAATGTTGACCATCTCGAAGAGAAACTTATTCAGCCCGGCTTCGCGGATCGTATCTTGAAAGAGCGCCGCTAAGTTTCTTGGCGTACACGACGCCACCACGACTCGGTTCAGCTTCTTCTCGCGAATGACTTCCTTCATGTGCTTGAGGTTGTCTTGGCTGCACGTGTAGAGCACGTTTTCAGCATGGACGACGCCGGGCAGCCTCGTGGCGTACTCGGCCACAGCTTTGACGTCCACGACCCCGGCGATGTTGCTCCCGCAATGGCAGACGAAGACGCCAATTCTGGGCATGCCGTCAGGCACAAGCTCTTCAGGGTAGTGCTTGGCTTGGGTGCGGGTGTTTCGTGCTGGGGCTAAGAGCGCTTCTACGGCAGCCGCAGCCGCGCTCGCCTGGATGACCGTCTCAGGGATATCTTTCGGCCCCGTGAACGCCCCAGTGACGAAGACCCCCTTGCGCGTGCTCATGACGGGATTGAAAGCACTTGTCTTGGCAAAGCCGTGCTCGTTGAGCTCTATCCCGAGCTTGCGCGCGAGCTCCTGCCCCTTGGCACTCGGCCGCATCCCCACGGCAAGCACAACGAGATCAAACTCTTCTTCGTGCAAAGAGCCTGAATCGTCCCGATAGCGCACGAGCAGGTTCTTCGTCTCCGGGATCTCTGTGATCTGCGAGATCATCGAACGGATGTACCGCACGCCGTGCTCTTCTTTCGCTCGTCTGACCAGGTTCTCGAAGCCCTTGCCATACGCGCGCAAGTCAATATAGAAGATCGTTGGCTCGAGGGCGTGATCGTGCTCCTTGGCAACGATCGCTTCTTTGGTCGCATACATACAGCAGACGGCCGAACAGTAACTTTGATGGCGCAGATCGCGCGAGCCGACACACTGAATGAACGCAACTTTTTTCGGAGCTTTGCCGTCGGAGGGCCGCAGGACTTTCCCAGACGTCGGCCCGGAAGCGCTGAGCAATCTCTCGAACTGTGGCCCCGTCAGCACATTGGCGTAACGCCCAAAGCCGTACTCTCCCACGAGTCGCGCGTCGTATGGATCAAACCCCGGTGCCAAGATCACTGCCCCAACATCAAGCGAGAAGATCTTTTCGGTCTGGGTGAAGTCGAGCGCTTGGCGTTCACAGGCTTTCAGACAATTCTGAGGGCAGCGTCCGGATTTGAAGAAAATACACGTCTGCGGGTCCACGACGGCCGCCAGGGGCACGGCTTGTGGGAACGGAATATAGATGGGCTTGCGCTTGCCCAGCCCCGCGTCAAACTCGCTGGGGAATTTCGCGTCTTGGTAGACGCACGACGCAATGCACCGCCCGCACGCGATGCAGCGCGTTATGTCTACGTAGCGCGGGCGCTGCCGAACAGTTATCTGAAAATTCCCCGGCTGTCCATCGAGCGATTCGACGGAAGCGAGCGTGAGGATCTGGACGTTGGGGTGGCGCCCGACCTCGACGAGCTTGGGCGAGAGCATGCACATGGCACAGTCGTTAGTCGGGAAAGTCTTGTCTAATTGGGCCATGCGCCCGCCGATGGCCGGGCCCTCTTCAATCAAATACACATAAAACCCAGAGTCAGCTAAGTCGAGGGCTGCTTGGATGCCCCCGATCCCGCCGCCCACTACAGCGACCGCACCGTGCTTGATCTCGCTCATACGGAACTCTCCCCGTTACCCTCACTCCTAGCCCCTCTCCCCTTCAGAGGGAGAGGGGAGCAGGGGTGAGGGGTCAGGTTCGATCCCAGCATGACATCTCTTTCGCTCCCGCCCAGGGCCAAGCCCACAAGCTGCGTGATGAAGAGCACGGGAATTTTTGGTGCTTGACTGTCTGTGCGGGAGCGCGTCCACTGGGCCCAGTCGAGATTGTACTGACAGAACGGGCACGACGTCACAAGCACGTCTGCACCGCAGCGCCGCGCCATCTCTAAAATCTGCGAGCACATCTTGAGCGCAATCGCTTCGTGAATGACCGAAAAGCTCGCGCCACAGCATGATGTCTTTGCGGGCCAATCGAGCGTTGTCGCTCCGGCGGCCGAGACGAGCCGCTCCATCATCGTCGGGTGCTCGCGGTCGTCGAAGCCTTGCACCCTTGGAATGCGCGTTGCCAAGCACCCGTAGTAGCACGCGACTTGTAAGCCCTCTATAGCTTTCGTCTTCTCTTTTTGGATGCGCGGCGCGTGCTCGCTGAGCACCTCGAGAATATTTTTAATCTGCACACGTCCGTCGAGAGGGCGTCCGAGTGTTTTCATGACGCGCTCACGAATCCGCGAGTTCTCCAGGGCTTTTTGTGCAATCTTCAGGCGGCTATAGCACGCCGAGCACGCCACGACGAGCTCGTCCCCAAGCCCCTGAGCAATCGCTAAGTTGCGCGCGGGAAGCGCATACGCTAAGTCTCTGTTCAGAGCGTGCGCTGAAGTGGCGCCACAGCACGTCCAGCCCGGCAGCTCTTTCATCTCGATCCCTAGGCGCTGCCAGACCCACTCCAGCGAACGCCTATAGGGCCTTGCCGATGAGCTGAGCGTACAGCCAGGATAGAAGCGCATCATTGCCCCCTCCCCTCTTTCCCACCCTCACTTCTGTCCCCTCTCCCCTCTGAGGGAGAGGGGAGTAAGGGGTGAGGGGCAAAGAGTTCATGTAGGCTTATAGCGCGCCTCGGCCAGAGCTCCAGGCGCCCCTTACGCAAGAGTTCCCAGCCCAGCGCGAATCGCGCAAACGGCCTTCTCCGCTTCAGATTGTAACGAGCCATCAGCTCCAGCTCGCTCACCCGCCCACCCCTGCGCACACAGTCGAGAAAGAGCTGGTGAAAGTCGCGGGCCTGGGGCAGTGCCGGCGGGAAGCCCGCGCGCAGCGAAAGCTCGCGCAGCGTGTCCATCACCTGCGCGATGTCAATATCATTCGGGCAGCGCACCGAGCACGTATAGCACGAGACACAGAACCAGAACGAGTTGCTGGAGAGCGCAGCTTCTTTGGCTCCAAGCTGAATCAGCCGAAAAAGCTCATTAGGGGTATGCTGCATATACGACGCCATCGGGCAGCCTGTAGCGCAGCGATCACATTGGAAGCAGCGCCGCAGCATCTCGCCGCTGTGCGCTTCGATCTCTTTCAGAAAATCAGCAGACTGCACGATGAGGGTCATATTTCTCTATATAGCCCATTGTAGATTTCTGGGTGGGTTTGGGCCATGAGGGCCATCATGGGAGAATATGACATCAGTCAAATATCGCAAAAAATCGAGAGACGGCCTGCTCCGAAGGTGGGCGCGTCCAGAGCGAGACGAGCACGAGGAGCACACTCGAGAGCACCATCAACGGAACGACGGGGAGAAAGCCGAACGTGCTCCACGACAGATACGGCGTAAAGTAATAGAAGGGCAAGAGCAGATTGGGTATGACTAAAGACGCGAGCACCCCCCACGCCGTGCTGCGCCTCCAGTAGAAGCTGGCAAGCATCGCCGGAACGCTCAGCGAATACCCTGTAAAGGCGAACTTGGCGATATCATAGATCGTGCCGGGGCGGAGCAGTGCCCCGAGCAACGCTACGAGCGCGATCAGGATGATAAAGAGCCTCCCAAGCACGACCTCGCGCCCTTTCTCCCGAACAAAGTGAGGGAAGAACCGTCCCAATAGATCACGGGTGAGCATCGTGCTCAGGGTCAGCATCATCGCGTCGAGAGTAGACATAATAGCAGCCCAAATCGCAGCTAATCCCAGCCCCAGCATCACCGTCGGCAGAAACCGCGCGATCATCATGGGCAAGATCGCGTCGGAGCTTCGCGCGTCCAACCCCGGAATGACAACACTGCCCCACAGACCAATATAAATTACTGGGGGCCACGTCAGCAAGAAGAGCAGGGGATAGACGACTGTAAGGGCTTTGAGCGTGCGCGCGCTCTTGCCCGTGAGCAACCGCATAAAGACATGAGGAAAAGCAATCACAGCCAGCGGCGCAATGAAGAGAAAGCTGAACCAATCTTTGGGATCGAAGTTCCCAGCTCTCTGGAGCAGCTCCGGGCGCTCCGCGTAGACTCTCTGCGTGATCGCAGCAAAACCCCCTAACGCATTAGCGATGCTCACAAACGCGAGCAGCCCGACAATAATAAACACTAACCCCTGAAAGACGCTCGTCCAGGCCGTGCCGCGCATCCCTCCGAAGACCGTATAGAGCATGGTAATAAGCAGAACGCTCGCTGCTCCCCAGAGGTACGGAATCTTTCCGAGCGATTCGAGGGCCAGCCCCGCGCCAATGACCGACGTCACAATATAGGGGACCGTATAGAAGACCAAGAGCACGAAGAGCACAACAGCTACGGCGGGACTTTCATAGCGTGCTCCGAAAAGCTCCGGCGGCGTCATGTAGCCATATCTCTTGCCGACGAGCCACGCGCGATACCCGATGAGATAGAACATCGCTGGAATCACTAACGCCGAGGCAAACGCGATGTAGCCGTAGGTGCCGATCCCTTGACGATAGGCGTTGCCTGGGGTGCCCAGCATATAGAACGCTGTCATATTGGTCGCATAGACAGCGAAGATGAGCACGATGGGGCCGAAGGCCCGCCCAGCCATGAAGAAGTCTTCCGGCGTGGGCAATGTCTTTCTGTAGCTCCACCACCCGATAACCAATAGAACAAAGAGATAGATGACAGCAACAGCCAAAACGCTTACGGTGCTCTCGGTCATGATCCCAAACTTGAAACTTGTAACTTAGAACTGTGAACTGTCCCTCGGCCAGACCCTGACGATAAGCCAGATCATACAGAGTGCTACCCCAAGCGTGAGCAGCCCGTGATACCAGATATGATAGGGAATCCACCCAAAGAGCATCGGCTCGATTCGCCCCCAGCCCCACAGATCAAGATGGAGCACCACGAAGAGCACGAGTATCAAGACGAAGATGCGCTCGCGCAGACTCATATGAAGAGCAGTCTAACACGCGAGGCGTGAGAAAGTCAAACCCTCACGGTGCGCTTGGCAGATTCTACGGTGTTTTTGAGGAGCATCGCGATCGTCATGGGGCCGACGCCGCCAGGCACCGGGGTAATGAACCCTGCGACTTCTGTGGCGGCTTCAAAATCTACGTCACCGACTAACTGTTTCTCGCCCACGCGGTTGACCCCAACGTCAATCACAACAGCGCCGGGCTTGATCATATCCGCCGTCACCAGCTTGGGCCGGCCCGCCGCGACCACTAAGATGTCTGCTTGACGACAGATCTCTTTGAGATTCTTGGTGCGCGAGTGCGCGATAGTCACGGTCGCTTGCTTGGCGAGCAAGAGCATCGCCACGGGTTTTCCAACGATGACGCTGCGCCCGACGACGACCGCGTGCTTGCCCTCGATCTGCGTTCCCGTCGATTCGATGAGCTTGATGCACCCCGCAGGCGTGCACGGCACAAACGTGGGCAGTTCCTCCCAGAACTTGGCCGACAGCAGCTTTCCCAGATTTATAGGGTGAAAGCCATCTACGTCTTTCTCAGGGCTGACTTCTTGTAAGACCTTGTGCTGATCGAGATGATCGGGCAAGGGCAATTGCACCAGAATCCCGTGGATGCGCGTGTCTTTATTCAGGCTGCGAATAAGCTCGATCAGTTTTTCTTGCGGGGTATCTGTAGGCAAGTGAATCTTTTGGGAATAGATTCCCGTCTCTTCGCAGGCTTTCGCTTTCATGTTGACATAGACTTTCGACGCCGGGTTCTCCCCAACTAAGACCGCAGCCAACCCCGGCGTGATGCCGCACTTCTGCTGGAGCTGCGCAACCTCTCTTTTCAGTTCGTCACGGATCTGCTGCGCGACCTGCTTGCCGTCAATGATCGTCGCCATAGCCCACCTCACTCGTGCTTCATTATAGGAGATTGCGTCTTGCCACACTATGACATACAGCAGCCGAAAAGATGATAACCGCACTCTCTTCGTTTATACTATAGCCGGTGATACCTATGCGCCGACTCTGCATAGTCATCGGGATAGTTCTCTTCAGTCTCTTCGGAGCAGCGCAACAGCAGCCCGTCCCCGAAGGGATTATCGTCCAGCCCAATCAGACCCCGCTCGCTCTCCAGCTCAGCTTAGATAAAGCCTCCTACAGCCCTGGCGACAAGCTGCGCTTGACCATCACGCTCAATCAAGATTCGTACGTTTATATCTATAATATTACGCCCGACCGTCGTGTGCATCTGTTGTTCCCCAATGCGTATCAGCCTGAAAATCTCTTGCGGGCCGGAACGCACACGATCCCCAATAGAAGATATAGTTTGGTGATCTCCCCGCCCACAGGGTTCGAGTGCATCCAAGTCCTAGCACTAGCGGCGCCACTGCCGCTGGAGCAGCTCATCCCCGGTGGGAAATTCGCACCACAAAGCCCGTTCCCTCTGCTCAGTCAGCAGCCCCAAGAGTTCAAAGCTCTTATGCAGGGCTTAATCGTCGGCACGGTGAGCACGACCGGGTGGGCTGCGGCGTGGTCGTGCTTCCAGATCGCCCCACCCCACGCGCGCTTGCGAATCGTCTCCGACCCTTCAGGCGCGCTCGTCTCTATCAACAACGTTGTGATGGGGCAGACTCCCTTCGAGATGAGTCTCGCCCCCGGACGCTATCGCGTCGTGCTCTCGCGCTTCGGGTACGAAGAATGGTCGCGCACTCTTGATCTCAAACCAAACTCAGAAGTCACGCTCGAAGCCCGGCTCATGCTCAGCCCGTTCTTCCGTCCGCTGGGACGCACCGCACGACTCCATATAGTCTCCGATCCCGACGATGCCGACGTCTTCATCAACGGCGCGTATGCCGGAAGAACCCCTCTGAGCATCGAGATCGCGCCGGGGCGCTACCGCGTCGTCGTGACAAAAACAAACTACGAGAGCTGGAGCCAAACCCTCGAACTCAAGGGCGATTCCGAGATCACGCTCGAAGCACTACTGAAGCCGTTGGCAATGCCACCGACGCCGCCTGTGCTTCCGACTCCGCCGCCGGTTCCCCCTATGGCGCTCTCAGAGCCAACGGTGCTGCTGGGCCTCAACGGAGGCTTGAGTACCGCGCAGATCCCTAGCGTGGGCTTTGATTTCGGGTTTGCCATCGGAGCGAGCTTCGCTGGGCTGGGCGTCTCGTTCTCCCTGACCGGAGAAGACGTCCCCGCATACGAGAACATCGGAAGCCCCATAGATTTAGGACCGACTGTGACATATCGCGAGGGACCGGAGACTGAATTCTACGGAAAGCTCTCGCTGGCACTTCTTGGCGGACTTGGGATTGACATCGCGGGCGGGATTGCGGTCCAGAAGGAGGCGCACATCGCGCTGCCTCTCGTGCCGTCGGGGTTCAGCGCGCTCGATGTCGTCGTTAAACCCAACGGCTATCAGACAGAAAAAATTTATCTGACGGGGCTGATTGGTCTCAGCCTGCGCTCCGAAAATTTCATGGCGAGCGTGGGGATGCACAATCGGCGCGGCTGGGTGATCGGCGTGGGGGTCGTCTTCTGATGACGAAAAGATCTCAGAACGCCTTCGCGTTCGTGGGCGATGCCTATCTTCGTGAGCGCGCGGCGAGAAAGCTCATGGCGCACCTTCAGCAGGAGCGCCCCCGCGCGCTTCTCCCTCTAGAAGGGCGCGAGCTGACCGGCGCTCAATTCACCGAGCACTTCCGTGGAGCGTCACTCTTTGACGACGCCAAGATTCTCTACGTGCGCCGCGCCGACGAGATCCCCGACCCTGAACGGCTTGCCGAGCAGATCGCTTCAGGGCTTCCAGAGTCCGTCGTGCTCATCCTCGATGCGGAAAAGCTCGACAAACGCTCCAAGCTCTATAAGACTCTGAGCGCGCACGGCTCTGTAGAAGAATTTCTCAAGCCCGACCGACGGAGTCTCCCGACGCTGGTGCGCGAGCTGCTCGCCGAGCATCACGTGAAGCTGACGCCCTCCGCTATCAAATATCTGCTGACAGCAGTCGAGCCGGAGCCAGGGCGCATCGCCAAGGAGATCGAAAAACTCGCGTGCTACAGCACCGACCGAGAGCTTGACGTTCCCCAGGTGCGCGAGTTGCTCTTCAGCGACCAGAGCGAGAGCGTGCTCAAATTTCTCGATCTCGTTGGGGAGCGCAGCCCGCAGAGCGTCAAATCACTGCGTCAATTGCTGCGCTCCGGTGAGGACCCCAATAAAATTTTCTTTATGCTCGCGTCACAGATACGCGGGCTGCTCGCGGTGAAGTCGCTCGCAGCTCAGAAGAAATCGAGCGAAGAGATTGCTCAAGAATTGGGACGATTCGTGTGGCTGGTGGGCAAGCAGCGCGCGATGGCGCAGAAATTCTCAGAAGACGAGCTCATCGCGCTCATCCATCGTTTGCATGAAGAAGACGTGAATATCAAGACGGGCGAACGCGCTCCGGAAGAATCGCTCTTCGATCTCGTGCTGGCGATGTGCAATCCCACCCGATCTCGTCTATAATGCAAGCTATGAGAGAGAAGATCGAGAGCTGGCTGGTAGAAGAGGGGCAGTTCAATCGCTATGTCGAGCATCCTAACGCCAATTGGGTCTTATTAGCCAATCACCCGAAGAATCAGCCGACGACCGTCAGCATTATCAACCCCAAGATCAGCCCCGATCGGGTCTTGGTCGAGGTGAGCGTCAATATCGCTGACGACGTGCGGCAGCTCTTTCAAAAGCTCACTCAGCCCCAGCGCGAGAAGATTTTACGCGAGCTGAGCATGGAGCTGAATCGCTTCCCCATCAGCTTCGGGATGATCCATCCCCAGGGGGTTTTAAGACAATTGGTCTTGCAGCAAGAGATCTTCTCCGATGGGCTGACGAAGCACGCGCTGTTTACGGCGATCCAGAACGTGTACAAAGCGTTCTTGCAATCGCAATGGCTCTTGCAGAGGGAATTGGGAGGGCAGCACAAATCAGGGAACGATTTTGGGATCGGCTTTCGGCCCTCGGAGAGTTAACAAACTTCAGCTCACGACAGACTCGCGCCGATTGTAATGCCCATCATAGTCAGCGCGCGGCAGGGTCTGGTATACTCTGGCCCATGAAAGCACTGACAGCGAAAACGATCATTGGCTGCTCGCTCGCGCTGGTCTGCCTGTTCGGGTTGGCGCAAGCCAGCACCGGCCAGACGAAACGTTTTCTCGTCGTGATCGACGCGGGGCACGGGGGCTGGGACCCCGGTGCTACCGGGTACTATGGAACCCAAGAGAAAGATATCAGTCTGAACATCGCGCGCTTTATACGACTCCTGGGCTTGTACGACGACGAGATCTCCATCGTGCTGACGCGCTCCGAAGATATCTATATCCCCCATCGCGAGCGCACCGGCCTGGCCAATCGTCTGCGGGCCGATCTCTTCGTCTCCATTCACGCCAACGCCCATCCGCGCCACGCCGCCGCCAACGGCATCGAAGTCTTAGTCCACGACGACAGGAGCCTGCCCACCTACCCGCAGAACCGCGCCCTGGCGCTGCTCTTGCAAAAACGATTGACACGGGCGCTGGGCGTCACCGACCGGGGGATCAAACACCAGACGCTCTTCATCCGCTGGGCCGAGATGCCCGCCGTGCTCATTGAAGTTGGGTTTCTCACCAACCCCACCGAGGAGCTGAAGCTGCGCAGTTTTCTCTATCAATGGACGGTCGCTCAGGTTATCTTCACGACGATCAAGGAGTACCTACGCAGCACCACGGCGCGCTGAGCCTCTGACAAGGCGCACTCCTCCCGCCAGCAAGAAAACCATTAACGCTGCCAAGACGATCGTTGGCCCTGGCTGTGTATCAAGATAGTACGAGCCGATCAAGCCCCCGTACACCGAGAGCACGCTGCACCCAATGGCGAGAGTGAGCGTCTGACGAAAGCTGCGCGCCAGCTGCAACGCCGCCGCCACCGGCAAGACCAAGAGCGCCGAGATCAAGAGCAACCCGACGATCTGGATCGCCGAGACGATCGTCAGCGCTGCCAGCAAGACTAATAAGAGATTATAGGCTCCCACGCGAATCCCCGAAGCGCGCGCCGTCTCCTCATCAAACGTGATAAAGAAAAGCTCGCGCCGCACGAAGAAGAGCACTCCTAGAGCGAGCGCCGCGATGAGCGCGATCTGCACGGCGTCCCGCGGCTGGAGCGCGATGACGCTGCCAAAGAGATAGTTCCATAATTGATCGGTGGAGCGGCGCGCCAGCCGCGCCAACACCAATCCCAACGCCAACCCCGACGAGAGAAAGATCGCGATGGCGACATCGCCGCTTAAGCGCCCTGTCGCGCGCAAGCGCTCAATCCCTATAGCAGCCAACGCCGAGTACCCCAGCGCCATCCAGATCGGGTCGGCTCGCACCAGCTGCCCAAACGCTACACCGCCAAACGCAATGTGCCCCAACCCGTCTCCGATAAGCCCGTAGCGCCGCAACACTAGGAAAATCCCGATTGTCGGGGCGAGCACGCCGATGATCGTTCCCCCTACGAACGCTAATCTCATGAACTCAAACTCGAAGATCTCAAACACATCGCTCATCTCCTTTGAATCACGGAAAGCACGGAAGAACCACGGATGACACGGAAATGGCTTCCATTCAGTGCCTTCCGTGATTCAACTATCCCCACGGGTGCTGGTGCCGCACCAGCTTCTTCCCCGTATAAACCCGCTCTAGGAGATCGCCCGCTAGGCACTCTTGAGGCGTCCCGCAGAAGAGCAGCTTCCTGTTCAAACACGCGATCTTGGTCACTTGAGTCACGAGGGCTTCGAGATCGTGCGAGACCAAGACGATCGTTAAGCCTTGCTCGCGATTGAGCCTGCCCAGAAGCTCATAGAACTCGGCTTCGACTTTAGGGTCAACAGCGGCAGTCGGCTCGTCGAGCAATAAGAGTTCAGGCTCTTGCGCTAAGACGCGCGCGAGGAAGACCCGCTGCTGCTGCCCGCCCGACAGCGCGCTGATGGGGCGCGTGCGCAGCTCTGCAATGTGCACCGCGCGCATGGCCCGCTCGACGGCGTCCGTGTCAGCGCGGCTCCAGAAGCGCCATCGTAAGCGTGGCACCCGTCCAAGGCGCACGATCTCCTCCACCGACGCTGGGAAATGGCGCTCAAAGTCCCAGCTGCGCTGGCGCACGTAGCCGATCCGTGCGCGCGTGCGAAAACGCCCAAGCTCTTGCCCGAAGAGCCGGATCGTCCCCTGCTGGGGTTCCAGCAAGCCCACGATGAGCTTGAGCAGCGTCGTCTTACCCGAACCGTTGGGGCCGATCAGCCCAAGAATATCTCCTCGCTCGACGGAGAGAGAGATATTGTCGAGCACCGGCTCGGCGCCGTAGCTGAACGAGAGATTTTCGATCTCGATCACAGAATCGCTCATCGGCACTCCAACCCGATTCGTAAATTCTTCAGGTTCCCCTCCATGAGCACGAGATAGTTCTTGCCTGCGCGCTCCTCTTCTTCACTCACGCTATGACCGGTGTTCAGGGTAAGGATCTGCGCGCCCAGCTCGCGCGCCAGCACTTCTAATGCTTTGATCTCGTCGCCTTCTTCAGCAAAGATATATTTAATGCCCTTCTCGCGGCCGAGTCGGATCAGCTCAGCCAAGCGTTGCGGGGTGGGCTCGCTCGGCTCCAATCCCGACAAGGCGTGTGCCGTCAGATTATACCGAGCCGCGAAGTAGTCCATAAATCTATGAGATATGATAAAATCCCGCAGCCGACATGCTTTCAAGCCCTCGCGAATCTTGGCATCGAGCTCATCGAGCTTGGCGTTGTACTTCTGAGCGTTCTCGGCGTAGAATGAGCTACCCGCGCCATCAGCCGTGATCAGGCCGTCTCGAATATTCTTCACCATCTCCTTAGCTAGGATGGGATCGGTCCAGACGTGCGGATCGAACTCGAACTCCTCTTCGTCGGCTTTGCGCAGGGGCAGCCCCTTGGTCGCCTCGATGACCACGAGTCGGTCACGATTTCTCACGACGGCGAGCACGCGCTCGACCCACGGCTCCATCGCCGCGCCGTTATAGACGAAGACCTGCGCTTCTTCAATCGCCCGAATATCCGCGGGAGACGGCTCGAAGTCGTGCGGCTCCGCACCCGCTGGAACTAAGTTCTTGACCTCGACTCGATCTGCGCCGACGTTCTTCGTAAACTCATAGGGGATATAGAAGCTCGCCACGACCTTGAGCTTTGGCTGGGCCATGCCCGCTCCCACTGCGATCAACGCCGCAAGGACTACAAGAAGCATCGCTTTCTTCATGGTGATCTCCTCCTGATGTTCATCTTATTGAAAATAGATTTCATTTGTGAGGCTCAAAAATGTTACCGGCATTCAGGGCATCGTCCGACCACCTCCAGGTGATGAGCTTCGATAGCAAATCCCGTGCGCGTCTGCAACCTGTGGAGCACGCTATCGAGAGCACAGTCGGGGAACTCCTCCACACGCCCACAGGTGCGGCAGACCAACTGATGGTGATGCCCTCTATTCAAGCGCACGGCAGCGAAGCTGTGACAGCCTGCCTCCACATGGACGCGCTGCACCATCCCCAGACGTTCCAAGAGTGTCAACGTGCGATAGATCGTGACCAACCCGATCCTTCTGTGGCGCCGCCGCGCCCGACGATAGAGTTCCTCCGGCGTGAGGTGCACCGCCCCTGACGCCAACGTCTCCAGCACGACGCGCCGCGGCTTGGTCACTCTATAGCCCTCTTGCTTGAGCTGATCTTCCCAAACCCGCGCAAGGGTGTTCATAATCTTTACAGTTATTGTTATACCCAGCCCTTCTTGGCCCTGTCAAGTCTTGACACCTATATAGTTATATATTATAATGCGCATCAATCACGATAGACAGGAGGGACTATGGAGACACGGAGAGTCCAGATCACGGGCGGGGCAACGTTCATGATCACGCTGCCCAAGGAATGGGCACAAGCGCAGAAGCTGCACGCCGGCGCCGAGGTCGAACTCCATCCCCACGCCCCTGATCTTCTGATTGTGCGTCCGCATCGCGACTCCCAGCCCACGCGCGGGGTCTTGCCCCTCAACTCGAAACGCGGCGACGCGCTCATGCGCGCGTTCATCTCCCTCTACGTCGCTGGATTCGACATCATCGAGGTCAAGGGCGAGCGCATCACCCCGGAACAGCGCCAGACCATCCGCAAGATCACCCAAGCCCTCATCGGCCCGGAGATCATGGAAGAGTCACGAGACTCTATCGTCATTCACAACCTGCTCAATCTCTCGGAGCTGTCGGCGCCCAAGACGCTGGACCGCATCTTCTTGATGGTGCACGACATGTTCGGCGACGCTGTGCGTGCCGTGGCCGAGCATGATGCCGAGCTGGCCCACGATATCGTGGCTCGCGACGAGGACGTCGACCGGCTCTATCTGATGCTCTACAGGCAATTTCGCATCGTGCTCTGCGATCTCTTAGCAGAAGAAGCCGTGGGAGTCAGCCGCGTCCAGCTCTTCGACACCCACACGGTGGCCCGCCAACTGGAGCGCGTCGCCGATCATGCGGTAAAAATTGCCCAGGTGACGACGGCGCTGGAGGCCAAGCCCCCGCCGAAGATCGCCGAGGCTCTGCGCAGAGGCGGCGATCACGTGGCCACGCTCCTGCGCGAGGCTGTCCAGGCGTTCCGTACGACCAACCCCGATCTCGCCAATCAAGTCATTGACACGGCCTTAGGGTTAGAAGATCGCTTGATGAAGGCGGTCAAGCTCCTGTGGGATCTCGACCCTCATGGAGCCCAGCTCATCGGGATTGCCTGTGACAGCGTCCGGCGCGTGCGAGACTATTCGATCAACATCGCCGAGACGTCTCTGAACGCGGCAGCTCCCACGCCCTAGGGACAGAAGCCGAAGCACTCCCAGCTTGCCTGAACGCTGAAGTCCGGAAGCCCCTCGGCGGTCAGCGGCACGAGTGCGCGCTCGATCTTCGGGGTCGGTGCCTCCGTCCCTACCCGATAGATATAGACCTTCTGACGATCTTCCGTCTGGAAGAGCTCGGTGACGAGCTTGAATTTCTCTAGGAGCAGCGTCTTCGCCCGTTGGGCACGGGAGAGGGCCTCTTGGATATATCGCTGCGTATCGGCAATGTATGCTGAGTACGTGACCGCAAAGTCTTCGTACTGATTGGTCATGGCGTAGAGCGAGCGATCAATGGGGTCTGGAGCGAAGTGATCCGGATCGCGCCCTGATTGTTTGAAAAGCTGTTCCCACTGGCTCTCTTGTTGGGCGGAGAGCACGGTGAAATGCACGGTATGGCCGATCTCATGGTAGATCACCAAGACGAAGGTGCGCCCTGCGCGCAGCCCCGGCAGCCGCAGGGCAGTACACGGGGCAGCGCAATAGCCATAGAGAAACGCACTCGGAGCTTCGGCGCGGATCTCGCGCAGCCGCCGAATGTGCTTGGCCGGCAGTGACCGCAGGACGCTGTAGAGCTGATAGCAGTGAATGTCATCGAGCTCGGTGCCCGCTTCATACCCGATGCGCACCCGAAATTCGCTCGTGATCTCTTTACAGTAGACGCGGGGGAAGGTGAGCTGCCAGCGCCCGGTCAGCGATTGTGCGCTTCTGTTAGAGACGATCAGCACGAACGTCTTCCCGACGTCGGCTTCACCGACGGTGGCCGTGAGCGTATGTGGGGACGGCCCGATCTTCTCCGCGATAGGCTGAGCTTGCCCCTTGCGCTGGATGCGGCTGAGCACTTCCGCCGCGCCTGGCTGGAGGCTGAGACGCAGCTGGATCTCGCCGGTCGTGCTCGGGGTGAACTCATAATCTATCGTCGCTCCGGGAGCTAAGAACATCTCCTCAAAGAACGCGGTGATCGTCGCCTGGGCGGGCAGGAGCACTAAGACTACGAACAGCCCTACTACACAGAGAATTTTGCGCATATCAAACCTCCTGTGTGGGGGCAGTATAGCAGAGGAGACGACTTAGTGCAAGAGCGCGCGCCGCACTCTCGCTCCGTCTATGCGATGGCGACACAGCTCGACCCCCTCACACAGTACGACGGGAATGTCATACTGATACTGCGCCAAGAGCTGTGGGTCTTGGGTGATGTCGCAGAGCAGCAGCTCGAAGGCGATCTCGCGCTGGAGCGCGCGCAGCTCGCGCTCGGCCTGAGCACAGAGCAGACAGCCGGGCTTCGTGTACAGCGTCACGGTCTTCATAGTATTTTAGACTATTTGGAAGCGATGCGGCTCGGCTTGGCGGACGCGCCCCGCACGCTCCAGCTCTTCTAAATGGGCGTAGACCTCCCCTGCACCAAGCAGCACGTGATACTCGCGCATCTTCCCAAAGAGCGTGAGCGCGATCTCAAACGCCGTGTGGGCTTGCCCGTCATGTAAGAGCGTGAGAATGCGTTCCGTGCGCTCGTGATGATGCTGAAAGATCTTCTCAATGCGTGGGCGGGGGTTTTTCCAGGGGCGGCCATGCCCAGGGTAGATTTCAAGGCTCTCGACGTTAGGCAACGCAAGAATCTTGTGGAGTGAGTGGAGAAATTTCCCCAAGTGCCCTGCGGACGTGACGTCGGTCGCGCCCACGTTGGACGTGTACGTCGGCAAGAGATGGTCTCCGGTGAAGAGTGTTTCGCCGAGCAGAAAGCACGCGGAGCCTTGGGTGTGGCCGGGGGTGTGCACAACGCGAAATTCCAACTCCCCGAAGCGCAGCGTCTGGCCGTCGGCGAGCTTGTGCGCTGTGGGGACGGAGCGGCCCAGCCCCGCAAAGCGCGCGCGAAAGTGCGCCATCTGCGTTATAATCTCATGGGGGATGCCCCAGCGATGCATCGCCTCCAGATAGAGCCGCGAGACATGCTCGTAGCGTTCCTCAAAAAGGGTCACGTCGGCCCAGTCGTCGCTGTGGACATAGACGGCAGCGCCGGACTCGTCTTGAATAGAGCGGGCCAGCCCGCAGTGATCTATATGCTTATGTGTCAGCAAGACGACAGAGATATCTTGCACTGAACAGTGACACGCGCTCAGCCCAGCGCGCAAGAGTGCGAGAGACTCTTCGGTGCCGATGCCGGTGTCAATGAGCACCGTGGGGCTATGCGGGTTTTGAATCACAAAGACGTTTGACGGGCTTTCAAAGTAGGGATTAGGGATGGCAATTTGATGCACGAAGACGCTCATGGTGCGCCTATCTTAGCGAACAAGTCTGAACCGTGCAATCAGCGAATCTCGATGCTCCCGTTGGTGGTGCTGGCGGTGATCGTGATCTTCGTTGGAGCCGTCTGGAAATTGCTTGTCTCGCCCTCGATAGAGCGGCGCTCTTGCTGGCGATAGACAAAATTGGGAACCTGAACTCTGACCCGGCTGGTCACACTTTGGGCCCAGATCACATACCCGATCTGGGAGTCATCGGGCACATCAAGCTCGATATCGCCGTTGAAGGTGCTCAGCTCATAGCTGCCCGTCACGGCCCGGAGGACAAGAGCGATCTCACCGTTGGTCGTCGAGAGAGAAGCTTCGGTAACAGCGATCTGGCCGGCGATCTCCCCGTTCAGGGTGTGGGCCGTCAGGCGCTGCGCCGTGAGCGTGCTCAATCGGATATTGCCGTTCATGGTGCTCATGTCCGCAGAAGCAGCGTTGATCTCCTGGACGTTGACCGCGCCGTTGAGCGAGCTGAGTTTTAATGCGTAGACGCGCCCCCATGGCAGCAGAAGCTGCACATCGGTCTCGAGAGAGCTGATCGGGCCGAACGAGACGCGCGGCGCGTGGAAGCTGACCTCCGTTGCGGAGATGTGAGGTTGAAGCGTCACACTATCAATAAGCCGTTTGGCTTCTAGAGGGTCCCAGGCGCGAGCGCGGGCCGTGATCGTGATCTTGAACGACTCGTGCTCCCACGTCCGCACGGTCGCGCTGCCGTTTTGCAAATCGAGCGTGACCGTGAGTGTCTCTGCTGCGGGATCGAACGCGCCATCAAACGAAACAGTCTTCTCAGCGCGCACGGGGCTGAGCACGTTCACCCACGTGGACACTTCTGATTTGGAAACGATCAACCCCAAGACCGTCGCGCCGACGACGAGCGCTGCCAAGTGAATAAGCTCATCGAAGAGCGCCGAACGCGACCAGAGCGCGAGCACAAAACAGATCAAGAGCGCAACCCCACCAGTGATGACCAAGTCCGCTCGCTCGATGGGGGTGAAG
>JAOAIA010000026.1 GCA_026414955.1 Candidatus Bipolaricaulota bacterium
CCCCTGTATAATAACGCCAGCTATGGGCGTAGAATTCTCTCTCTGGGATTATTTGGTTCCCACGCTGATCTTGAGTGGGGCTTTGGTCGTTGGGCTGGTGGGGCGGCGCTATCTCTTTCACTATCTGCACAAGTGGGCGCAGCACACCCACTGGGAGTTTGACAATGTTGTCATTCAGGCGACGCGCGGGCCGTTCGTGCTGTGGGTCGTCGCACTGGGGATTTATTTAGCTCTCGAGTTCTCGCGGCTGCCCGACGAGCTGGTCGCGCTGCTGGGGAAGATTCTCCTGGCGCTGGTCGTGCTCTCCATGACGTTAGTATTAGCGAACATCATCAGTGCGATCTTCCAACGGATGGTCGCGCGCGGTGAGGTCGAAGCCCCAGCCACGAGCTTGACCCGCACTTTTATCAAAGCCGGCGTGATCATCGTCGGGATATTAGTGCTCCTGTCAACGTTGGGAATCTCGATCACGCCCATTCTGACAGCCTTTGGGATCGGGGGCTTGGCCATCGCCTTGGCGCTCCAAGATACGCTGACCAATCTCTTTGCGGGATTCAACGTCTCGATGGCCAAACAAGTGCGCGTCGGCGACTATATCAAATTAGACACCGGGCAAGAAGGCTACGTCACAGATATCAATTGGCGCACCACGAGCATTCGCGATTTTTCGAACAATCTCATCGTCATTCCCAACTCCAAGCTGGCCCAAAGCATCATTACCAATTACTATATGCCCGACAAGCCCGTGACGATTCGCATCCCCGTGAGCGTTAGTTACAATTCCGACCCCGAGCACGTCGAGCGCGTCTTGCTCGAGCTCGGCAGCCAAGCACTCGCCGAGATGCCTCAGCTCGATCCCAGCTTTGCGCCGGTCGTGCGCCTCACTAACATGGGCGAGTTCTCGCTCAATTTTCTCCTCGTCGTGCGCGCGAAGACGTTCGACGATCAATTCAGTGCCCAACACGAGTTGCTCAAGAGAATCCTTAAGAGGCTGCGCGAAGAGCAGATAGAGATCCCGTTCCCCGCGCGCACGGTCTATCTTAGAGAAGTAGGGGCCAGTTCAAACCTGCCCCTGCAGTCACCGGCCTCAGAATGGGATTAGTTAAGAGACCCCTCCCAAATAGACCTGTTGCACATGCGCATCAGCGCGAAATTCTTCGGGCGTGCCTTCTTTCACGATCACGCCCGTCTCCAAGAGATACACTCTATGCGCATGAGCCAGCGCAAACGGCACGTTCTGCTCAGCTAACAAAATCGTGACCCCAGACTCGTTAATCTGCTTGAGCGCCTCCGCAATAGCTTTTCTCACGATCGGGGCAAGCCCCAGCGTCGGCTCATCTAGCAATAAGAGTTCGGGGCGGCCCATCAACGCCCGCCCGATCGCGAGCATCTGCTGCTCGCCCCCGGAGAGCGTCCGCGCCAGCTGGCGCTCGCGCTCTCGCAAGATGGGGAAGAGCTGATAAACTTTCTCTAACTCGCTCGCCGGGTCGAAGTTTCTCAAGCGAAACGCGCCCATCAGCAGATTGTCTTTGACGCTCATCTCCGGGAAGAGATGGCGTCCCTCCGGACAATGGATCACCCCCAGTTGCACGACCTTGGCCGGATCGCGCGGCAGCGGAGCACCGTTGAAACTGATGCGCCCTTCTCCCTCCTTGAGGGCGGAGATCGTGCGGAAGAGTGTCGTTTTCCCCGCGCCGTTCGGCCCTATCAGCGAGACGAACTCCCCCGGCGAGACGCGCACCGTGATGTTCTTTAAGACGTGTGCCTTCGCGTAATATACATTGAGATTCTCGATGGTTAACATTGTCCTTAGAAACCACCGCCGGCGAGATAGGCTTCTTGGACTTGGGGGTTGCGCGCGACTTCTTCTGGGGTGCCCTCGGCGATCTTCTCCCCAAAGCAGAGCACCACGATTCTATCTACTAAGCGCATCACCCCGCGCATGTTATGATCAACTAACACGATCGTTTGGCCTTCGTCACGGAGGCTCGCGATCAAGTGAGAGATCTCGTCGACTTCGGCGTGAGACAGCCCAGCAAACGGCTCGTCTAAGAGCAAGAGTTCGGGATCGGTGCCGATGGCGCGCGCCAGTTCCAAGCGGCGCAAGCCCCCCTGGGGCAGCATCCCCGGCAATTCCGAGCGGCAGAGGCACCGGTCGTCACCGGGGCAGTGCTCGTTCGTACAGAGTCCTGTGCGCACGCAACTCTCGA
The DNA here is from genome assembly GCA_026414955.1 of Candidatus Bipolaricaulota bacterium. Classification (GTDB taxonomy): domain Bacteria; phylum Bipolaricaulota; class Bipolaricaulia; order RBG-16-55-9; family DRXL01; genus JANXCC01. The sequence goes on from JAOAIA010000026.1 coordinate 2,211, forward strand.
CGGTCTTGGCTCTCGGATCAGCCGAGCGCACGAATATCTCATTGGGAATCGCTGAGATCTCGACATTCTCGTAGACCGTCTTTCGTGGGAAATATCGAGCGATCTGGAAGACCCGCGCTACACCGGCGTCCACGATCTTGTACGTCGGCCAATGAGTGATATCACGCCCTTTGAAGAGTATTCTGCCCTGGTCGGGCGTGATTGTCCCCATGATGAGATTGAAGACGGTGCTCTTGCCCGCACCGTTGGGGCCGATCAGCCCCAAGATCTCCCCTGGCTCAACGTGAAACGACAAATCTTTGACGGCCATCAGGCCCCCGAACGACTTGCGCAAGTTCTCTACGTGTAAGAGCGCCACGGCTTCAACCTCCTCTGATCCGTCTCCCTCTTCTGAAAAGCCCTGCGAGCAGCGGCAGCAGCCCCTGCCGCGCAAAGAACAGCAACACCAATAAAAGCGCAAAGAAGATGAGCGTCGCCCACCGCTCTAAGAACGAGAGTGCCAACCCTGCAGCACCAATGGGGAGCTTCAGTTGAGCTAGCTCCTTGATCACTTGCTCGCCCCCGCGCACGAGAAAGCCCCCCCACAACGCACCCACAATCGTCCCCATCCCCCCGATCACCGACGCTACGATCATCTCGATGGACGTCGTCAGCGACAAGAGCGAATTGAAGAAGACGGCTTCGTTCGTGTGCACCGACAAGGCTCCTCCTAGACCGACAATAAATGCACTGACCACAAACGCGAAGATCTTATACTTCGCAACATTGATCCCTGCGGCTTCGACAGCCTCTTCGTTCTCCCGGATCGCTTCTAATATTTTACCGATGCGCGAGGTGCTCAGCCAGACCAACCCTCCCCCCACCATAGCCATCAGCATCCAGAAGAAATAATAATTACAGTATTGGTAGAGCCGGAAGCCGTCTATGGAGATACCCAAACGGAGCAAGACTCCATTGAGAGCGTTGAGCAGAGAATCTTGACAGAGCGGCGTCACCCCGAACTTTCCCAACTCGCCGCCGGTCCAGTCAGCCAAGATGATCACAAGGCGTGCCGCAGCGAGGGGGAGTATCAGCGTCACGAGCGAAAAATACGGGCCGCGCAGGCGCAGCGCCGGCACGCTGAACAATAACCCGGCGAGCACCGCCATGACAACCCCCGTGGGCACCGTGGCCCAGATGGGCCATTGGAGATAGAGATTGAGCAGCCCCGCGGTGTACCCCGAAACCGCGACAAAAAATATATGCCCGAAGCTGATCTGCCCCGTCATCCCGGAGAGAATATCCCAGCCCATCGCATAGACAGCGAAGAGCTGCGCATATAAGAGCGTCGTCATCCATTTGGAGGGCAAGAACGGGCCGACAGCCCCCGCGACGATCACCGTCAGCCCTAAGAGCGCGAACTTGAGCGTGCGGAGGCTCATTCGGCCCTCCCAAACAGCCCTTCGGGCTTCAGAAACAGAATAGCAATCAAGACCAAGAGCGAGGAGACCCCCACCCACGACGAGCCGAGAAACTCAAAGCACCGAAAGTCGGCAGCGCAGATGCGCATCGAGGGCGAATACGTCATGAGCACTTCCAAAAGCCCAATCAGATACGCGGCGACGATCGAGCCTTTCAGGCTCCCCAGCCCACCCACGACGACAATAGCGAAACTGATGATTAATGGGTCACGCCACATGAACGGGTCGAGCTTCACCCACGACGCAAAGAAAAAACCGGCGATCCCCGCTAACGCGCCCGAGAGCGCCCAGGTGAGCGTGTAGACCCTCTTCACGTCAACACCCACCAGGGCTGCGCCGTCTTGGTCTTGTGCGGTCGCCAAGATCACTTTGCCCCAGCGCGTCCGGTGCACAAAGAGCCAGAAGAGTATGATCGCGAGCCACGACGCCCCAAACGCGATGATGCGATTAGTGATCACTGTTGTCTTGTGGATCTCGACGCTGCCGCTCACAAAGGGCGCCAGAAGCTGCGTGTTCGTCGTGAAGAAGATCTTGATCAGCTCTTCGATGATCAAGGCGCACGCCAGGGTCGCGATGAGCGTGACGATGGGCGAGCGTTGCACGTGCCGGACTAAACCGTGATAGAGTAGAACCCCCAGCAGTGTGCAGACGACGACGGCCAGCGCAAAAGCGCTGTAGAGATCCCAGTGCAGATACTGCTGGGCAAACCATGCTGTATATGCCCCGACCATCAAGAACGCTCCGTGCGCCAAGTTCAGAACGCGCCCGACGCCGAAGATCATCGTAAACCCCAGGGCAACCAGAGCGTAGAGCGCGCTAATTAAGACCGAATAGATAACAATGCGCTCGATGATTATGAAGGCTTGCTCCATAATGAGCCCTTACCCCTTAGCCCCTCTCCCTCGGAGGGGAGAGGGGCTAAGGTGAGGGTGAAGTTAGGTCCCCGCAAAGCATCTGGCAACGCTGCGCGCGAACGCCTGCCAGGCTTCAAACCGGCCGCCTTTGGGCTTGCCCTTCTTCTTCCAGTCTTCCACGGCCGCCCTGTATTCGGCAGCCGCTTTGCTGATGCACGCGTCAATGCTAATCGGCTTGCCCTCTTCATCAGCGCGCAGACGATACTGCTTGGGCCAGATCACGACGCGCACCGGGTCCTTCTCTGGGTTCGCCCTCAGGGGATCTCGCGCGAGCGTCGTCCACAGCACCCACTTGGCTACGACGTAGTCTGGGCCGTACTTGGGGTCGTGGGGATAGACGTCGTTCTTATCGCGGAACTGCACCCGGCCCACCGTCCCGACGTAGTCCGTCTTCTCCAGCTCTTCGACGAGCTTGTCGGGATCGGTGCCCTTGGCGCGGTCAATCGCTTCTTTCACGATGAACAGCGCATCGTAGGTCGTGAACGCTGTGTAGAGTGGGCGCGACGGCGCGGACCCTCCAAAACGCTCGGTGTACGCTTGGAAGAACGGGAGCGTCTTGGGTGTGAGGGGCGTCTCGCCGGTGGCGGCATCAGCGTAGGCATGGCCCATGACGCGCCCGCCGGTGCTCTTCCAGTACTCGAACGCTTGGCCTTCTGTGATAATGCCGATGACCGGCAGATCGATCTTCAGCTCGTACGTCTGGCCGACAAAGGGCACCCCCGGGTTGAACGCAAACCCTGGGATGATCGCATCGGCGTCGACGCTGGGGTCGCTAACCTGCTGGAGGATGGCGTTGAAGTCCGGGTTGTTGATCGGGAAATTGATGGCTTTCGCGACCTGCACCCCGGCTTCTGCCGGCAGGCGCTCCTGTAAGATCTTCAAGTAATCCCGCCCGAAGTTGCTGTCCTCCATCACCAGCGCGACCTTCTGAATCCCTAACTCCTCTTTCATCAGGCCCTTGACCATGCCGACAGCGTCTTGGCCGAGAACTTCGGTATTGAGCATCACCCGGAAGTAATACTTATATCTCTCGTAGTCGCTCCTGAGCAGCTCACTGAATTGCTTGCCGCTGGTGCCCGTGTTCACGAAGGGTTTTTTCAGCCGTGCCATCGAAGGGATCATGCCCATAACCGCTTCGTCGAGAAAGCCCCCCACGATGACCTGGGCGCCCTTCTCGACGAGTTCTTCAAACGCAGCGCGTGCCACATCGCCCCGAATGACCTGATCGTCACGGATCAGCCCGTCCATAGTGAGCTTGGGCGGCGGCAGCTTCTTGTCGTCCACGAGCTTGTTGATCTCGTCGAGAGCCAATTGTGCGCCGCGCACCATGGCGCGCCCTACGTCCAGGAGATTAATCGGCCCGATCAGCCCGATCTTCACTGGGGTCTGTTGGCCCCACCCCAACACCGGGCTCAGCGTCAGCGCTCCTGCCCCAACGCCGAGCGCCTTCAAAAAGAGACGGCGATTCATTCTCATGGCTTATCCTCCTCCGGCACTCCGTGTGTTTATCTTAGCTGTTTGACAGGCTCTCGTGCAAGTCAGCCCCTGGCGTAGCGCGCGAGCGCCTCTTCGTTCAGCTCGACTCCAAGCCCCGGCCCCGACGGAACGGAGATATAGCCGTCAGGATCAATCATCAACGGCTTCTTCAAGAAGAAATCGCGTGCTTGGGGCGTCCACCCCGGCGGCTCGTAGGGGAACTCCGCCCACGCGCAGTTTGGGCATGCGCCCATTATATGCAGATTGGCAGCTAAGCCCAGCCCGCTCGTCCAGGTGTGCGGTGCGACGCGCAGCCCATGAGCTTCAGCCATCCCCGCGATCTTCTTCGCCGTCAGAATCCCGCCGGAGAGCATCGCATCCGGCTGCAGAATATCTAATGACTGATTGAGTATCAGCTCACGGAACTCATGAAGATCTGAGTTCATCTCCCCGCCAGCGAGCGCAAGGCCCACTCGCTGACGGAGCAGCCGATAGCCGTGATAATCGTTCTTATCCAACGGCTCCTCGAGCCAGAGCACACCCAGCTCTTGGAGTTCTTCAGCGACGCGCTGGGCCGTCGCTAAGTCCCAATGCGGGGCTTCGCCCAAGCCCGCCACGCGCCAGCCCATATTGGCGTCCACCATCAGTTCTATCGTGGGGAAGCGCTCGCGCACCGCGCGCGCGACTTTCATATCTTCACGCCAATCTAAGCTGTGAAATCTCAGCTTCACCGCGCGAAAGCCCATCTTTTGAATCTGTTCAATATACTCTAAGCGCTCTTCGACGCCCTTGAGTTCTCCTGTGCTCGCATAAGCTTTGATGCGCTCTTGATAGCCCCCCAAGAGCTTATAGACTGGGACGTTCAGGGCTTTGCCGATGATATCCCATAACGCTGGCTCGACGTACCATAATCTCAGCCCGAGAAACGTTGCCGAGCGCAAGATCTTTATAATCTCTTCGACGTTGAACGGGTCGCGCCCCAACAGAAACGGGGCCAGCAGCTCTCCCAGCTTGGTCCCTTCTTGCCCGAAGGCGAAGCCTGCCGAGTAGCCTTTTATGCCCTCATTGGTCTCAAGAATGACGAGATTGACTCGATGGAACGCTTGGGGATACCCTGGCAGCCACGCGGGATAGAACGGCTGCTCTAACGGATACTCCAGGAGCTTCACTGTGACGTTAGTGATGCGCATGATTTTTTTGAATCACGGGGGGCACGGAGCAGCACGGAAAGCACAGAAATGAAAGCCGTTTCCGTGTAATCCGTGGCGCTTCCGTGCTTTCCGTGATTCTACGCCTGCACCCCTTTCTCCGCCAAGAATTTCTTATACGCCTCAACGGCTTGCGGCATCGTGCGCGTGAGCTGCATGATGCCGCTCACTTTGCCCTTGGGCTGAATCAGCCTCTTGGTGAACGCCAGCATCGCGTTCTCTTGGCCGGTGTAGAGCTTGTGAAAGAGATCGGCCGTAAGAGTGAGAGAGGCGCCCTCTTCGCCGCCGGGGTGAGTTTCACAGATCTGCATCCCTTCGCCGCGGGCGTCCACCCAGAAGTCAATATCGGGTTGCTTGATGTGAATCCCGATGAGCATCTTGAGCGCCGACCAGCCTTCATATATTTCTTTCACATCCTTGAGACGATTGGCGAACTCCAGCACAAACTGCTTCGCTTGCTGCGGGTCTTGATATGGAAAGCCCATTGGCACCTCCTTACTTTACCAGATCTCCTGCACCAGCTCGCGTAGCTCTTCGGGACTGGGCTGGCGCGGGTTGAAGAGCACCGAGCCGTCGGCCAGCGCAAGCTCAGTAATTTTGTCTAGATCGCTCTCGCGCACGCCCACATCTCGCAAGCGCGTCGGCACCCTGACTTCTCTCATCAACTCCTGCACACGCGCGATCCCCTCTTCGGCCGAAGAGACCCCCAGCGCCTGCGCGATCTGCTCATATTTGGCCCGTTGCACGTCGAGGTTGAACTCCATCACGGCTGGCAACGCCAAGGCGCAGCACAGCCCATGCGGCAGATCGTAGAGCCCTCCTACAGCGTGCGCAATCGCGTGCGCCAACCCTACCCAACCGTTGTTAAACGCGATCCCCGCGATCAACGCCGCATACGAGAGACTCGCCCGTGCTCCCATATCTGAGCCGTCTTTCACAGCGCGAGGCAAGTTCTCAGAGATCAGCGTGATCGCTTGAAGAGCTAACAGATCGCTGATCGGCTGCGCCGAGATCGAAACCAACGTTTCAGTCGCGTGCGTGAGCGCGTCCAGCCCCGTGTGCGCCGTCACGCTTGGGGGTAGGGTCTTCGTCAGCTCAGGGTCCACGAGAGCGAGCGTCGGAGCCAAGTAACGACTGACCAAGGGCAGCTTCTGTTTGCGCTCCGGCACGGTGACCATCGCGATAAACGTCACTTCGCTGCCGGTGCCCGCGGTCGTCGGAATAGCAATGAGCGGGCCACACGGGCCGGGCACCGCATCGTTGCCCTCGTAGTCTAAGACTGAACCGCCGTGCGTCTTGACGGCATTGAGAGCCTTGGCACTATCTATAACGCTGCCACCGCCGATGGCGATGAGCGCATCACGCCCTTGAGCAAGAGACAAAGCGCTCTCGATGCACTGCACTGTCGGGTTCGGCAGAATCCCATCGTAGACGGCGTAGTCTAGCCCCTCAAGCTGGGCTGTGAGAGCATCGAGCAAGCCAGCTGTGCGCACCCCGCTATCGGTGACAACCAACACAGACTTCCAATGGCGAGTATCCAACTCCAAGCGCAGATTGCCGAGAGCGCCGACACCGAAGAGAATTCGCGTAGGCAGCTCAAAGCTGAAGAAAGTCTCTTGCATTTTGTACTCCTTCTGTGGCCCTCACCCCGCCTAGCGGCACCCCTCTCCCGTCTCAACGGGGAGAGGGGTCAGGGGTGAGGGCTATCACATAAACCAATCGAAGAAATCCGGACTCGTGTCGATTTGCACGCTCTTGACTTCGGTGTAGAGCTCGAGCAGGCAGTGCAGCCCTGCCTCGCGTCCAAAGCCGCTCTTCTTCATGCCCCCATAGGGCACGCCCGCCGGATGCATATTGTAACAATTCACCCAGACTCTGCCGGCCTTCACCCGATGCGCCACTCGTATAGCTCTGCTGATATCTTGCGTAAAAATCCCCGCTGCGAGTCCGTACTCGACTGAGTTCGCGATCTGCACCGCTTCGTCTTCGCCGTCAAAAGCGATCACTCCGACGACGGGGCCAAAGACTTCTTCGCACGCGAGAGCCATCGTCGGCTGCACTTCCGTGAAAACAGTCGGCTCGAAGAAGAAGCCGCGCTCAAACTCTGATCCTTGGGGTTGCTTGCCGCCCACAATCAAGCGTGCTCCCTGCTCGTGAGCGAGCTTCACATAGTGCTTGACTTTCTCCAGCTGAGCTTGGGAGTGCAACGTGCCGAACTCGGTCATGGGGTCGCTGGGATCGCCGATTTTGAGTCGAGAGGCGCGCTCGACGAACGCGTCTAAAAATCTTTGATAGATCGGACGCTCAATCAGTAATCTCGCCCCGGCGGTGCACATCTGCCCTTGGGCAAAGAAATTCGCCAAGAGCGCCTGCGCAAGAGTTCTGTCAAAATCACAATCAGCAAAGACGATGAACGGGGCCTTGCCTCCAAGCTCCAGCGAGACGCGCGTGATATTCGGGGCAGCGAGTTGCATGATCTTCATTCCCGTGGCCGTTGAACCCGTGAATGCGATCTTATTCACTAATGGGTGTGCGCACAGGGCGCTGCCCACCGTTGCTGGAGTTGGGTCGGTGAGCACGTTGTAGACCCCTGGCGGCAGCCCAACGCTCTCGGTGATCTTTGCAAATTCTAAAGTCGTCAACGGCGTTGTCGGTGCGGGCTTGATGACGACCGTATTCCCAGCAACCAGCGCCGGGGCGATCTTCAACGCTGCCAGCCATAGCGGGAAATTCCAGGGCGTGATCGCGGCGACGACCCCTAAGGGTTCGCGTCGCGTGTACGTCAGATACTCTCCCGGAACGGGGATGGTCTCGCCCATAGTCGCCGGGCCGATCCCGGCAAAATACTCAAAGAGACTGATCGTTGCGGGGATATCGTGGGCTTGGATCTCTTTAATGGGGCGTCCGGTCTCTTGGCACTCTAACAGCGCAAGCTCGTCGAAGCGCTCTTTGAGCGCATTGGCGATAGCCCTTAAGAACTCGCCGCGCTCTTCATAAGAGCGCGCAGCCCAATCTGGGAAAGCGTGCGCGGCGGCGCGCACAGCGCGATCCACATCAGCTTCAATAGCGACAGCACACTCTGCGATGGACTCTTGGGTGGCGGGGTTTCGGACTGGGTAGGTTGAGGGTGTCTCCTGCCAGTGGCCTCCGATGTATAGACCGTAGCGTTGCATAGATCCCTCCTGCTGCCCTCGCTGCCCAGCTAGAAGCCATCGCATTGAGAGTATACACGGCTTGTTGAAAGAAGACAAGCACTGACAAGTAGGAGACTTAATCTAGGGTGTACGGCTCCATCGCGGGCGATAATCCCGCCGATCTAGACACGACTCATAGAGAGCACGATCTATCGGAATCCAATCGGTCTTCTCAATCCCCCGACGGTTGCGGCTGGTCGGGCTGAGGGGAAAAGCACTCGCCACCTTGATCCAGCGATGTTGCTCGCGAGCAATCGCGCGAACCTCTTCGGCGACTTCCGAGAGATCTTGGTCTTGGCTGAAGATCAGAGCCACGTCATACTCGTTGCGGTGAGCAAGGCGAATGACGTCAATAGCGATGCGCCGTCAATCCCCTTCTCTTCTCCGGCGAGAAACGTGTGCTCGGTGCCATCGGGGAGCCTGACGCACTGATTGCGATAGCGGAGCGTCCGCGAGAAGACGTGCACACCTTGCCAGCTCAAAAACCGCAACTTGGCAGCCCAAAACTGATGCCACAAGGGGTCGTCATGGGGATCGGGAATACCGGTATAGAAGCGCACTTGCTTCAACTGCCAGTTTCTAGGCTGACAGACAGCGCGGGCTAAGCATGCCGGATCATAGTTGGGATATGTATACCCGAAGGCTTCGCGAGCAGCGTGAAAGAGATTCTGGCCATCAAAGAAGGCTACAGTGCGCTTGATAGTAGGTTCTTTGGGCATAGTTCTCTGAAAAGATAACTCCGCCCGGGCCTTGCGGCGTGTCGAGCGGAGAGCAAGTACCAAATGTATTAAAGCAGATTGAAGGCCGTTTGTCAAGATGCTCGTTACAAACGTTCACTCTAAGGCGATACTCATTGGCCAGATCTAATGCCTGCATCCCTGGCGGTTCTACTATAGTAATCTGGAGGTCTTGAAAGCAACGGTGTGGAAGCAGCTTTGCGTGGTGGAGCCGAGCGGAGTCGAACCGCCGACCTCCCGCTTGCAAAGCGGGCGCTCTCCCAACTGAGCTACGGCCCCGAGGGACAGTTTGACAGTTCTAAGTTACCAACTTTGAGGGTGTAGGTCAAGTTGAGAAGAGAAGAATAAATTGGTGGGTCTAGGAAGAATCGAACTTCCGACCTCGCGCTTATCAGGCGCGCGCTCTACCACTGAGCTATAGACCCAGAAGGCACATTTATATTAGCATGGGTCGTCCTAGCTGTCAAGGCCTTTGCTGCTTGGCCCACGCCCCAGAAAATTATATAATTGCGATACATCTCGGAGGTGACCCTATGAACTTCAAAATGTTGGGGAAGTGGTCGGTGCTTGGGTTGGTCGTTCTTCTCTGCGCAGGCTGGGGCAGCCAGGCCCAGCAGACAGCGTGGCAGTCGGTCGTGATCGCTGAGGCCGGGTTCCGATCAGGAGATCTGGTTTATAACTCGGACCTAGCCGTCGCGCCCGATGGGACAGCCTACGTGGTTTGGGCTGCCCTGCAAGATGGTGCTGAGATATTCTTGAGTGTCGTGCCTCCTGGGGCGTTGCGGCCTGGGGAACCAATTAACGTCTCCAAAGGCGTTGGGGGGGACTGGCCCGTTGCACCAGCGGTCTCGCTTGGCGGTGGGCGGCTCTGCGTCGTCTGGCAGGGCTGGGATGATTTCGGGGGTGATATCTTCATTCGCTGCTCTGACGATGGTGCCCAGACGTGGCTGAGCGATCCCGTCAAAGTCGCCGAGACTGATGCGCCTTCGGGCCAGCATGAGCTCACCCGAGAATGGGATGGCAACGTCGACGTCTTCGTAGACGCCCAGCAGACCGTCTACGTCACGTGGTTTGAGGATTTTTCAAAGCTTGTCTGGAGCAAATCTACGGATGGTCGGACGTTCTCGCCGTTCCAGGTGCTGTTGGAGACGTTTGAATTTCTGCGCTGGCCGCAGTGGGCGCAGGGGCCCGATGGCACGCTCTACTTAGCATATACGCTCGCTCTCAGCTCCGAGGAAGCTGATGTCTACTTCTTTAAGACTGCAGATGGGGGTGTAACCTGGGAGGGGCCAATCCAGGTCACCGACAACCCTGGATTCTCCGACGCCCCCGAATGGGCTTTTCTCGATAACACCATCTACAACGTCCACGACGACACCGAGGAAGCCGCCCCCGATAGCGCCGATATTATGCTGGCAGTCTCCCGCGATGGCGGGCAGACGTGGGGAGAGAGCGTCGTCATCGCTAAAGATGGGGCGTTTCCCTCCATCGCCAGCGACGGGAAGAATCTCTACGTGAGCTTCTCCAGCATCGTCGGTGCTGAACAAACGGGCTTTATCTGCTCGACCGACGGTGGCCAGACGTGGCAGCGCGATGACATCCCTAATTCTGGGCCAAACTTCGTGTTCTTGGGCTTGCGCGGCCCAGGGATTGATGCTTCCGAAGTGGCTGTTGCTGTAGACGGTCAAGGGAACGTCTACGTCGCTTGGGCGCGCGGCAGCTCGGAGCTGCGTCAATCACAGATCGTGCTGGCAAGACGTGCTGGGTGCTGAGAGATTCAAGGCCCTCACCCCCGGCCCCTCTCCCCTAGTCATCTACGGGAGAGGAGTGCCCGCAGGGCGGGGTGAGGGCCTACTTCTCTAACTCCGCCAACTGCTGCTCGCGATACGCTTTGTCGAGCGCTGTGAGCAATTCGTCCAGCTCGCCCTCAAGAACGCGATCCAATTGATAGAGCGTCAGATCAATTCGATGGTCGGTAACCCGATTCTGCGGGAAGTTATAGGTGCGGATCTTCTCGCTGCGCGCGGCTGTCCCCACTTGGATGCGGCGCTGGTGCGTGATCTCTTGCTTCTGTTCGGATTCGTACTTCTCTTGCAGCCGCGCGCGCAAGAGCTTCATCGCTTTCTCTTTGTTCTTGTGCTGGCTCCGCTCTTCTTGGCAGGTCACGACGATCCCCGTGGGCTTGTGCACTAAGCGCACAGCCGTAGCGACTTTATTCACGTTCTGCCCGCCGGGGCCACCGGAGCGAAACGCTTCGAATTCTATATCTTCGTCGCGAATCTGAATCCGCACGTCCTCGACCTCAGGCAGCACCGCGACGGTCGCGGTGCTCGTGTGAATGCGTCCCGACGCTTCGGTCTCCGGGACGCGCTGGACGCGATGGACGCCGCTCTCGAACTTAAACTTCCCGAACGCTCCCGGCCCGGTGACCTCAAAGACGATCTGCTTGAACCCGCCCAGGTCCGTCGGGTGTGAGTCGAGCACTTCAATGCGCAGATTGTGTCCATCAGCGAACTTTTTATACATGCGGAAGAGATCAGCAGCAAAGAGCGCGGACTCCTCCCCGCCAGCCCCAGCGCGAATCTCTATGATCGCATTGCCCGCATCGCGCGGGTCTTCGGGGACAAGCAAGAGCCGCGCTTCGTCCAAGAGCTGCGCGCGTTCGGCTTCGGCGCGCTGCAACTCCTCATGAGCGAGTGCGCGTAGATCCCCATCACCATCGAGCAGCTCGCGCGCTTCAGCTATAGTCTGCTCCAAGCGTTTCAGACGCTCATACAGCTCGACGGGGCGCTTCAGTCGGGCGTACTCCTGCGAGAGCTTTACATAGTGGGCGCTCGTGACAGCATCGGGCTGGCTGAGCTGATGCTCCAGCTCCTCATATCTTCTTCGTAGCTCCGCCAGACGATCCACAAGCTTCTCCATAACTTTTATTTTATATCACAACGCCAGTCCTTGCGCTAATACAGCACATATCTGTATAATGAGACGACGCGTATGAACGCTCCTGAAAGCGATTTTCTCGTCATCGGCGCGGGGCTGGCCGGACTCTACGCCGCCCTCCGGGCAGCCGACTATGGGCGTGTCTGCCTGCTCACCAAGACGAGCATCTCCGAGACGAATTCCGCGTGGGCGCAAGGGGGCATCGCCGCGGCTGTAGATGAGAACGACTCCCCGCAACTCCATCGCGAAGATACTCTCAGAGCCGGACGGGGGCTGTGCGATGAGCGCGCCGTAGACGTCTTGGTGCGTGAGGGGCCACGGTGCATTAAAGAATTAGACCATTTAGGGGTCGCGTTCGACCGGACGCCGTCGGGCTACGAACTGGGGCGCGAGGGCGGCCACAGCCGCCGTCGCATCGTCCACGCCGGAGGCAGCTCGACCGGGCAGCGCGTCGTCGCTCGACTCTCAGAGCTTGTCTTGCAAAACCCCAATATTCAGCTGATAGAGCACACGCCGGTCATCGAGCTGTTGGCCACCGACGGGACGTGCATCGGTGCACGGGTTGCACGCGAGCAGGTTACCCAGATCGTGCTGGCCCGCGTCACGATTCTCGCGACCGGTGGAGCAGCGGCGCTCTATCAACGCACGACCAATCCCCCCGGCGCCACCGGCGAGGGGATCGCCCTGGCGTATCTGGCTGGAGCCGAGCTGGCCGATCTCGAATTCATTCAGTTTCATCCCACGGCGCTGGCTGTCCCTGGCGCGCGCAGCTTTCTCATCAGCGAGGCCGTGCGCGGCGAAGGCGCGTATCTGCTCAACCCCCAAGGGGAACGGTTCATGATCACATACGATGAGCGCGCTGAGCTGGCCCCGCGCGATATCGTCGCCCGCGCGATCTTCGAGGAGATGCGAAAATCCAAGGCCGATCATGTCTTTCTGAGCTTGCGCCATCTCGATCCCAAGTTGGTGCGCGCGCGCTTCGCCAATATCTATGAGACGTGCCTCCAGCACGGGCTTGATATAACGCGCGATCTTATCCCGGTTGCACCGGCGGCGCATTACACTATTGGTGGCGTGCGCACGGATCTATGGGCCGAAACGACAGTGAAAAATCTCTTCGCTATCGGGGAGGTCTCGTGCACGGGTGTGCACGGCGCGAATCGCTTGGCGAGCAACTCGCTCTTGGAGTGTCTGGTCTTTGCGCGGCGGGCGGTCGAAGCCGCGGTTCGCCATAAGTTCGCGAGTTCACGAGTTCAACAGTTTGAGGGTTCAAGAACTTGCGAACCCGTGACCCCGCGAACTCCCGAACTCTCTTGGGTAAAACAGCTCATGACCGAGCACGTCGGGTTGGTGCGAGATCGCGCGGGCTTAGAATACGCCATCCAAGAGCTGAGCGCTCTTGAAGCGAAAAGCTCCGGGCTTTTGAGAGACCAAGCATTGGTCGCGCGGCTGATCGCCCAGAGCGCGCTCTTCCGCACCGAGACACGCGGGGTTCATGTTCGCGCGGATTTTCCCAACGAAGACCCCACTTGGCAGGCGCACATTATCGTCCAGAAAGATCGCCCCTTGCGCTTAGAGAAACAACTACAGACGGAGTCGCCATGAGCGAGCTAGATACTCTTCTGGTTCGAGAGATCATCGAGAGGGCCTTGCGCGAGGACCTTGGCTCCGGGGACGTGACGACCGAAGCGATCTGCGAGCCGAATCAGAGGGGCCGAGCCGTCATTCGCGCCAAAGAGCCGTGCGTCGTCGCGGGCATCCCTATCGTGCAGATGATCTTTACTCTGCTCGATCCCACCATCACTGTTCGTGCGCCTGTGCGCGATGGCGACCGACTCACTGCCGGGCAGACCATCACTGAGCTGGAGGGACGCGTGCGGGCGATCTTGACCGGCGAGCGCACGGCGCTCAATCTCTTGCAGAGACTGAGTGGGCTCGCAACCCTCACAGCGCGCTACGTCGAGGCTGTCAAAGATTTCCCAGCGAAAATCTTAGATACGCGCAAGACCGCGCCGGGACTGAGAATCTTAGATAAATACGCTGTGAGAGTCGGAGGCGGGCAGAATCACCGGCTGGGGCTGTACGACGGCGTGCTGATTAAGACCAATCACATCCGTGCTGCTGGGGGCATCGCCAAAGCTATCGAGCGCGCACGGCGCTCAGCCCCGACGACGCTCAAGATCGAAGTCGAAGTGAAAAATCTCACAGAACTTCAAGAAGCATTAGAAGCGCGAGCTGATATTATTATGATGGACAATATGGCTCTTGAAGAGATACGTGAGGCCGTCAAGATCGTCGGGGGGCGTGCCTTGCTTGAGGCCTCCGGCGGCGTTACTTTAGACAATGTGCGCGAGATCGCTGCGACGGGGGTAGATTGTATCTCTATCGGTGCGCTCACGCACTCGGTCAAAGCCATTGATATGCATCTGGAGGTGCTTGCGCCATGACCGTCGTCGAACAACTTGAGATCGCACAAGAGATCAAAAGACTCAAAGCCGAGAAGAACGCTGTGATCTTGGCGCATAACTATCAGCTCCCAGAAGTGCAAGATACCGCTGATTTTATCGGGGATTCGCTGGGGCTGTCGCAAGCCGCGGCCAAGACCGATGCTGATATTATTGTCTTCTGCGGCGTGCATTTTATGGCCGAGACCGCTTCTATTATCTGTCCAGAGAAAAAAGTCCTGCTGCCCGATCTGGAGGCAGGCTGCTCGCTCGCTGCGACGATCAACGCCGAACAGTTACGCCAGTGGAAAGCCGAGCATCCCAACGCTGTCGTCGTCTCGTATGTGAACACGACCGCCGAAGTGAAGGCTGAGTCAGATTACTGTTGCACGTCGACGAACGCGCTCAAAGTCGTGCAGGCGATTCCTCCAGACAAAGAGATCCTCTTTCTGCCGGATATGTTCTTGGGCGCGTACATTCAGAGGGTGACGGGGCGGAAGATGCACATCTGGCCGGGGGAGTGTCACGTGCACGCGGGGATTCGCCCCAGAGATATAGACGCGATGCGCGCGGCGCACCCTGAGGCTGAGCTGCTCGTCCATCCTGAATGCGGCTGCTCGTCGTCGTGCATGTACTATCAAGCAACGGGGGATTTGAAGGGCGAAGTGCACATTCTCTCGACGGAGGGCATGGTCAGGCATGCGCGCCAAAGCGCAGCGAACGAATTCATTGTCGCTACAGAGATCGGGATTCTGCACCGACTCAAGAAAGAGACCTCAGGCAAGACGTTCTATCCGGCCAACGAGCGCGCGATCTGCGAGTACATGAAGAAGATTACGCTCGACAAAGTCTTGAGATCGCTGCGCGAAGAGATCTACGAGATTCGCGTGCCGGAGCCAACAGCCAGCAAAGCCCGAAGAGCGATTGAGCGCATGCTCGCGATCGTGTAGGCCTACTGAGACTTTGACGGCCTAGGGGACTGGATCTCGCTCCTACGCTTGATGATATAGCCCCATACGGCAAGATACGCAAGGCCTATGAACACCCGCATCCAGGGATAGAGAGGATTTGGTTCACCAAAGAGTTCGTTCATGAGGCACCAGGGAAGCACCCAAACCGATGTTATGATTCCATCTATCCATAAGAATATCTTTGCAAAGCGTGGATATCTCTTCACAGACTGGGGAAAATTTTGCACTGCGATAAACCATTGAAATATCAAGACCAACGCAAGCCCAAAAGGCCACCAAATGTCATTGATCTCTCTTACAATCATTGCTCTTGTGGCC
>JAOAIA010000027.1 GCA_026414955.1 Candidatus Bipolaricaulota bacterium
CCCTTAGATCGCGCACGGCACGACCCGCGCATAGACGTCAAAGCCGTGACATATAATAATTTGCGCGTGCTCCAGCAGCCCGCTAGAGTCCAAGTCGAGTGCGTGTTGGACATTTAACTTTCTCGCCCCTTTGCGCTATAATAGCAACAGCGTGAAGAGGGGTGATCTCAATGACGAACCCTGGTCAAGGGGTAACTGGGTCGGCCAAATGGGCGCTTCTCATCGGATTGGTGCTCTGGAGCGGACATCTCTTCACCGTGCCAGGCCAAACACAACTGGAACTGGGGATCAGTGCAACATGCGAAAACGCTGTGCTCATAGTCAACGGGCGCATCTACTCCGGTCGGCCATTTACACTCACCGTGCCCCTGGGCGAGACCGTCACCCTCCAAGCCGTCAATAGACAACTCGACAACTGCGGCGTCCAACAAGCACTGCATTACTTTGATCGCTGGGATTTTAACGGCGAGCCGTATTCGAAAGCGCCTCAGCAGCTGCGCCTGCGCGCCGGGCAAGTCCCCTTCACAGCCAGCGCGCGCGTGCAGGCGGTCTATCGCTCCCAACGCGCAGATTTTTGTGACGTCGCTGTCGCTGCTCAAGAAGGGCCAGAAAAATATCTTCATGGGACGTTCATTGACGTGCGCCCTCTTGATATCTTAGGTGAGGGCGGCGGCGTCACGCCCTTCGTGCGCAGCTTCGACACCCTTACAGATATCTTTCTACAAGCCAGCCCACAAGTCTCGTTTGAGAATATTACGTATCGTTTCACGCGCTGGGAGGTCGAAGGTGCCCAAGTGCTCTCGCCTCCGATCGCCAATCCGACGCTCGTCACGCTGCGCTGTCGCACGGCACGCGTGATCGCCCATGCGATCTACACCGTGTCCACTACGCCCACAGGCTGCCCCGATCTGACCATTCGCCACTTGTACGTGGACGTCTCGCAGGTCTCGCCGACCGCCTGGCTCTTGAATGCGCGCGCCTACGTGGAGAATATCGGCACCGCCACCGTGCCTGCCCCGTCCACAACAGCGTTCTCCCTCAACGGGCAGCTCATCGGCGAGGCGCGGACATCGCCGTTGGCGCCAAGAGCCGGCGAACAAGCAAGCACTACATATCTTCTGACGGCGGGCAGCTATATCCTCACCGTCACTGCCGACAGCAAACAACAGATCTTCGAGTGCAACGAGGAGAATAACATCAAAGAGACGATCATCAAGACCCCATGACGGGCATGGGGGCGCGCAAGCCCTGCCCCGGCTCCACTGCGATGCCAACGGACCTCAAGACGTCTTCAATCGCGAGCAGCGTCGGCACGATGGCGTCACGGGTTGCCGTCGGCCCCATGTGCCCGATGCGAAAGATCTGCCCTGCTAACTTTTCCAACCCGCCTCCGATGAGAATCTGATGCTTCTCCTTGAGAGCATGGATGAGCGCAGCGGCCGGCAGCTTGGGGTGGCCCTTGGCCGCTGTCACGGTATTCATCGCCTCGCGGTCATCGGGGACGAAGAGTTCAAACCCCAGATTCTTGAGGGCGTTACGCACAAGAGCCGCGATCTCCCAATGGCGCGCCCATCGCTGAGAAAGCCCTTCTTCTAAAATATTATGCAGACTGAAGCGCAGGGCTTGGGTTAGTCCGGTGGGCATCGTCACGGGATGGGGATGCCAGTCGGCCCACTCGCGCGCGAAGTGCTGCCAGGTGCGCAGGTTCACAAACCATCCCGGCCCCTTGCTGCGCTCGATTGCCTCCCACGCGCGCGGACTGACCGCCACAGGAGCTAATCCCGGCGGACACTCTAAGCATTTTTGCGTCGCGCTCACACCGATCCCAATCTGCCAGTCGTCAAACGCGATCTCGGTGCCCCCCAGCGTCGCCACCATGTCCGCGACGAGCACCGCTCCGTATCGTTCGCAGAGCGCGCCGATCTCTCGCAACGGGTTGAGCACCCCCGTTGAAGTTTCACCGTGCACCATGATCACGACTTTGATCTCCCGGTCGCGCTTAAGAGCTTGCTCCACAGCGTCAACGTCGAAGGCGCGACCCCATGTGCTCTCCAACACCGAGACCCGCGACGAATACGCCCGCGCTATCGTCACCCACCGATCCCCAAAGAACCCGTTGGTCAGCACGAGCAGTTGATGGGTGTCGCCGGACAGGCTGGCAATCGCTGCTTCCATGCCGACGCTGCCCGGCCCCGGCATGAGAAAGACGCTCGCTTCTTTTGTCTGCCAGACTTGTTTCAACAGCGTTACGGTCTCGGTGTAGATTTCCACCCAGTCGTGTCCGTAGTGCGCGATGAGCGGGGCACTCATGAACGATAAGACCTCGGGTTCCAGATCAATGGGGCCAGGGATGCGCAACCGATATCGCTTCACGGTCATGGCTCTCCTCCTCTCGGCTCGTTGTGTAGGTCACCAGCGGGTCCATGACGGGAACAGATCGGGCACACAGGCAGCGATCACCCGCGCAAGCTCTTTAGAGTTGTGCTTGACGGTAGGCACTTGAGCATCCGAGGGCCAGCGCGGCAGCGTCACGATCTCCAAGAGATCCGCCCGAATGACCCGAACACCCCACTCGTTCGGCTCAGCCAAATCATCTGCGACGGGGACGGAGCCTTCCTGAGCATATTGGACAAGAAGCTCTTGGGGAACGGGTTGCTTGTTCAACACGACGAAATCCAGCGAGCGCACATCGAGATACGCACTCAAAGCCCTCACATGATCTCGCGCGGTGAACCCCGAAGTCTCTCCCGGCTGGGTCATCAGGTTCATAATATAGAACTTTTTCGCGAGTGAGCGTTCTAGCGCGTGGCGAACCCCCGCGACGAGCAAGTTGGGGATCACGCTCGTAAACAGACTGCCCGGCCCCAGAATGATGAGATCGGCGTGCCGGATCTCTTCCAGCACTTTGGGGTAAGCGCGCACACTGGGGTTCGACAGCGCCATACGGCACACCCGCCCGCCCGCCTTGGGAATGCGGCTCTCCCCCTGGATGATGCGCCCGTCGTCGAGCTCCGCGACCAGTTCAGCGTGCTCCAGCGTCGCCGGCAGAACCTGCCCCCGCGTGTTGAGCAGCGTGCTCATCTCTTCGATAGCGCGATCAAAGCTCCCCGTCATCTCTTGCAGCCCCGCCAGAACGAGATTGCCGAGCGAATGCCCTTGCAGAGTCCCCCCCTGAAAGCGATGATTGAAGAGCTGCGAGATCTGAGACTCGTCTTCAGCAAGAGCGATGAGACAGTTCCGAATATCCCCAGGGGGTAAGATATTCAGTTCTTGACGCAGCCTTCCAGAACTGCCCCCGTCGTCCATGACCGTCACGACGGCTGTCACGTTGGTCGTGAGCTGTTTCAAGCCGCGCAAGAGTGAAGACAACCCCGTGCCGCCGCCAATGGCGACGATGCGCGGCCCCTGGCTCAAGAGCCTCTTTTCGAAGAGGATCTCGCCCATGCGCCCCTCGGCAGGAGCAGCGATAGCCCGCACGATGGAACGGCTGATCCGCTGCACCCCAAAGAGCACCCCGACCGCTCCCAGCACCATCAAGCTGATAGCTAAGAACAAGGTCGAGAGCGCCGACGGCGCGACGATAGTATAGACAGCCCGCACGAGATTCTGCCCCAAGAGCACAAAAAGCCCCAAGATAAAAAGCCCCAGCGAGACGATCACGAGCGCCAGCCAGCGCTTGACCCCGATCCCCGGATGGAGCCAGCGCCCCAAGCGCACCAGCGCCGTCATAGTTTATCGGCCTCCCTTGCGCGTTACTTTCTGGATGCGCTCTGGATCACCTAAGAACGCCTCTAACTCCTTGAGCAACGTGCTCGTCAATCCCACGCCCGCCCCCAATCGCACCGTGATCGGCTCATCCCCCAGCAGGCGCACATAGACCGGCGATGCCCCCGGCGAGGCGCTCAAAATATCCTTCAGCTTGCGCACAAATGACTCCGTCACGTGCTCCGGTTCCACGGCGAGATAGAGTTGCACCGTGCGCTCTGCTTCCTCGAGCGAGAGAAGCTCTTCGGCAACGATCTGGACGCCATTGGAGCGTTCGGAGCGTCGCTCGGCGCGCCCACGCACCCAGATGATCTGGTCCTCTTTGAGCAGTTGCTTGGCGTGCTCGTATGGCTCGGGGAAGACCGTGACTTCTACTTGCCCAGAGAGGTCTTCCAAGCGCACGAAAGCCATGCGCTTGCCCGTATTGGTCGTGATCACCCGCAACGAATCAATGCGCCCGCCAAGCTGCAGCTCCTTTCCGTCGGGTTGCTCGTGCACTCTTTGCAGATCGCACGTGCACAAGAGGCCCAGACGCTCCTTCACGTGCTCCAAGGGGTGTCCGCTCACGTAGAGTCCCAGCAGTTCTTTTTCGAAGCGCAAGAGTTCGGGCTTTGCGAATTCGTCGTGCCCGTCTGTTGGGCGCCCAAGAGAGAACTCCGCCTCTTCTTGGGCGAAGAACGATCTTTGGCCGCTCTTGCGCTCCTGCTGCGCCTGCGCGGCCAGGGCCAGCCCGGCTTCGACTTGAGCTAATAATCCCTTGCGCGTGCCGCAACGATCAAACGCCCCGCACTTGATCAGGCTTTCTAAGACTTCACGGTTGAGGACGTCGCTGGGGACGCGCCGACAGAAATCGGCAAAACTGCGAAACGCACCTCTCCGCTTCCGAGCCTCTAAGATCGCCTGCACCGTTGCACTTCCCACGTTCTTGATCGCCCCCAGCCCAAAGCGGATTTGATTCTTGGACAACGGCGTAAAATCCGCGTCGCTCTCGTTCACATCCGGGGGCAGCACGGTGATCCCCAGCTCGCGACACTCTTGAATGTACTCCGCTATTTTTTCAGTATTTCCGGCGACGCTCGTCAGCAGGGCTGCGAGATAACACGCGGGGTATTTCACTTTGAGATAGGCCGTCCAGTACGAGATGAGCGCGTAGGCCGTCGAGTGCGCTTTGACGAACCCGTAGCGCGCAAATTTCTCAATATCTGCGAAGAGTTCCTCAGCTTTGGCGCGGGCGATCCCGTTCTGCACGCACCCCTCGACGAAGCGCGCGCGCATCTTCTCCATCACGTCTCTTTTCTTCTTGCCCACGGCCACGCGCAGAATATCGGCTTCGGCGAGACTGAACCCCGCGAGCGTGCGCGCCATGAGCAATAACTGATCTTGATAGATCGGCAGCCCATACGTCTCTTTCAGAACTGTTTCGAGGTCGGGATGGGGGTAGGTGACGGGCTGACGCCCGTGCTTGCGCTCGATATAGTCATTGGCCATGCCACTCTCTAGTGGGCCGGGACGATAGAGCGCCAAGATCGCGATCAGATCGCGAAACTCCGTGGGTTTTAACTTCGTGAGCAGCGCCGTGACCCCGGCGCCTTCCAATTGAAAGACCCCCGTCGTGCGCCCTTGTTGGAGCATCGCGTAGACATCGGGATCGTCCAAGGGGATCTTCTGCAAGAGAACCTCTTCGCCCGTGAGCTTCTTGACGGACTTGATCGTGTCGTCAATCGCTGTTAGGTTGCGCAGCCCCAGGAAATCTATCTTGAGCAGCCCAATGGTCTCCAAGTCTTTCATGTTATATTGAGTGCGCACGGAGCCGTCGCTGATGCGCAAGAGCGGGGCAAAGTCCGTCACTTCTGCGGGGGTGATGACGACCCCGGCAGCATGGGTCGCGACATTGCGGGCCAGCCCTTCGAGCTTGCGCGCGACGTCTAAGAGCTTGTGCACTTGAGCATCCGTCTCATAGCGGCGGCGCAATTCGCTCACGCCCTCCAGCGCTTCGTCGAGCGTCGCCCCGAAGGGGATGAGCTTGGCGATCTTGTCCGCATCGGGGTATGAGAACCCTAAGACGCGGGCGACGTCGCGCACGACGCTGCGCGCTTTCATCTTGTCGAACGTCGCGATCTGGGCGACTCGATCCTGACCGTATTTCTCCTCGACGTATCGGATGACCTCATCACGGCGGCGCATACAGAAGTCAATGTCAATATCGGGGAGGCTGACGCGCGAGGGGTTCAAGAATCGCTCAAAGATAAGCCCGTACTTAAGAGGGTCCACGTCGGTGATGCCCAAACAGTAACAGACTAAGCTGCCAGCGGCTGAGCCGCGCCCCGGCCCCACGGGAATATCTCGACTCTTGGCAAACTGCACAAAGTCTTGGACAATTAAAAAGTACCCAGAATAGCCCATCTTGGCGATCACGCCAAGCTCGTACTCCAGGCGATCTGTGATCTCTGAAGAAAGCTCACCGAAGCGCGCCCGTGCGCCTGCATACGCCAAAGCGCGTAGATATTCGTTCGCATTGCTATAGCCGTGGGGCAGCGCAAACGTCGGCAGGTGGGCTGTAGAAAAATCCAATCTCAGATCGCACTGTTTGGCGATGCGCACGGTATTCTCTAACGCTTCTGGCCAGCGTTCAAAGAGCCGCGCTAGCTCGTCGTAGCTCTTGAAGTAATACTCTTCGCCTTCATACGAGCGCCGATCTTCGTCGGCGAGGGTCTTTTCGCCCTGAATATTTAACAGCACGTCATGGGCTTGGCGATCTTCGCGGGCGATATAGTGCACGTCGTTGGTCGCGACGACGGGTGCGTCGAGGCGATGGGCGATCTCGACCAAGTATTCGTTTCGGGCTTCGTCTTCGGGCTGCCCGTGGTTCTGGAGTTCTATATAAAAATTCTCCGGGCCGACCAGCGCTTGGAACTCGTGCGCGACTTGGAGGGCGCTCTCGAACTTATTCTGTCCCACCAGCCGACAGATCTCGCTGCTGCGGCATCCCGATAGAATGATCAGCCCCTGACTGTAACGTCGCAGCAACTCTTTGTCCACTCTGGGCTTGTAATAAAACCCTTCGATATAGCCCAAGCTCGTGAGCTTCACCAAGTTGCGATAGCCCGTCTCGTTGCGGGCCAGCACCGTCAAGTGATAGTATTTCGTCCCGTCGTCTTTGGATTTGGTGTGTCGGCTTTTCGGAGCAACGTAGAGTTCACAGCCGATAATGGGCTTGATCCCGTGCTCCTGGGCGTGCTTGTAGAACTCAATCGCCCCGCAGAGATTGCCGTGGTCAGTCAGAGCGAGCGCGGGCATCTTGTGCTCGACGCACTGCTTCACCAACTCTTCTATACGGCACATCGCGTCGAGCAGGCTATACTCCGAATGCACGTGCAGATGCACAAATTGGCTCATCGCTCCGCCTCACCGTCTTCGATGATTATATAGATCTCTTCGCCGGGCTTGCCCATGCCCAATTCTTTGCGCGCCAGATATTCGATCAATTTCAAGTTATCTTTCTCTCGGAGTCGTGCTGATAGGCGCTCGATTTCCTGCTGGATTTTTGCTTTCTCAGCCTCGAGTCGGATAAGCTCCGCCCGCAGATGCCGGATAGTCAAGACACGCGAAATGAATACCCCCAGAATGATCGCTACTCCTATCAAGATCAAGACGAGTCCCCAACGCTTCATACTCCCTCTCCAAACGGTCGAGCTAAGGGGAGCTTATACTGCTCTTCCAGCCGCAATAACTGATTATATTTCGCCGTGCGCTCCCCCCGGCTCACCGAGCCGGTCTTGATCTGCCCCGCGCCCGTGCCCACCGCAAGATCAGCGATGAACGTGTCTTCGGTCTCCCCAGAACGATGCGAGATCACGGTTTTATAGCCCCCGCGATGCGCCGTCTCAATGGCGTGCAACGTCTCGGTGAGCGTGCCGATCTGATTGAGCTTGATGAGCACGGCGTTGGCGACGCCCTCGCGAATCCCCTTCTCGATCAGGGCTGGGTTCGTCACGAAGACGTCGTCGCCGACGAGCTGCACGCGCTTCCCCAGACGCTTCGTAAGCTCTTGCCAGCCCGCCCAATCGTCTTCCGCTAGGCCGTCCTCAATCGAAACGATGGGATATTTTTTCAGCCATTCTTCGTACAAGCTGATCAGCTCGCTCGCCGAGAGCGATCTTCTCTCTAGGCAATAGCGCCCCTCGGCGTAGAACGTGCTGGCGGCGGGATCGAGAGCCAGCGCCAGATCGCGCCCCGGCCCATAGCCCGCCGTGCCGATCGCTTCCATGAGAAGCCTTAAAGCCTCTTCGTTTCCCTGTAAGTATGGGGCGAAACCCCCTTCGTCGCCGACGGTGGTGCTCAGCCCGCGACTCTTGAGAATCTTTTTGAGAGTTTGAAACGTCTCGACCGTCGCACGGAGGGCTTCACGGAACGAATCGAACCCAACGGGGACAAGCATAAACTCTTGAATATCGAGATCGTTGTCGGCGTGCAGCCCCCCGTTGAGCACGTTGACCAAGGGAGTGGGCAAGCGATTCTTATCGCCGATATACTGAAACAACGGCTTCTTAAGGGAGCGTGCGGCCGCGCGCGCGTAGGCAAGCGAGACCCCTAAGATCGCATTCGCCCCCAGACGGCTCTTGTTCGGTGTGCCATCGAGTTTAATGAGTGCCTGATCGAGCTCGGCTTGAGTGGGAAACTCGCGCCCGACAAGCGCCGACGCGATCTCGTCAGTCACGTTACGCACGGCGCGCAGGACGCCCTTGCCCCCATAGCGCCGGTCGCCGTCGCGCAACTCCACCGTCTCTTTAGCCCCTGTCGAGGCCCCAGACGGCACAGCCGCGCGCCCGCACGCGCCGTCCCACAGCTCGACTTCGACTTCTATCGTTGGGTTGCCGCGCGAATCCAAAATCTCGCGCGCGCGTACCGCCTGAACCCTCATAAAACCCTCTCGTCGGACTAGTATAGCTCACACTCTTTGAGCGGGGCAAGTACACGTGTCTGGGCTACTCGTGAAACTCCAGCAGATCGCCATCGCGCACGATATGATGGCGCTCGACGCGCTGGCCGGGGAACTCTGCTGACCCCCATACCCGCGCGTAGAGAAATTTTTCCGCGAGGTCTTTATGGATCGCGCGCGCGACGTCCGTGACGGTGCTCCCCATCGGCAAGACATACGGCAGATCTTTCTTGAATGGTTGCCCCGGCTTCTTTGTGTACACCCGCACGACGTTCAGCCCCGCAAAGAGCACCCTCCCCAACTCTTTGAGCCCTTCGGCTGAGATCGTCGAAACCCCGATGACGGCAAATTGAGAATCGGCGACGGAGCGCAGCTCGTGCAAGTGTTCGGCGGCGTGTGCGGCGTCGCTCTTCGTCCCGATGATCAGAGCGCGCTTCACCGTGCCCACTCCCCCGGCTGGGAGCACCTGCGTCGTATGCCCAACTAGACGAATACGCGCTTTCTCCAGCCACTCGAGTGCCGTAAGCAAATCTTCCCCCGGCGTCTCCGACGAGAGATCTATCAAGAGCGCGACGAGATCGCACTGCCGAATGAGGCTGTAGACCCACGGCTCGGTGAACTCCGATAACGGAGGCAGATCAATGAGCTGGAGCTGAATATCTTCGAAGGGCATCATGCCCACGGTGGGCCGGAACGTTGAGAACGGGTAGTCGGCGATCTCGGGTTTCGCGTTGGTGACAGCAGCCAAGAGCGACGACTTCCCACAGTTGGGCAACCCGACGAGCGCGATCTGTCCTGCGCCCTCGCGCTCGATGTGATCATAGCTGGGGCCGCGAGCGCCTTTCTGTTTCTTCTGCTGTTGGACTTCTGCCTGGAGCTTTGTCCATTTGCGCTTCAGCTCGACCCGAAGCTTTTCGGTGCCCTTGTGCTTGGGCACTAGAGCCATCAGCTCCCGCAGAATGGCGAGCTTTTCTTCAGGGTTCTTGGCCGCACGGAAGCGCAGCTCGGCCTCGATATACTCCGGCGGCAGGTTTGCAGGCATCGCGCCATCCCCCCCTCAACCGATCACCCTGGCTAGCGCCTATTGCTCGACTTCGTAGGGGAGGAGCGCCATCTTGCGGGCGCGCTTGACTTGGCGGGCCAGCTGGCGCTGGTGCTTGGCGCACAACCGCGACGCGCGGCGCGGCAGGATCTTGCCCAGCTTGTTCATGAATCGCTTCAACTCGTCGGGCTGCTTATACGTGAGCGTCACCTCGTGCTCGCACAGCTTGCACTCATCACGGCCCTTGAGTTTGCCGCGCTGCATCCGGTTCTTGCTCTCTGGTGCGTCTCGTCTTGCCGTCTTCATAGATATTTAAAATGGGACTTCTTCCTCCCCTTCTGGAATATCTTTGACTTCCCCGGATCTCTCCGGCGTTGGCGCAGGCTCGTCCTCACCGCGACGGCTATCCAAGAACTGCACAGTGCGCGCTACGACCTCGGTGATCTTCCGGCGCTCCCCCTCTTCCGTCTGATAAGTATCAATTCGTAAACGCCCCTCGACGGCCACGGTTCGCCCCTTACTGAGAAAGTTCACACAATTCTCGGCTTGCTGGCCCCACACGACGATGGGCACGAACGTCGTCTCTTCCTGGAGGTTGCCGTCGCGGTCGCGCCAGCGGTGATTCACCGCGATGGAGAACCGCGCGCGGGCGACCCCGTTCTGCGTGTAGCGCAGTTCCGGGTCATCGGTGAGGTTGCCGATCAAAACAACGTGATTCAAGCTAGGCATTGCCGTCACTCTTGGCGGACGACCTGATAGCGCAGGACGTTCTCGTCGAGCTTGAACCGCTCGTCGAGCCTCCGCACCTGATCCGGTGTCGCCGTAAATTCCATGAGCACGTAATAGCCCTTATCCAGATGCTTGATCTGATAGGCCAGCGTCCGCAGGCCCCATTCGTCCAACTTGACGACCTGGCCCCCACTCTCGTTCACGGCCTTCTGAAATTTATTGATAGTCTCTTCAAGATCGGCCTTGGCCAAGTCCGGCCGCATGATATATAAGACCTCGTACGCACGATTCTGCGCCACTGTCTCCTCCGCTGAATAGACTTCCTGCAGGGTGTGTTTAAGTATAGCAGACCCTTTTACTCCTGTCAACCGATCTCGTGGCGCAGCGACCACGCCAACTTGACAACGAGAACCGTTCCCCCATATAATTAGGAATCCTAACTATACTAACTATATTCGATCACAGGAGGCTCGTTATGAATATCCCTGGCTACACCTATGGCAGCGTTGCTCAGTCGCCCGTCACCCTCAAGGAGCTTGAGGAGCTTAAAAAAGCGGTGCTCTTCAGCGCCGAAGACGAAAAGTATCTCAAGATGGCCGGAGAAGTCTTAAAAGACCAGATAGACGCTGTGCTCGATCTGTGGTACGGCTTTGTGGGGTCGCATCCCCATTTAGTTTATTATTTCTCCGGCCCCGACGGCAAGCCCGATGCGAACTATCTCGCTGCCGTGCGCAAGCGCTTCGGCCAATGGATTCTTGACACGTGTCATCGTCCCTACGATCAGACGTGGCTCAACTATCAGCACGAGATCGGGCTGAGACACCATCGCACCAAGAAAAATAAGACCGACACTGTGAGGTCAGTACCCAACGTGCCGTTGCGCTATCTCATTGCTTTTATCTACCCCATCACGGCGACGATCAAGCCGTTCTTAGCGAAAAAAGGGCACGGCCCCGACGAAGTTGATAAGATGCACCACGCATGGTTCAAGGCGGTGACGCTCCAAGTCGCGTTGTGGAGCTACCCGTATGCCAAAGACGGGGATTTTTAAGAAACCCTAGAAGTCATTTCAAAAGCTGTTTGTGATGCCACCCTGAGCGAAAGCGAAGGGTCTAGATTCCTCGCTACGCTTTCTGGAGCTTCTCAGTGGGTGTTCGCTGGCGCTCGGCTCTTTGCTCACGCTCTCTGCAGACTATATAATAGTTTGCTCTGCTATGCGATTTCTCTCTGAGCGTGATGTGCGACTCCTCGCCGAGCAGCCCGAATGCTTGCTGCCCCCCCTCTCCCCAGAGCGCACAGCTTCTCTGCGATCTCTCAAGAATCTCGCCCTGGTCGAGATCGCCGGGCGGGACTCTATCGCTGCAGCCATCACAGCCCTTCAAGAGCGTCCTCTCGACGCTTTGCTTCCGACGCTGGCGTACCACGGCGCGCAGTACGGCAGCTTAGAGTCCGTCGAGTTCGCGCTCGATCTGCTCGCCCGTAAGGTAGGCCGCGCCCGAGTCTGCGATCTGGCGATCATCGGCTCGCCCAAGTTTTGGCAAGCCCTCACCGTGCGCTTCGCCGATCTGCTCACCGAGAGATTCGGGTTCTACACGCCCTACGTCGCCTGTCACTTATATATTCATGCGATCAGAGTCCCGTTGGCGAAATATCTGAACTGTAGGGTGATCATCTCTGGGGAGCGTGAGTCTCACAACGGCGCGATCAAGCTCAACCAGACTCCGGCGGTCTTAGATCGCTATGCTCAGCTGACGGCGCACTTCGGGGTCGAGCTATGGCAGCCGTTGCGAAAAGTGCAGTCTGGGGCTGAGATCGAAAAGATTTTGGGCGAGCCGTGGCCAGCCGGGCAGCGACAGCTACACTGTATGCTCTCGGGGAATTACAAGAACCCCGATGGCTCAGTAGATTTTGGCCCCGGGCGGCGCTTCAGCGACGAGAAATCTGCACAGTTTCTCGACGAGTATGCACTCCCGCTCGCGAAAATTTGTCTGGAGAAGATCGTGCGCGGCAAGCCCATAGACTACGAAGCAGAAGCGAGCAAGCTTTTGCGCACGGGGAGTGTATGACCTGGGGCAAGAAGATCTTCTTAATCACTCTCGATGGGATCGCCGATAGGCCCTCAAAAATTCTAGAGGGCCGCACTCCTCTCGAAGTCGCCAAGACGCCCAACTTAGACAGATTGGCCCGCCAGGGGATCAACGGGCTGATGCACCCGCTCAGCCCCGGCGTGCCCATGCCCACCGACGTCGCCCACTATTTGCTCTTCGGCTACGCCCCCGACGAGCGCCCAGGGCGCTCCGTCTTCGAAGCGACGGGATACGGGGTCACCTTCAGCCCCGCGGAAGTGATCTGCTCGACGAGCTTCGCGCTCGTTGCTCCCGAAGGCAATGCTTTAAAAATCGTCCATCGGCGCGAGCTGGGCCTGACCCCCGATGAGGGCCGACGCTGCGTCGAAGCCGTCTCGCGCTACCGCACGCAAGAATTTGAGTTCGAACTCGTCTACACGAAAAAGCATTTTGGCATCTTAAAAATTCGCGGGCCGGCCTCCGATCAGATCACTGACTCCGATCCGTTCTACTCTAAACTCCCCGTCGTGGCTGTTCAGCCGTTAGATAATTCAGTCGAGGCTGCCAAGACCGCCGCGGCCCTCAACGAATATCTGCGTTGGACGTACACCGTGCTTTCCAAGCTCAGCGACAAGATCAATATGCTCTTGACGAAGTGGCCCGGACGCCATCGCCCGCTCACGCCCTTCACGGAAAAGTACGGGATGCGCGGGCTGTCGCTCTCGCCCAAAGAATTGCTCAACGGGCTAGCGACGTATCTTGGATTAGAAGCCGTGTACACAGGCAGCCTCTACGAGACTTCCCAGCACCCCCTAGAAGCCAGTCTTTCTCTGGCGCTCGAGCGGCTTGACGCGTATGACTTCGTGCACATTCACGATCCCCGTCCGGACGTCATCTCCCACAAGAAGGACCCGACGGCAAAAATCACAATCATCGAGCAGCTCGACGCGGAACTCGAGATTCTGCTCCACAATCTCCGTGACGACTGGGTCGTCTGCGTGACCACGGACCACGTGACGCCGACGACGGTCGGTGTGGGGAAGGCGATGCACGCGGGCGAGCCCGTTCCCATCACGATCTGGGGTACGCACGTGCTGCAAGATTCGTGCGAAAGGTTTTCGGAGCGCGCGGCGGCGCACGGGGCATTGGGCTTGGTCTTGGGCAAAGACTTCATGACGATCTTGATGAATTATGCTGACAGGTTGGGAAACTACGGGTTTCGTCCTCGCCCGGTGAGAAACGTCGCTTCGTACCGACCGACGTTCGAGCAGATCACGCCCTTGCCGCCGCCATCCGGCGACTGAAGTCGCCGGCTCAGCTTCAATGTCCGGTAATATCGCGCAGGAATTCTTCGTACAGATCAACGTCGCCGCTCTTGGCGATTTGCTTCTCTTCGTAGGGGGTTCCCAAGCGACGGTAGAACTCGTCAGCGATGTTATGAAAGACGCCCGTCACGGTAGCAATCAGCCAGTAGCGCAGTGCGCCAAACTGCAGCCTGATGACTTTGAGTGCCAGGCGCGTGCACGCATAGTTTAACAGTCCAGCGAACGCCGCGTCATAATTTTGTGTTTTGGCTTGAGTGACGATCTGCTGTGCCAACTGATCAATCAACGGATCGAGCGGGCGACGGTCTTGCTGTGCGATGTAGGGCATAGGACTCTCTCCTTGTGAGATCCGCTGGGTGAGATAGCACAGATACAGGGTACAAAAGAGTTTTTAGTAAATCAAGGGGATTTCAAGACGGCATGGGTGCCAACGCGCCGCAGAATAGCGATGCGCTCGCTGGATGGGCTTTGCGCCCATTGGAACGTGATCCGGTACTCTTGAGTCACGGAAAGCTCCCCAATGCTCTTGTGGCCGCGCATTTTCTTAACTCTTAGGGAAGGGTGGCGCGGATTCTTTTGAAAGGTCATGAGTTTCTCCCAAACGATCTGCTGAAGTGCTGAGTAGAAACGAGGAGTCGGCTCAATTTTGATCTTCTTCGTCGAGTTCATCTTTAATAGCCTCGAAGTGTTTCATCATCTCCTTGACGGAATCAAAGGGGCCATACGTGCGCCCCGCGCGAATATCCTCGTCGGCTTCTCGCTCTCCCTTCTGCCATTCCTTTGTCCAAAACCAAGCTTGATCCGGGTCAATAGCAGACTCTGGGATCAAGAGAATGCACCCGTCATCCAATACTACATGTAAGAGATCGCCTGGCTTGAGGTGCAGGGCTTCGCGAATCCGTTTGGGGATGGTTACCTGCCCCGTAGCTCTGAGTCTTGTCATGTTCCGCGACATGGCTATTCACCTTGTTAGATTATACATCTCCGGCCTGCGATCCGCGAAGAGATCGTTCATCGCTGTCACTCTCTTATCGTCGGCTTCGGAGGGGCTGATCTCCACGATCTGCAACGACTCGCTATCCGACGGCGCTTGCGCGAGCAGTTCGCCGTTGGGCGCGACGATCTGGCTTGCCCCCGTATAAGTGAGCTTTTTGCTCCCACGCTCCTCCGTCCCGTAACGATTGGCAAGCACCCAAAAGATGCGGTTCTCCATCGCGCGCACGCGCGTGATCTGCTGCCCCTTCCCCGGCAAGACCAAGTTCGACGGATGACAGACAATCTGCGCGCCCTGAAGCGCCAATGCCCGCGTCGCTTCGGGGAAGAAGTGATCAAAGCAGACGAGCATCCCCATTCTAGCAACCCCCAGATCGTGGACCCGAAACGGCGTGTCGCCGGGGACAAAATAGAGCTTCTCTTCCAAGAAGAGATGCGCTTTGCGATACGTCGCCCTGTAGCCGTCGGGGCCGATCAGCACCGCGGAGTTATAGCACCGTAGGGGCGAACGGCCGTTCGCCCCTACACGCTCGGCCATGCCCAACACCAGCCATAGATTTTTGCGTCGCGTGAGATTCTCTAAGAAGAGCGTCGTCGGGCCGGGGATCGGCTCGGCTAGTTCGTTCACTTCGTCTTGCGACGTGAAGAGATACCCTGTCGTGCACAGCTCTGGAAGCACGAGAAGATCAGCATTGGCTCTCTCGAGCGCTTCGACGATCTTGTGCAGATTGGCACGCACCTCGCCAAAGACGGGACAGAACTGATAAAATCCAACTTTGATCATTGGCCACACTCCGGGGGCAAAAGATTGACAGTGACGAGCTGGGCAAGCTCGCTTGGGCGCGCGATGAGCTTGCGCTCAAAGAGAAAATTCTGAAGCTTGGCCCATCTATCTAATTGATTATGACAGGGCGCGCCGGCGAAGAGCGCCAGCGTCGCGTCAAAAAATTTTCTGTTGAGATTGGCGTCGCGTTGCAGATCGGGGTTGGCTCTGAGAAAGAGCGCAAACGCGCGATTGGGGTCCTGAAGCGTTAGAGCGACGGCGCGGGCGACCGCGCGCAAGAACCTTCTTAGAAACTCAGATTTCTGCTGCGCTACTGTGTCATTAGCAACGAAGACGAGCTGAGGATGATCGGGGATGCCATGCTCCTCCAGCGCGAAGAAGACCGTCTCTTTGCGCTCTTGAGCTTCGATTAAGATCTTCTCGACGTTGCGAAACGCGCCGATGGCATCGACTTGTCCGGTGAGCAGCGCCGGGAGCGTGTCGAAGCCCACGTTGATGAGCTGATAATCTCCGGGCTTGAGGCCCGCCGTTTCGAGCATCGCTGTCCACAAGACCGGCTCTTCCGGCTCCAACGAGTAGCCGATCTTGCGCCCTTTGAAGTCTTTCAAAGTGCGAATGCCGCGCTCTTTCAGAGCCAACAGCCCTCCGAGGGGCTTTTGAATGAGCGAGCCGATAGCTGTTAAGGGCACGTTCTGGGAGCGGATGACGATGAGATTGATCGGCGTTGTGATGGCGAGATCGGCGCGGCCTGCCGCGGCGAGCTTGGCCGGATCGCTGGGGTCGAACGCTGTCGGCGCTTGCAGAGAGACGGAAAGCCCCTCGGCCCTGAAAAAGCCCATCTCTTGCGCAACATAAAGCGGGACGTGATTGGGGTTGGGCAGCCAGTCTAAGACCACCATCAAGGGAGACTGAGCAACAGAAGGCGCGATGCTTAACAAAAGCAGCAGCGCACAGAGAGCCAAGAGTCGCATCTTCGACCACCGTGCAGATTATACCGAAAGTCCCATACTCAGCGCAGATCGGGTATAATAGCTCGACCAGGAGGGCGATCTGTGTGTATCGCAAGCCGTCGCGCGAAGAATTAAAGAAGCGTCTTACGCCGGAACAGTTTGAAGTCGTCTGCAACTGCGGCACCGAGCCGCCGTTTCAAAACGCGTATTGGGATCATCATGAGCCGGGCATCTACGTAGATATTGTCAGCGGTGAGCCGTTGTTCTCGTCGTTTGATAAGTTCGATTCGGGCACGGGCTGGCCCAGCTTTACTAAACCCATCGAACCCGAAAATATCGTCGAGAAGCCCGACTATTCGTATGGAATGATACGAACCGAAGTGCGCTCGCGACACGGCGACTCCCACTTGGGCCACGTCTTCGACGACGGCCCACCGCCCACGCACAAGCGCTACTGCATCAACTCGGCGTCGTTGCGCTTCGTGCCTGTCGCGCAGATGGAGGCCGAGGGCTACGCGCGCTACTTAGAGCCGTTTATTCTCGCGGGGCTGGTGCCCCATCGCGAGGTCGTCTATCTGGCGGGCGGGTGCTTCTGGGGGATGCAAGAGATCCTGCGTAAGATCCCCGGCGTCGTCTACACCGACGTGGGCTACACCGGGGGAAGGGTCCCCAACGCGACCTATCGGTATCATCCGGGCCACGCCGAAGCCGTCCGCGTCATCTATGACACCGAAAAGCTCTCGTTCGAGAAACTCTTGCGCTATTTCTTCCGAATGCACGACCCCACCACGCTCAACCGTCAGGGCAACGACATCGGCGAGTCCTATCGCTCGGCGATCTTCTATCACACGGAAAAACAGCGCCAGATCGCTCTAGAATTTATAGATCGCTTGAACAAGTATAGCAAGTGGGGCGCGCCGATTGTGACGCAAGTCGAACGAGCTAGCTCGTTCTGGCGTGCCGAAGAAGAGCATCAAGATTATCTACAGAAGCACCCCAACGGCTACACCTGTCACTATCTGCGGCCGGAGTCGGTTCTCGGATTTTAAAATCTCTTTGAACTAGAGACTGCTTGAAACCGTGAAACTTGCCCCTTAGTTTGAGGCTATATATTCTCGTCCCTATCTTCAGATAAAAGGGGTGAGCACAATGACGGGCAAGAAAGTTGCGCGCGTGATGGC
>JAOAIA010000028.1:0-14130 GCA_026414955.1 Candidatus Bipolaricaulota bacterium
TAGCAACGCCATGCGTTCAGGGCGAACGTCGGGTATAATCTCCCTACCTAGCGAGCAGGAGGAACTGAGCATGATCGTCGTGGCCAATCGCATTCCCGTGGCTAAGGGGTACGAAAAGCAGTTTGAAGAGCGCTTCAAGAACCGCCAGAGACTGGTCGAGCAGATGCCGGGCTTTGTGAAGTTTCAACTCCTCAAGCCCATTCAGGGAGATTATTATATCTCGATGACATACTGGGAGAGCTACGAGGCGTTCGAGAACTGGACGAAAAGCCCGGAGTTTGAGAGGGCACACACGGC
The DNA here is from genome assembly GCA_026414955.1 of Candidatus Bipolaricaulota bacterium. Lineage (GTDB taxonomy): Bacteria > Bipolaricaulota > Bipolaricaulia > RBG-16-55-9 > DRXL01 > JANXCC01. The sequence goes on from JAOAIA010000028.1 coordinate 298, forward strand.
CAACCCGCCCCCGCCCAAGGAGATGTTCACGGGAAAGAACGTCTTAGAGATTCACGAGGTCATCTTAAGCTCGGAAGATCGCTGAAAGCGCTCAGCGCGATTCTCGCAGCTTGATCGGATCGCGCGCAGGCACATCCCGGTCGCGAAAGACCCCGATGGGACGGGCAGCGGCGAGTAGAGCACACGGCTCCCTTTGGGGATCTCGACATGCGGGCCGGAGGGGAGACTAGCTCTGGCGCTAGGTGTGCTTGTTTCGTGTAGCCCAGAGGGCTTCTGCGCCAGGCCCTCCGGCATGGGCAGTCATAGAGAATGCCCCCGAGTACCGCCAAGATGCCGATGACGACCGTGATCTCCATATCCTTATCCTTGTTCTCAGAACTACCACAAGTGCGAGATGAGCCACAGCCTAGAGTTGCTATCATCAAGCTTTAAGATATAATCTTCATTTATAAGCCGCTATGAACGCTTTAGAGCCTAGAGTGGGGTTATTAGCTTCTCCTCCGCGCGTTCTCGTGTTAGGGTTTGCAGGGCTTATCAGCGTAGGAACGCTCTTATTGCTACTCCCTCTCGCGAGCGCACCAGGCCGATCAGTGGGCTTCATTGACGCGCTCTTTACAGCTACCTCAGCCGTCTGCGTCACAGGCCTGATTGTCAAAGACGTGTCATCCGACTTTTCTCTATTTGGTCAACTAGTCATCTTGCTCTTGATCCAGATTGGTGGGTTCGGATACATGACCGTAGCGGCCATGCCCGCTCTACTGCTGGGACGCAAGATCGGGCTGAAAGAACAGTTAGCCCTCCAAGAGGCGCTCAACGTCTTGAGCTTGGAGGGCATCATGGAGTTTCTCCGGAGCCTCATCAAGATCACGCTAGTTGTAGAGGGCCTAGGAGCGCTCTTGCTGACGGCGCGCTTCGCCCTTGATTTCCCGATCCCCCGCGCAATCTATCTTGGAATATTCCATGCCATCTCGGCGTTCAACAACGCAGGGTTCTCGCTCTTCTCCACCAATCTTGCTGCGTATCGTGACGACCTTGCAGTCAATCTGATCATAACGACGTTGATCATTCTAGGAGGGCTAGGGTTCCTCGTGCATCGCGATCTCTTTCGCCGCGCCCGAGGACAAGCTTCTCAGCTCTCTTTTCACGCCAGGCTCGTACTGATCATGACAGCGAGCCTCATCACTATCGGAACGTTACTGTTCTTTGTGGCGGAGGTGCAAAGCCATCGCGCCTTCGCATCGCTCTCCTGGCCGCAGCGATTGTTGGCCTCGTACTTTCATGCGGTCAGCGCGCGCACCGCGGGATTCAATACGATTGATCTCGCGCAGCTCTCTAGCGTTGCGTTGTATATTCTGATAGTCTTGATGTTCATTGGGGCATCGCCTGGCGGCACCGGCGGCGGCATCAAGACCACGACGGTTGGCACCATCGTGCTTGATCTGTGGACCTCGCTGCGCGGCCAGGTCGAAGCCACGATCTTCCATCGGAGGCTCCCAGCCGAAACCGTAGCCAAGGCCTACTTGATCGCAACGCTGGCCTTCTTTTGGATGACCGGCGTCACGGTCCTATTGCTTGATGTAGAGCGTCAAGATGTTCTCCGCGTGCTCTTCGAGGTAGCTTCTGCGTTGGGCACGGTCGGGCTGTCCACGGGAGACGGGGGAGTGTTGAGTTTTTCAGCCTTGTTCAGTGACTTTGGCAAGATGGCGATCGCGTTGACGATGTTGGTAGGGCGGGTGGGGCCAGTGACGCTCGGCATGGCTGTTTTAAAGAGCTCCCATCACGCACGAGTGCGCTACCCTGAGGGCACTGTCATCCTAGGGTAGAACGGAGAGCTATGCGCAAGCGCATATTCGCGGTGTTCGGGTTAGGGAATTTCGGGTTTTACGTGGCCCAGGCGCTCAGCCAAGCTGGTTATGAAGTGCTGGCGCTAGACAAAGATGGCGAGAGGGTTCAAGCGGCGAGCGAGTGTGTTACGTATGCGCTCCAGTGCGACAGCACGGACCCAATAGCTCTGCGCGAGGCCGGGGTGCAGAACGCGGACGTCGCTATCGTGAGCATGGGGGATGACATCGAAGCCAGTGTGCTGACGGTTATGAACCTGAAAGAACTGGGGGTGGGGGAGATTATTGCCAAGGCCAACAGCGAGATTCACGGAAGAGTGTTGAGCAACCTTGGGGTTCGGCGCGTGGTGCACCCTGAGAAGGAATCGGCTATCCGGCTGGCTCATAGCTTAATAACCCCTAATCTCTTGGAATACTTGGAGCTTGTTCCTGGCTACAGCGTTGTTGAAATCCCCGTGCCCCCTTCTTTGGCAGGAAAGACGCTCTCAGAGAGCCAGCTGCGCACTCACTATAGAGTCAATGTGATCGCGATCAAGAAGAGCGCCAGTCCCAATGCTATCAACCTCAACCCCGCGCCGCAGGACCGCCTCGAAGCTCACGATATTTTAGTCATCATCGGTAAAGAAGAGGACATTCAGCGGCTGAGCGAGCTCTCCTAACTCAAGAGCGTCCCTTCGCTCGCGCAATCAAGCGTACAGGGCGGTCATAAAAGATATACTCCCACGCCCAGCTCAGTAAGACCGCAAAGCGATTGCGAAACCCGATCAGCAGAATGAGATGCAGGAGGAGCCACGCCAGCCACCCGATAAAACCCGTCAGCGATATTCTTTTAAGTTGAGCGACAGCACTATTGCGTCCCATAGTCGCCATGATGCCCGGATCGCGATACCGAAACGGTATGAGCGATTGGTGATGCTCTAGTCTTAAAATGTTCTCAGCGACGTGAGCCCCCTCTTGCATAGCCGGGCGCGCAAGCATGGGAAGCTCTGTGCCGTCTTGGAAAAACGCCGCAAGATCCCCAATAACGAAGACCTGCTCATGGCCCTTAGCCCTTAAGAATTCATCAACCTCGATGCGCCCGGCGCGCGTGCGCGGCAGCGGCGGCACTGTCACAAGCTCGCTCGCTTTGACCCCCGCGGCCCAGATCAACGTCTTCGTCTCTATGGTTTCTCCGTTCGATAATCGGACGGCATCTCCTGAAACGTCCAACACGCGCGTATGGAGGCGTACTTCGATGCCGCGCCGTTCTAGCTGCCACCGGGCATACTCCCCCAGCTTGGGCGCGAACGCCGGCAGGACAGGAATGTCTTTCAGCTCATGGGCGATGCTCGCGAGAGAGTGCATGCCGAAATAATTCGTCACGCTTCCTGTCGCGATGACAAGATAATCATAGGGGATGAGCGCGCCGTCTTGGGTCTTGACGAGCCGAGCCTGAAGGTCAATCTCAGTGACAGTAGCCATCTGGAAGCGCACGTTCTTGGCGCGCCGAAAGACGGCCCGCACCGGGTAGGCAATATCGCTGGGATCGAGCAGCGAGCTTGCGACCTGATAGAGCAACGGCGTGAAGAGATGATAATTATTCTTATCGAGGAGCAGCACATCAATAGATTTATTGACTAAAGCGCGGGCACAGCTTAGGCCGCCGAAGCCCGCTCCAATGATAACAACTCTACTACCCATACACTTGGGCAATGCCCTCACGCAAGCGCTTCAAGCCCTCGCGCAACTGTTCCAACGAAGTTGCGTAGGAGATGCGAATATAGCCCTCAGCGCCAAATGCTGCGCCGGGGACGACGGCAACGTGTGCGCTCTCCAACAAATATCGCGCGAAATCAGCGGAGTTCGTGATCTGCCCGTTGAAGCAGCGCACGACGTTGGGGAAGACGAAGAACGCCCCTTTGGGTACAACGAACTCTATCCCGTCTATAGTGCGCAGCTCACGCAGCACGAATTCTCGGCGCTTATGGTACTCTGCGAGCATGTGAGCGACACATGACTGATCTCCCGTCAGGGCTGCCAACGCGGCCTTCTGGGAGATAGACGACGGGTGCGACGTCGTGTGGCTTTGAATAGCGGCCATCGCGCGGGTCAGCTCCTTGGGAGCGACCGACCAGCCTACGCGCCAGCCGGTCATCGCATAGGTCTTCGAGGCCGAGCTGACAGCAATGGCGCGCTCTGGATCAAGCGCGACGGCGCTGACGTGCTCGCCTTCGTAGAGAAACTTCTCGTAGCACTCGTCGTAGATCACCCACAGCTGATGCTTGTGGGCTAACTCGATGATCCTCTGGAGTTGCTTGCGATCAAGGACGGTGCCGGCGGGGTTGTTGGGCGAGTTTAGGATCAATGCTTTCGTGTGCTTGGTGATGTGCTCTTCGATGAGATCGGCGGTCAGCCGAAAATCTTTCCCCGTTAGGACGAAGACCGGTCTGGCTCCCACAAGCTTGATCTGCTCTGGGAAGCTCACCCAGTACGGAACGGGAATGAGGACTTCGTCGCCGGCTTCTAAGATAGCCGCAGCGATGTTATAAAGAGCTTGCTTGGCCCCACTGGTGACGAGCACGTTTTCGGCTGTATAGCGTGTGCCGTACTCTTTGTTATATTTTTGCGCAATTGCGTCGCGCAGCTCCCAGATGCCGGTCTCAGCGGTGTATTTTGTAAAATTTTGCGCGAGTGCTTCTTCGGCCGCGCGCTTGATATGCTCTGGGGTGGGGAAGTCCGGCTCCCCCGGCCCTAAATCTATCACGTCAATTCCTTGGCGTTGGAGTTCGTCAGCCGCGCGCTTGACGGCCATCGTCGCCGACGGCGTGATCTGCACGACTCTCTGTGCAAGCTTCATATCGCTCCCTCTTATCTATCAGCGAATTGACCCTTATTGTATGCAAAGAGAGGTCCCTGAGCAACACTGTGCGTAATCTCGATAACTGACAAGCCCAGCTGTCCTCTAGTATGGTAGACATGGGAAAAGGAGGTCGGTATGAAGAAGCTGTTCATAGTGCTTGTCGCGTTGGGAATGAGCGGGACTGCTGCTGCGCAGACCATAGACGTGACGGTCTCAGTGAGTCTTCCCATTACGCCCTCCGGGGCTGCGCTCGATCAGGCGTTTTGCTCGGTGCAAGCTCAGACGGTGATCGAAGGGTGGCAGACGAGGGGACGACTGGACTTGAACATCATGCCGTTCGCTATGAAGCAACTCGTCTTGATCACACAAGGGATGCTAGCCGGCTTCACCATCATTGACCAGTCGGTGATTGATCCCCAGGGCGCTTTCCACGATCAGACTACTGTGAGTACGCAGTACGCCGGGCTTGATCTGTCGGCAACGTTTGCGTATCGCTACACGTTCCTGCCGGAGTTCACGTTTGAGTTCGGCAGCGCCACGCTGGGCGTGAAGACGGAGACGGCCGAGGGCGTCCAGCTCGCCAGCGCCACAACCATGACCCTGCAGGGCTTCGCTAAGCAAGCTTTTACAATGGGCTTTTCCGTGCAAGGGGTCTCGATCACACGCACTACGGAGCTGACAATGTCAGGTCTTGCTCAAGAGATCTGGCACATGTCACTCAGCGTGCAAGAGTGGGCGATCACGCGCACAACCGTCTACACCGCTGAGGGCTTCGCTTCGGATACCCTGAGCGTGAGCACACAGTTTGGCAGCTATCTCTTCGTTGGGACGACGGTCTTCACCAAGTCCGGCTGGTCGAAGACCTTAACAGTGGGACAAATTTTCAGGGGCATCTCGCTGGGTTTAGGCTTGTAGCTCTGACGCTCTGAAGGCCCAGATGGCAACCCCCATCTGGGCTTTTTGTTCTTCACAAGTTCTCCATAATTTCAGTATAATCTTTTTGCTATGAAGCGGCTCGCGTTCGCTCTTGCTTTGGCGATATTCCATGTTGGGGTGCAGGCTGAACCTGTCCCACCCATCTCTGAGATCATTCAGCAAGCTCTGCAAAAAGCTCCAGCCCTTCTCCAAGCTTATCAAGACGTCACAGCAGCCGAGCGCGCGCTGAGGCTTGTCCGTCAGAGCTTGTGGATGCCGCAGCTCACCGTGAGCGCGATTCCCCTCGGGTTCTCCAACGCTCGGATGCTCGGCAGTGCCACCCTTTCTGTTGGGCTGAGCCTGCCTACCGGCACGGCACTGCGCCTCAGTTATACAGGGAGCTTCAGCTACACCGACGGCAGGATGCGCTCGACCCTCAGCGGAGAGCTGACCCAGCCCCTGCTGTTTGACCTCAGCCTCACCGAGGAAGCGATTGATCTCTATCGCCGCACAACGGCTCTCGACGAAGCCAAGCAGACCCTCCCGGAGACGCAGCGTCAAATCACGCTCGACGTTCTGAGCGGTCTTTTAGACTTGACTGTCGCTCAAGAATCTATTGCTATCGCGCAGGCGCGCGTTGCGCTGAGCCAGAAACGATTAGAAGCAGTGCGCACCAACGTCCAGAGCGGTCAAGCCGGGCAGACGGATCTCTTAGCAGCGCAGATCGAGCTGCGCCAGAGAGAGCTGGAACTTGCCAAACTCCAGCGCGACTTCGCGCTCAACCAAGAGAAGCTCTTTGCAACGTATGGGCTGAATAAAGTGCTCACCTGGCAAGCCCCGACTGTGAAAGAAGAGATCCAGAGCTTAGCTGAAGTGCTCTTGCATCTGGAGATCACGCAGGAAGTCATTGCCAAGGACGCGCGCGTGCGTCGGGCAGCTCAGCACGTCGCGGAAGCCGAGCGCATCTTAAGGAAAGTCCAGCAAGAGGCACTCCCGCAGGTTGGGCTAACGCTCACGTATGATGACCAGGACGCTGGCTGGGGCGTCGGGCTGAGCGTGCGCCACAGCTTTCTCACAGACCAATCGCTCAAGCTCGAGGAAGCCAAACGCACACTCGCAACTGCCCAGCACACGCTCGCTTCCGTGAAAGCGACCGTGAGATTGGAGCTGCTCGCGCAGCGCAATGCTTTGCACGAAGCATATAGTCAGCTTGACGTGCTGAAACTCAAGAGCGAACTTATCGCGCTGCAGCACCAGATGAAGCAACAACAACGGGAGCGCGGCCTGCTCAGCCCAACGGACTGGGAGGCGTTTCTCATCGAGCAGAGAGAATTTGAGAACGAGCATCGCGCAGCTTTATATAAGTTAGTTATAGCGTATCTGAGATACAAGAACTCATGGGGCTTGAGCTTCTCCCTGAAGGAGGTCTTCGATGAGTAGAACTGTGAAAGTGCTGGGCGGGATCGCGCTGCTCGGCGTGCTCGTCGTCATTGGGTTTTACGGGTATCAGAGATTCTTCGCAGCCCCGGCGCAGACGAACAGCGCGCGCAGTGGCGACCGCGCCCGCGACTCGAATATAGTGACCGTCACGAGAAGAGACCTCGTGCGCACGGTCGCAGCGTTCGGCGAAGTCTTTCCCAAAGAAGAGATCGTATTGCGTTTCAAGACCGGCGGCATCGTCCAAGAGATCTTAGTGCGTGAAGGCGAGCGCGTCCAGAAGAATCAGATACTCGCTCGCCTCAGCAACGCCCAACAAGAGCTAAAGCTATTACAAGCCAAGAACGCTTATGAAGCCGCGAAGATCAGCGCGCCTCCTAATGAGATTCAGATCAGAGAACTCGAATACAAGATCGCCCAAGAAGAGTATGAGTATACGATTCTCAAAGCCCCTTGGGATGGGGAAGTGATCGCTCTGCACGTTCAAGAGGGCGACAGCGTCACTCATACGACCGATATTGTGACCCTGCTCAACCGCGATGAGATGTTCGTGACGGTAGACATAGACGAAGTTGATATTCGCGAGATCGCGCTGGGGCAGCGCGCCCGCGTCATGCTTGAAGCTTATCCCGACCTGCGATTCACTGCCGAAGTGACAGCTATTGATTATCGGGCTGTCGCCAAAGGGAGCACCAAGGCCGTTGCAGTCACGCTCAAGCTCTTGCAGAGCGATCCGAGAATTAAGCCGGGCTTTTCGGCTAAGGCCGAGATCATCGTCGCCGAAGTCAAAGATGCTCTGCAAGTTCCGTTGTCAGCGATTCGTACGGCTGGGGGCAAGAGCTTCGTCGCGCTTGTGCGGGGCACGACTATGGAGCAAGTCGAGGTCCAAGTCGGCTTGACGACGACGGAGGTCGCACAGATCCTCTCAGGGCTTCAGGAGGGAGATCGAGTCCTAGCTGTCAACGCGACGACCCGACAAACTCAAACGCAGCAGCGCAATGTCCCCCTTGCGCCCTTTGGCTTCCCAGGACGGTGAGACGATGGGCGAGCTGTTTCATCTTGAAGACGTCACCAAAGTCTACAAGATGGATGAGGTCGAGGTGCGTGCTCTCGACGGGGTCAGCTTTGCCATCCAGAGGGGGGAGTTTCTCGCGATCATGGGGCCATCGGGGTCTGGGAAGTCTACGGTCATGCATCTCTTGGGATGCTTGGATCGCCCCACGTCGGGCCGGATGGTCTTGGACGGTTTGGATTTGCTCAAAGCTTCGGACAATCAGCTCGCTGAAATTCGCAACGCCAAGATCGGCTTCGTCTTTCAGCAGTTTAATCTGCTGCCGAGGGAAAATGCGCTGCGCAACGTCGAGACCCCGGCGATCTATGCTGGGGCGAGGCGCGCCGAGCGCGTGCGCCGAGCGAAAGAACTGCTCGAGCGTGTGGGCTTGGGAGATCGTCTCTTTCACTTCCCGTCGCAGCTCTCTGGGGGCGAGCGTCAACGAGTTGCTATCGCGCGGGCGCTCATGAACGATCCGGCGATCCTCTTGGCTGATGAGCCGACGGGCAATCTCGACACCAAGACCGGCGAAGAGATCTTAGCTCTGTTTCAGCACTTACACGACGAAGGGCGCACAGTCGTCTTGGTGACGCACGACCAGCGCGTGGCCAGCTACGCTTCGCGAATTCTTCACATGCAAGACGGGCGTATTCTTAGAGACGAGCGTGTGAACTAAACTATGAGCTTTCTGGAGATGCTGCGCACAACTATAAATAGTCTGAGCGCACACAAGCTGCGCACGGCGCTCTCCGTGTTGGGGATTTTGATCGGCGTCGCGTCGGTGATCGCGATGATCTCTGTGGGCCAAGGAGCGACGTACGACATTCGCTCACGCGTCGAGTCGCTGGGAGCAGATCTTGTCACCGTCAGTCCAGCATTTCGCGTCGGACGTGCAGGTGTGGCTAGCACGCAAATCACTGAGACGTTCACGCTCGAGCTCGCTGACGAGCTGAGCAAAGCTCCCGCTGTGCGCGATGTCGTGCCCGTCATCCAGACCAACGGGACGATCAAATACCGAGATCGCAATCTCCAGACGACGCTCATGGGCGTGACCCCGGCATACCCGAGTGTCGTGAACTATCCCGTGGCTCGCGGACGGTTCTTCTCCACACAAGATTTAGAAAGCTACGCAAAGGTGCTCGTGCTGGGCAGTGAAGTTGCGCAGCAGCTCTTCCCTGACGAAGACCCCTTGGGCAAAGAAGTCGTGCTGGAGCGTGCTGGGACGCGCTTTCTCTTCACTATTATCGGGGTGATGACGAGCAAAGGGCAGCTCGGCTTTGGGCAATACGACAATAGAGTCTATCTGCCCGTGACTACCGTTGCGCGGCGCATCACCGGAGACCGCACGGTGAATTTCTATAACTTACGGGTTGCCAGCGCTGATCAAGTTGACGAAGCGATTGCCCAAGTCGAGTTTATTCTCTCACGCAGAATCTCTAATCCCGAAGACTATCGTGTGCGGGCGCAGCAAGACATCATCGAGACGGTCAATCAGAACGCTATTACTATGACGTTTCTCCTGGGCGGGATTGCAGCTATTGCGCTGTTAGTCGGGGGAATCGGGATTATGAACATTCTCTTAGTCTCGGTCGTAGAACGCACGCGGGAGATCGGGATTCGCAAGGCCCTGGGCGCGAAGCACCGAGACATTCTCTGGCAGTTTCTGACCGAGTCAGTGTTTGTGAGCACGCTGGGGGGAGTGATGGGGCTGCTTATGGGTGTAGGAGTGGCAGCGTTGATCGCGTCGTTCAGCCGATGGCCGCTGATCATCCCGTCGTATGCTATTTTCTTAGCCTTGGGGTTCTCGCTGACAGTGGGGTTGATCTTTGGGGTCTATCCGGCGGCGCGAGCAGCGCGGCTCGATCCCGTTGAGGCACTGCGATATGAATAAAGCTGAGGGCTGACTGCTGCAAGCTGAGTGCTCACTTCCTGAACCCCGGCGGCCCAGGGGTAGTTAGTCAGGTCGCCGTGGTTGGCAAAATAATTGCCCCCGTGTTCAGCGCCAGCCGTTGTTTTATCGAAGCTACCCCACCCAGCACTACTCAAGCTTGACCTGCTCCCCCTTGGGACATATAATGCCAGAGCATGTCTCAATTCCTTGGCCCACGAGAGCTTGCGGTGCTTGAGCGCATCGGCGATCTGATGCTTCCTGGAGATTCAGAATTTCCGTCGTTCTCCCAGACAGGCTGCATCACGTTCATAGACGATCTGCTGCGCTTTATGAATCCCAAAGACCGCGATGATCTCAGAACTCTTTTGAAAGTGCTCTCTTTTCTGCCAAGTCCGCTGCTGCGCGCGTTTTTGAAGCTCTGTCACGGGCACTGGACGCCAACGCTGCGCATGGTCGAGCTAGGACTGAAAGGGCTTGTCATGAGCTTGTACTACTCCAACAAGACAGCTCCTCAGTATACGGGACGCACGCCGTTCGACGTGATCGGCTTTGCCCTGCGCAAAGTAAAATAATATCGCGCTGTCTGTCGCCTCACTTGCCTAGTAAGATACTCGTGGCGCAGCGACCCCTCCCCCCGACTTGACAAGGCCCCCTTCTTAGTGTATACTTATGGCGCGATCTATATAGATCGTAGCCAAACTATACTAAAAGGAGGAGTACTATGAAATTTCGCGCATCTCTTGTGAGACGCGCCGCGTTCGTCGCGTTGTTGGCCGTCGGGTCGGTTGTGTTGTCGTCGTTTGCTCAGCCGGGGGCTCCCAGGGACTCCAAGAATATCTTAGCAGATGGCTCCAGCACCGTCGCCCCTATTACGAAGGCGATGGCCGAAGAGTTCAAGAAAGTTCGCGCTGATGCCAACGTCACCGTGGGGGTCAGCGGGACTTCTGCCGGTTTTCGGCGCTTCCTGGCTTCCGAGACCGACATCAGTAACGCCTCGCGTGCCATCAGGGCGTCCGAGATCGAGACGGCAGCCAAGAACGGCCTCGAATTTATTGAGCTCTTGGTCGCCCTCGACGGCCTCACGGTTGCTGTCAGCAACAAGACTCAGATCTTCGGGAACGCTCCCGTCTGCTTGACCGTGGGTGAGCTGGAGCTGCTGTGGGCCAGAGAATCCGAAAAGTTCATCACGAAGTGGAATCAAGTGCGCACCACTCTGGCCAACGCCGATATCACGCTCTCCGGCGCCGCTAGCACCTCGGGGACCTTCGATTTCTTCACCTCGGTGGTCAACGGCCGGGAGGGCGATAGCCGCCAGGACTACTTCGGCACCGAAGAGGATCAGCTTCTGGCTCAACAGACCGGGGCCAATCCCTTCGCCCTCACGTACTTTGGCTATAACTTCTTCGTGCACAATACACAGCTGGTGCAGGCTGTCGCGATTGATCCGCGCCGCGACCTGATCAACGCCCCAGCCGATGTGCTTGCCGAGATCAACAAGCGCCGCGAGGCCAACAAGAAGCAACCGCTCAAGAACGGCGGCGGCGAGTGCAAGGGGATCCTCCCCACCACCGATACGATCTTAGGGTTCACTTATCAACCGCTGAGCCGCCCGCTCTTCATCTACGTCAACAAGAAGAGCGGCGAGCGCCCGCTGGTGGACGAGTTCATCCGGTTCTATCTGGATGAGGCGCGCTTGGGCAATCAGGACTTCATGCTCAACAAAGCGGGATATATGCCCGTTCCGCGCGATGTGCGCGACGAGGCTCGCACCTGCTGGAACAAGCGCATCACCGGGTCGGCCTTTGGCGGCCAATATGCCGGGCTCTCCCTCCAGGAGATCCGCAACAAGTACGGCCAACACTGCAAGTGATCCTGAGCCAACCCCGAATGCCGAGTCTCCCAGGGGCACCCCGACCCTGGGAGGCTCGGCCCCCCTCCCTTCACCGTTTGACCGCCTCTCGCCCATGCGCTATAATTTTTACAGAAAAACTATATAGAGCGATGTGAGTCATGCGATCATCAGCGACCCAGCCTTCACTCCAAGCTCCACCGGGACGGTATCTCAAGGAGCGGCTCATCCAGGGGATATTCTTCCTCTGCGCCTCTTTAGCGATCATCGTCACCGTGGTCACCATCTGGATATTTCTATCGGGTTCAGGGATCTTCTTCACCAAGGTCTCGGTGTGGGAGTTCTTGAGCGGCATACGCTGGGCCCCGTTGGACGTCGCCCGCCCCTCCTATGGGGCCTTGCCCTTGATCGTGGGCACGCTCATCATCACCGGGATCGCGCTCCTAATTGCGGTGCCCATCGGATTGCTCAGCGCGATCTATCTCAGTGAATTTGCGTCCGAGCGCGTGCGTCGGATCGCCAAGCCCATCTTAGAAATTTTAGCGGGCATCCCCACGGTCGTCTACGGGTATTTCGCGTTGCTCTTTGTCACCCCTCTGCTGAGCACGGTGCTTCCCGATATCCAGTTCTGGAACGCGCTCAGCGCCGGACTGGTGCTGGGGATTGCGATCATCCCCTTGGTCTCCTCGCTGAGTGAGGACGTGATCTACGCGGTACCCCGGGCGTTGCGGGAGGGGGCCTATGCTTTGGGCGCCACCAAGTTCGAGACGATCCGCCTCGTGATCTTGCCCGCGGCTATTTCGGGGATCGCGGCGGCGTTCATCTTGGCGATGTCACGGGCCATCGGCGAGACGATGATCGTGGCAATCGCAGCGGGACGCGTGCCGACCTGGCCTCCCGATCTCCTCCGGCCCCTCCAGACCCTGACGGTGCACATCGTCAACGTTGCTACCGGGGATGCCGAAGCGGGCGCGTTCATCTGGGCCACGATCTTCGCCATCGGCGCGCTGCTGTTTGTGATCACGTTTCTCTTGAATCTTCTGAGCTATTGGATCGTACGACGCTTCCGGGAGCAATACGAATGACCACGCAGACGCTCCAGCGCGATCGGCGCTTGCTCGCATGGCGTAAGACCAAGAGCACCCTCTTTGGCTCGTTGACCTTCAGCACGATCCTCATCAGCTTTGCCCTTCTCGTTGCTCTCTTCGTCTATATCCTCGTGAGCGCGCGCCCGATGATGGCCATGCGGGCCACCGCGCAGGCGGGCCTGGTGCTCTCTACCATGGTCGTCCAGTGGGATGCGCGCAATATTCCCTATGTCATCGTCACGGATTTCATTCCCGACAGCGCCGCCGCCCGCGCTGGCATCGAAGAATTCGACGTGATCACCCGTGTCGGTTCAGAGCCGGTCTCGCGCTCCGCCGAGGTCTGGGAGGTCGTCGCCCGCTGGCCTCACGATGCCGTTCCGGTGGGCTGGATCTCGCGGGATCGCACGAGGATCTTCGGGGAGCTGATGCCGCAAGCCGATCCCTCCACGGGCGCGCTGCGCATCGTCATAGACTACTTGCCCGAAGAGAGCTTGGGATGGCAGGCAGGGTTGCGCCCCGGCGATCAGATAGTCCGAGTTGAGAATATCCCCGTGACGGGGACGCGCCAGGCGTGGGAGGCGCTCATCGTCGCGGCGCACCAGAAGCCGCGGCCTGAACCGTTTATAGTCGAGGTCGAGCGCGCCGGGGAGCTTTTGAAAGTCGCTCTAGAGGCCGAGCAGACCGCTCAAATCCCCATCACGCGCAGTTGGTGGCACGCGATCTGGGACTTTCTTACGAGCTATGACTCCAATTCCCCTGAGAAGGCCGGACTGGCTAGTGCCATCGCGGGCTCGTTCTATCTTGTCGGGTTGACGGCGCTCTTCGCCCTGCCCTTGGCGGTGGGCGCGGCCTTATATCTCGAAGAATACGCCAGCAAGAATTGGCTCACCGATCTCATCCAGCTCTTGATTGCCAACCTCGC
>JAOAIA010000028.1:14230-17576 GCA_026414955.1 Candidatus Bipolaricaulota bacterium
GGCGTCCCCTCGGTGATCTACGGGATCATTGGACTGGAGATCTTGGCCCGGTCGCTCAAGATGGACCGGGTGCTCATCGCCGGCGCGCTCACGATGACATTGCTTGTCCTGCCCATGATGATCATCGCAGCGCGCGAGGCCCTGCGCACGATCCCCGACTCGATCCGTCACGCGGCCTACGCCGTGGGCGCGACGCGCTGGCAGGTCGTGCGCTCTCACGTCTTGCCCTATGCCCTGCCCGGCATCCTGACGGGCCTGATCATCGCGCTCTCGCGCGCGATGGGCGAGGCAGCCCTGCTCATCTTGTTGGGCGCATTTCAGTACTTGACGTTCATCCCCGGCCTGTGGAGCTATTTCACGGTTATCCCGATTCAGATCTTCACGTGGATCGGCGAAGCCAAAGACGGCTTCGCTAATATCGCCGCCGCGGCGATCGTCGTGCTCTTGGTGATTCTCTTGGCGATGAACGGCTTGGCGATCTTCTTGCGCATCAAATTCCAGAGGAGGTGGTAGTTCATGGAGCGGACGACCGTCATCCAGCGCCGCGCTGAAGCCCGATTCTCCCACGACGACCTCACTCCTCCAGGGGAACCGATCTTGCAGACGCGCGCCCTCAGTCTCTGGTACGGCAAACAGCAAGCGTTAGACTCGATTACGCTCGATATCCCCAAGCACAAGATCACGGCTATTATTGGGCCGTCGGGCTGCGGCAAGAGCACGCTCATTCGCTGTTTCAATCGCATGAACGATCTCGTCCCCGGCGTGCGCATCACCGGCGAGATCCTCTATCACAGCAAGAACATCTATGACCCCGATGTCGACCCCGTTGAAGTCCGCAGGCGCATCGGAATGGTCTTCCAGAAGCCCAATCCCTTTCCCAAGTCCATCTACGAGAACGTGGCATTCGGGCTGCGCATCAACGGGTTCAAAGGGAACTTGGACGATCTCGTCGAGCGCGCCTTGCGCCAGGCGGCGCTCTGGGACGAAGTCAAAGACTATCTGCACAAGAAGAGCGGCTATGACCTCTCCGGGGGCCAACAACAGAGACTCTGCATCGCACGTTCTTTGGCGATTGAGCCGGAAGTGATCTTGATGGACGAGCCCTGCTCAGCTCTCGATCCCATTGCGACAGCGAAGATCGAAGACTTAATGCTGGAGCTGAAGAAAGACTACACGGTCGTGATCGTCACCCATAATATGCAGCAAGCTGCTCGGGTCTCGGACTTCACGGCGTTTTTGTATCTGGGGCGCTTGATCGAGTACGGGCCGACCAAAAAGATCTTCGAGAACCCCGACAAGAAAGAGACCGAGGATTACATCACGGGCAAATTTGGGTAAAATAGCTCTCAAGTATGGTGCGCGAAAGCTACAAGCAACAGTTGGAGCGTCTCACGCTGTCAGTGCGTGAGATGGGAGAGAAAGTCATAGAGGGGATCGATCTGGGCTTGAAAGCCCTGCGCGAGCACGACCACGCCTTGGCGGAGAGCCTCGATGCCTGGGACGACCAAGTGGACGAACTCAATCTCGCTATCGAAAAAGAGTGCATGGACTTGCTCGCTCTCCAGCAGCCCGTTGCCGTTGACCTGCGGCTCATCACCAGCGTCTTTAAGATCATCACGGACTTGGAGCGCGCCGCGGACTTGGCCGTCAACGTCGGGCAATACGGCATGGACGTGGGGGTCTTCGTGCTCGTGCCCAAAGACGAACTGACAGGGTTGGGAGAGTTTGCGCGGGAGATGCTGCGCGACGCCGTAGACGCTTTTGTCACCAGGGATACCACCCGTGCTCGCGAGATCATCCAGCGTGACGAGCAGATGGACGAGCAATGCTGGAACTTGCGGCGCAAGGTCTTGGCCAAGCTCTTGGAGCTGGCACGCCAGGCGCACTCCCCTCAAGAAGCGAAGGAGTTTGTGGACGACGTCATCCCCGTCTTGTGGTCTATCCGAGACTTGGAGCGCGTCGCCGACCATGCTGTCAATATCTCCGAGCGCACGATCTATATGGTCACGGGGCGCAAGGAGCGGAAGAAGTCCACGGAGGGGTAGGCGATGGCACTCGCAGTCCGATACGAGTCCCAACGTGAGCACGCGGGCACAGCCCGCTGGGTGAGCGCTGCCGACGGCGACACCCCGACCGTCCAAGTGACGATCCGGCTCCTGGGCATTGACGCCCCGGAGATACACTATCCGGGCACGCAGAAGCCCAGCGTCTTCGACAGCAAGCTCCACCATCTTCTCGAGACTCATGGGCGCGCCTTCAAGACCAAGGAGTTCCGAGAGTATCTGGCTCCCAAGCTCGCCGAGCGCGCCGGGACGCGCCAGCTCTCCTGGGGCGAGCGCGCCCGCACGGCCCTGGCAGAACTCGCCGAAAAGCACCTGCGCCATCGCGTCGGAGGCCGGATCCGCTACCGAAATCTCGCGCTCACCGTGGGCGAGCAACTCTTCGATCAATACCGGCGAGTACTCGCTTATGTCGCGCCCGAGGAGAAAAACCCCGCCAAGCGCGTGACGCTCAACCTACTCCTGATGCAAGAGGGCTGGGCCGTCAATTACATTATCTACCCCAATCTGCCCAAGCCCGACGATTGGGCAAGGATCCAACAAGCAGTGCGCCAAGCCCGCACGCACCAGAAGGGCTTCTGGAAGGACAAGACGCTGCTGCTGGGCTACGAGTATCGCTTCTGCGTGGACACGGCGCTGGGGAAACGAGCGGGGCCGGACAAGTACTGTGTAGACGTCACCACGGGAAAGCTCTACGCGCCCCATGAGTACTATCTCATCGAGCCGGAGAACCGTCTGTTCATTCTCCCAGAGCACCTGCGCCAAGCTCGCAGAGCGATCAAGGGGCTGAAGTCGCGATGAGCGCCAAGCGTAAAAAAATTATCTTTGTCTGCGTGGGCAATTCGTGTCGCAGCCAGATGGCTGAGGGCTTCGCGCGCTATTATGCGCAGCAGATGGGCTTAGACGTAGAGATTCACAGCGCAGGGACGCAGCCGGCGGGCTACGTGCACGGAGACGCTCTCGAAGTCATGCGCGAGAAGGGCATAGATATCTCACAGCAGTCTTCCAAGAGCGTGGCGTCGTTTGATCTGGGTGAGTTCGATTACGTGATCGCGATGGGCTGCTTAGACTATGATATCTGTCCTGCGAACTTTCACGGAGTGAGTGAAGACTGGGGGATTCCCGATCCTATCGGGCGGGGGTTAGAGTTTTACCGAAGAGTCCGAGATATGATCGAGGAGCGGGTGCTTGAGCTTTTCAGTAAAATAAAACGTAACCCGGAGTAAGAACGCCCATGTTGCGGGAGGGGAAGCGATGTGGAAGACCCTCTGCATTGCCACTACCCC
>JAOAIA010000029.1 GCA_026414955.1 Candidatus Bipolaricaulota bacterium
TGTATAAGAGACAGCACCGAGACGCGCTCGATGCCCGTGCCGATGGCCTGGAAGGTCACTCTTGTAGTCGCTGGCATCGGCGAGGCCTTGAACTCGCGCACCTCGAACTTGGCCGAGAAGAGCGATGCCGTTGCGGGATCCGCGCCAGCGTACTCGGCCCTCAGGGTATCGCCGTCTTGGGCTTCGATGGTGGCGCCGCTACCGGGCTCGCCCGTGGCGATGGGATCGCTGCGGAAGACGCCCGCCTGCGCCGTCTCCTTCACCGTGACTTTGAGGGTCTTGACGACCGTGCCACCGCGCAGCTGCGTCAGCGTCACTGCATCGGTCAGGGTGCCCGCACCCCGACGCATCTCGTCGGTCACTTCGATGACGAAGCTCTTGCCGATCTCGATGGACGTCGGCTCGAACTTGATCGTGGGCTTCCTGATCTCTATCGGCTCGAAGAGTGGGATGATCCCAATGGACGTCGCTGCGTAGTCCTGCGGGTTATCGGCGGCTTGGAAGTGCGCCTCGATATTGTCTCTGTCTTGCATCTGCAGGATGCCGTCGCCGAGCCTGATATCGCTGGGTAGACCACGGCGCAGCGGCAACCCCTGCTGGTTCATAAATATCCCGGTATTGGGGCCGGTCTCCTGCAGGGTGACGCACTCCCGATCGCCCGTGTGGCGGTCAAGCGCGATCACCGGCACTTGCTCCACTAGATCGGAGCGGAAGTTGGAGATGGGGTCCTCTAACCGGATGAAGACGTCCATACCCACTTTGTACTCGGAGATCGGCTGACCGGCGTCGTTGACGAAACGGATCTTCTTATCAAACTGATCAAACGCTGAGGGCTTGATCGTCGCTGTAATAACAATGACGTCGAAGGCATCGAGGGCGCGCTTGATCTCGTCAATGGTCTCGATGATCGCCACATCATCGTCGAAGTAGGTCGCGTAGATGACGTCATCGCGGGCGACCGCCAATTGCCCATCGTTCTGCGCGTCCACCGTCGGCGTGAAGACGACCTCCGGGCCCATGCCGAAGACGGTTAGGTCATCGGGGTTGGGGCACGAAGCCACGGCCTTGGGGACGATCTTGAGCGGGCCGGTGTTTCTGAAGACACCCGTGTTGACGCCCGTCTCAGTCAGCACTTCGAGCTCCTGGCCGCCGTTGACGTCGAAGATCATGACCACGACGCGCTCGACTCGGTCGGAGTCGGCGTTCTGATCGCGGTCTTCGACTTGGACGAAGACGTCATCGCCGATGCGCAGCTCGGTGACCTCTCGGCCCGTCGAGTCAATGAACGAGATGCGCGCGGGGTTGCGATGCGCGACTTTGACTTGGGCGACCGCGAAGTCATGAGGGTCATTGATATCGCCCATGCCCAGCATCGCCACGGGCACCGCACCGACAGTAAATGTCGACGTTACGGTGACCGGGGCCTGCGCGCCCGCGCCCGTCACCGGCGTGACTACCCCTGTGATGGTGAACGAGCCCTGCGGGCAGACGAGCTTATACTGGTGCTCAAACGACTGTCCCGGATTGAGCGGGGTAATAGTCCCAGCGCGGTTGACCGTGCCACCGGCGAGCGAGCATCCTGCGGGCACTGTATCGTTGATGAGCAGGGCGCGCAGGGCTTGCTTGGCTGTCACTTTCACCTTGACGGTGAACTCCTTGTCTGCTGCTGCGGTGTCAGGCACATCGCGGCTGACGGTGACCAAGGGTGACTCGACGGTGGTCACTCTCAGCTCCGCGAAGGCGCTGGAGCTACTAGAAGCCGCGACGGTAATAGCCGACGGGAAGGAGATCGTCGGCTGGGGGCCGACCTCAGTGGCCGGGGTGATGTCCCCGGTGATGGAGAACGTACCGGGAGCTGCGCCCGCGCGGATTCTATAGGTCAGCTCGACTCTGCGGCCCGCTTCCAAATTCAAGCCCGCGCCGCGCAGATCGCCGCTGACGAGCGTGAAGGACGGATCGAGCTTCTCGCTGACCAAGAGCGCCCGGAGCGCGACCTTGGCCGTGCAGGTCACTCTAATCGTGCCCTCGGCACCGGGGGCGAGCCGCACCGGGACGACGCGCGTACAACTGACCAGCGGATTCTCTGGGCTGGTGTCGGTGCGCGTGTCGGGCTGCGGTGGGCCCACGGGGACAACCCCCACCGGAACTTGATAGAACGCTAAGATCGTATCTTTATCGAGCGCCTCGAACTCGCTGGCACCCAGCGTGCGCCCCCTATTCTTGAAGTCTACAAGAACGATACCATCAACATTGCGGAAGACGCCCGTATCGGGGCCGGTCTCGACCAGCGTCAGCTCCAGCGTCTGCTTGGTGCGGGCGTTGACGAGCGTGGCCTTGACCGACTCGATGGTGGTGGGGCTGGTGTTCTCGTCCGCGTCAGTGACCGTGACGAAGATCGTGTCACCGATGTCCGTCAGACTGATCGGATTCCCACCAGCATCAGTAATAGAGATGATAGCGCGAGCGCGGGTGCCCGGCGCGGTGCCGGTATAAATCTTACCAAGATAGATGCTGATGTCGTTGGGATTGGTCGGGTCTTGATAGCGCACAAAGAGCGTATCGGTATCGAAGACTTGCAGCTGGAGATCGCCGGTGTTGACCGGCTGGCCGATCAGCGCTTTCGTGATCAAGATGCCGGTTTGGCTGCGGAAGGTGCCCGTATTGACACCGGTCTCCTGCAAGACTAACCCGTCCAAGCTGCTGACGAAGTCCCCGGTCTGCATCCCCGGATAGTCCGGACAGGGCCCAGCGCACAACTGCACCACGGGGACGTCGTCCCCTAACTGCGTCTGCAGACTCCCCTGGAGAAACTCGACCTCGTCGGAGTCGCGGTTCTCATCGGGGTCAACGACCGTGATGAACGCGGTCTCGCCCACGCGCCAATATTGCTTGGGCGTCCCGTTGATGTCCGTCAGAAGTACCTGGCCCTTGCTGGCCAGTGCTGCTGGAGCCATGGCCGTGATCCCCGCAAGAAACGCGATCACGGCGATCAGGCTCGCCACCTGCACTTTGCTCTTTCTCACTTGCGTACCTCCTTTATTTGGGGTCTAAACTAGTGCCGACAGGCTCAGGACAGGAGACGCTCCCGCGAGCGTCCGCCACGACGATCCGTGCTCTCGTAGTTGCGACCACCTCCCGATCAGAATAATCAAAACGCTTGCCCTGGGTTTGGTCGTGCTGCGTGAAAGCATCAGACAGACTCCCAAGGTGTGAATTTGCCGACATTGTAACACCCACTCTCCCGTTTGTCAAATCGCACGTCACTGTTCTCAGTGGTGGAGTGGCCCTGGAAGGCCGCCCTTCTTCCCGTCCGAGCTGGACGCTCGGCTCTGCTCCACGTTGCTCCCTCCCTGTACAAACTTGGTAATATCCTAGCATAATCACGCCTCGCTGTCAAGCAGGGGCTTCTGCCCGCGCTGACGTGCGTCTTGTTGTCTCCCCATCGCTCCCATCTCTTTGGCCTGTAGTCTACTCTATTGTCTGAACATTCCAAAGGACATCCGTCCCCACCGTACTATGATCTCGGTGTGTTGGGGATTGTTGTGCCCATTATATTGGCGAGAGGGGGCGTGACCGGCGCTACACGCGCCTGACAGAAGTCAGGCACTGAGGTGCGCAAGTTCCCACACCCGCCGCGCTGCTTCTGCGATCTTCTCCGCCGTCAGGCCGTAGTGCGCTAGTAGCTGCTCGGGCTTGCCTGACTGCCCGAACTTATCTAAGATCCCCACGCGTACCAGCGGGATGGCGTGCTCGGATAAAATCTCTGCTAACGCCCCACCCAAGCCCCCAATGACCGAATGCTCTTCGGCGCTGACGGCACAGCCCGTCGCCTTGGCGTAGTCAATGACTCTCTGATCCAACGGCTTGATCGTCGAGACGTTGACGACCTGTGCCGAGATCCCCTCCCGCTCCAGAAGCTGCGCCGCCTGCCGACTGTAATAGAGCATCAGCCCGCAGGCGAAGATCGTGACGTCGCGCCCGGGGCGCACGACGTGCGCCCTCCCGATCTCGAACGACACAGATTCGTCGAAGACCACGGGAAACGCTGCCCGTGCTAAGCGCACGTAGACCGGCCCAGCGTGCTCATAGATCGCATAGATAGCTTTCTTCGTCTCATAGTAATCAGCGGGGACGATGACGGTCATGTGGGGCAAGGCTCTCATGACGGCGATATCTTCGACGGTCTGGTGCGACGCGCCGTCCTCTCCCACGGTGACGCCCCCGTGCGTCGCGATAATTTTGACGGGCAGATTGTTGTACGCAATCGTCTGACGAATCTGTTCGAACGCTTTCTCGACGAAGATCGCAAATGTCGAGACGAAGGGCTTCTTGCCCGACAGCGCCAAGCCCGCTGCGGCGCTCATCATATTGGCTTCGGCGACGCCGAAGTCAAAGAATCTTTCGGGGAATTTCTCTTTGAACCAGCTCAAGCGGGTCGAGCCGGGCAAGTCTGCCGTGAGCGCGACGATCTCTTTATCTTTTGCGGCTAATTCTAAAAGCGCCTCGCCGAAGGCGTTGCGGGTCTCTAGCCATCTAACTTCTTGGCTTCCCTCGTGGGCAGGGGTCTTGGAGTTCATCGGCCCTCTCCCTTCAGCCGCGCGCGCACCACAGAGACGACCTCTTCGGCCAGCCGCGTCGCCTCTTCGGCGGCTTCTTTGGTGTAGACTCTCGCGGGAATGCTCCCCGGCAGGCTATTGGGATAGCGCGTCGGCACGTAGTAGCCGTCTAGAAGGGCCCAGCGCTGGGCATGGGTCGCGAACGCAGCATCGTACTGGGCGGCCTCGCGACATAGGCGTTCGACCGAATGCCCCAGCACGATCTCACGCCCTCGGGCGTAGAGAAACGCCTTCAGGGCCTTCTCGGCGACTTGCTGGGCAAGAAAGCACGCCAGATGATACGCCCCCTCACGCGCAAGATGGAGCGTCCATTTCAAATCTTCTTCAGCTTGTTCTAGCCAGCGGCGCCCCTCTTCAGTCGGCTCTCTCATAGATCATCTGCCCGCACGAGAGGGCGTGCTTGAGGAATCCGCGCTCGCGCATCTGTGCGAATTCTTCCGGCGTGTACGCGATGATGTCCATATCTACGTTCAGATCAAGCAGCGCGGCCAAGCGCCCATAGAGCCACGCCGTGCGCCTGACTACATCGTGCTCGGAGCGCATAACGACGATCAAGTCAAGATCGGTGCGCAGATCGCGTCGCCCGTGCAGATACGAGCCGAAGAGCCAGGCGCGCTCGACTTCTGGTATCTGGGTGAACGCCCGGGGCAGGGCCGCTACGACACGCGCCAGGGCGTTCCCATAGCGAAGGCGCTCTTGATCTAAAGACGGAGGAAGGGTCTTGGCGCTCATCGCTTCAGCTTCCCCCAATCAGCGAGAAACTGCTGCAACCCCAAATCTGTCAAGGGATGCTCAAAGAGTTTCTCAAAAACAGCGTAGGGCATGGTCGCGATATCTGCACCCATCAACGCGGCCTCGACCACGTGCATCGGATGGCGAATGCTGGCGACGATCACCTCGGTCTCAAATCCGTAATTGTCAAAGATTTGAATGATCTTCGAGACGAGATCCATGCCGTCTTCGCTGCGGTCGTCGAGCCGCCCCACGAACGGGCTGACGTAGTCGGCCCCAGCTTTGGCCGCGATGAGCGCCTGAGTTGGCGAGAAGACGAGCGTGACGTTCGTGGGAATATCTTCTTCAGAGAGTTTTCGGACGGCCTTCATGCCCTCGCGGGTCATGGGGATTTTTACTACAATCTTCTCGTCGAGTTCGGCCCAGCGGCGGGCTTCGCGCAGCATCCCTTCGCAGTCGGTGCTGATCACTTCGGCGTTGACGGGGCCGTCCACGATGGCGCAAATCTCTTTCAGGACTTGGACGGGGTCGCGCCCTTCTTTAGATAAGAGCGTGGGATTGGTGGTCACACCGTCGAGGACGCCCATCTCGTGGGCTTGGGCGATCTCCTTGACGTTGGCGGTGTCGAGAAAGAATTTCATATCAGCTATCATACCGCAAAGCGCGGATGGCTGCCAAGTTCTTGGGGTCAGACTGCTCGTCGTCCTTGGGGGTCTCTAAGATAAACGGCTTCTCGCGCAGATCTTTATGATTGACGATCAGGCGAAAGCCCTCGATTCCGATCTGTCCCTGTCCGATGTGCTCGTGACGATCTCGTCGTGATCCCAGGGGGAACTTGGAGTCGTTCACGTGAATGAGTGCGAGGCGCTCCAGCCCGACTTCTCGGTCAAGCTCGGCGAGCGTCTTCTCTAAGCCCCTAGGCGTGGTGATGTCATAGCCGGCAGCAAACGCATGACACGTATCTACGCAGACTCCGACTCGCTCCCTCTGTTTGATATGCCGGAGCACAAAGCCCAGCTCGGCAAAGGTCGCCCCCAGTTCGGTGCCCTCGCCCGCAGAGTTCTCTAATAAGATCTTGACGTCGGGGGCGTTTTGAGCTTGGGGGCTGGCCAAGACTGTATCTATCGCCTCGACGATGCGTTCTAAGCCCTGCTCGACGCCTTGGCCCAAGTGGGCCCCGATGTGGGTGTTGACGTGGGGGATGTGGAGTTCTCCGGCGCGCTGGAGTTCGTCTTTGAGGGCTTGCACCGAGAGCCGAAAGTTCTTGGGATCGGGTGATGCCAGATTAATTAAATAAATCGTATGGATGACGGCGTACTCGATGCGCGCGCGCTGGCGCTGCTCGATGAACTTTTTCGCTTCGTCAGGCTTAAGCGCGCCCATCTTCCACGAGCGCGCGTTGTGCGAAAATATCTGCAGCGCGTTGATCTGTAGCTCTTGGGCGCGGGCGACCGTCTGCTCCAGCCCGCCGGAGATAGATAAGTGACAGCCGAGGAGCATAAGTGTTTGAATCACGGAAAGCACGGAGGACTCACACAGAACTCACTGAAACATACGAGCCATTTTCCGTGCATTTTCCGTGCTTCCCGTGGTGCATTCCGTGAACTCCGTGATTCAAAATTCTCACCTCAGCGATTATAGTCTCACAAACGCCTACCGTCAAAAGCCAAAGAGCGCTTGTGCGTTCCGGGTTGTCGCCTCGGCGACCTCGTCAACCGAGACTCGTCTGATCTGCGCGACCGCCTGGGCGACGTAGCGCACGAAGCTCGGCTCGTTGCGCCTGCCGCGCATCGGCACCGGTGCCAGATACGGAGAGTCCGTCTCGACCAGAAGTCTCTCCAAGGGAATCTGAGCGACGGCCTCGCGCAGGACTTGAGCCTTTTCAAACGTCACGATCCCGTTGACGGAGAGATAGAATCCCAGAGCGAGCAGCTTCTGCGCCAGCGCCCAATCCCCAGTGAAACTGTGAATGACCCCCCGCATGTTGCGATGCTCGCTGAGAATTTGTAAAAGATCTTCGGCGGCATCGCGCAGATGGATCACGACGGGCTTATTCAGCTCTTGCGCGAGGGTGAGCTGCGCCCGAAATGCTCGTTGTTGGCTTGCACGCGGCGCATACTCTTTGAAGTAGTCCAAGCCGATCTCGCCCACAGCGACGACTTCGGGGGCAGCGCAGAGCGCGCGTAGTTGTGCCAGCGTCTCGTCTCCGGAGAACTGCTCGGCTTGATGGGGATGAATCCCCACAGTGCAGCGCAGCTCGTACTTGCGCGCGATCTCCAGCGTCTTCCAACTCGATTGAATCTCCGTCGCAATAGAGATAATTCTGACGTTAGCTTCCAGAGCGCGCCGGATGACGTGCTCACGATCAGCGTCAAACTGAGAGCTGTCCAGATGGGCGTGGCTATCTACAAGCATGGTTTACTCAAATTCTCGCAAGGCCACAGGCAGCGCGCGCAGCACGTCCGAGGCGATCATGCCGCGCTCGCCCAGCTCAGGCTTCATCAGATCGGCGGCCCGCCCGTGCAGGTAGACGGCACAGACGCTCGCTGTCATGCTGTCAAGCCCCTGTGCCAGTAAGCCGCCCAGACAGCCCGTCAGCACGTCGCCCGAGCCGCCACTGGCTAAGCCCGAATTGCCCGTCGAATTCAGAAAGACTTCGCCGTCGGGGGTCGCCGTCACCGTGGGGACGCCCTTGAGCACCAGCACGCTGTGAAACTGTTTCGCTGTCTCTCGGGCGACGCCCACCCGATCTGACTCGATCTCGATGACGCTCTTAGCGATCAAGCGTGAAAGCTCTCCCGGATGGGGCGTGAGCACGGTTGGGGCAGGGCGTTTGGCGAGCAGCTTCTTGGCTTCGGCTCCCAGAGCGTTCAGCCCGTCGGCGTCGAGCACCAACGGCTTGCTGGCTTGTGCGACAAGCTGTTGCACTGTCTTGACGGTCTGCGGGTGTCGGCCCAGCCCCGGCCCCACCACTAATATATCTTTGTCTTCCAGCATCTCGAAGATGCGAGGGAGCGCCGCAGACGCGAGAGCACCGTCTACCTCGGGCAATCCTAGCTTGATCACTTCTGTCAGTTTTGTCTCCATCGCGGGCAAGAGACTTTCAGGGACAGCTAAATAAACTAAACCCGCACCGGCGCGCAGGGCCGCTTCGGCCGTCAATGCCGCTGCGCCCGTGTAGCCCCGCGAGCCGGCGACGACGAGCACTTTGCCGTAGTCGCCCTTGTGGCTATACGGCTCGCGCTGGGGCAGATGCTCCCGCACCCAGTCAGCATCTACCCACGTCATCATGCTGGCATACTGGTCTAGCAGCACGCGGGGATACCCAATGGGCCGGACTGCCAGCTCGCCGACGTACTGGCGTCCGGGGTAGAGCAAGAGTCCCAGCTTGGGCAGTTCGAACGTCACAGTTAAGTCAGCGCAGACCGCTGGGCCGAGCACATGCCCCGTGTCGGCCTCGACCCCCGACGGGATGTCTATCGCACAGACGAACGCCGAGCTTAAGTTTATAAGCTCAATCGCTTCAGCGGGGAGCTCGCGGGCTGCGCCGCGAAACCCCGTGCCAAAGATCCCGTCTATCACAATATCAGCGTTGGCGATGGCCTGAGCGAGTTTGGGCATCTCCTTGGATTTCATATAGCACTGAATCGTGAAGCCCAGCTTGCTCAGGATGTCGGCTTGCTGGCGTGTCTCTGCTGAGAACTCTTTAGGGCTGCACAGGGCGTGCACGTGTACAGAAGCGCCCAGATCGAGCAGCCTTCGCGCGACGACCAAGCCGTCGCCGCCGTTGTTGCCCTTGCCGATCACGATGACGATCTTCTTCTGGGCGATATCGGGAAAGCGCGCGCGCAGCTCCTCGACGACGACGCGCCCGGCGCTCTCCATCAGCACTAAGCTGGGAATGCCCAGCCCTTCGATGGCTTGGCGATCCAACTCGGCCATCTGCACGCCGGTGAGGACTTTCATACCGGAAGCTCAACTCCTGGAGCAAAAGGATTGAGAAAGCGCACTCCTTCCACAAAGCGCCCATGCGAGAAATCTTCGCTGAGCACGATGGGGATTTGATTAAGCCGCGCTGTAGCCCAGACCTGTGCATCCCAATAGCTGAAGCCGTGCTCTATGACGCCGCGCATTGCCTCGTGCACGATCAGAGGGGTCATGGGCAGGACGGGCCAAGCACGCAGATAGCTCTCCACGCGCTCTTTGGCGATCTTAGGGGGGAACGGCTTAGGGAGCTTGCGTGTTAGCACTATAAAAAACTCGCCAAGGATTTGCGTGCTGAGTGCACTCACGCTCACCACTCGATCGAGCAGGGCCAGGGCTTGAGCTTGCTTCGCCGGTTCCGACCGGTCATACGCATACGCCAGCACATTCGTATCTATAAGAAAAGACGGCTTGGTTGCCATCTCAGCACTCTTTCTCGTACAGATCTTCCCGCGTCCAGCGTTGGCTCCTGCGATGCACAGGTTTTTGAGCCATTAATCTACGAATGAAGACCTTCTCACGCTCCCAGGACTCTAGGTCTCTCACAAAGAGCGTCGCATCGGTAGCCAGCGCTTGGTCAATGGCCTGCCGGATCAGCTCGGCCTCGCTTCGACCAAACTTCTTGGAGAGCTGTTTCAGGCGCTTCTCTTGTTGGTGCTCTAAGTAGACTTGCTTGCGGATCATACATCGCATTATACATTACTTAGTCAAGCTTGCCAATACTTACAACAACGCCTCGACGAACTCGTCGGCTTTGAACTCCCGCAAGTCGTCGGCGCGCTCGCCGACCCCGATCAGCTTGATGGGCAGCTTCAACGCGCTCGCAATCTGAATAATCGCGCCGCCCTTGGCCGTGCCATCTAATTTCGTCACGACGATCCCCGTCACGCTTATAGCTTCGTGGAAGAGCTTTGCTTGGGCAATCGCGTTCTGCCCCGTTGTGCCGTCTAAGACCAATAAACGCTCGTCAATAGCGCGTCCCAGACGCTTCTCCACGACTCTGTTGATCTTTTTGAGTTCTTCCATCAAGTTGTGCTTGGTGTGCAGCCGTCCTGCGGTGTCAATGAAGAGCGCGTCGGCGTGTTCGCGCAGCGCGCGCTCGACGGCCTCAAACGCTACGGCCGATGGATCGCTGCCGGCCTTGTGGTGAACAAGCTGCGCCCCCACGCGCTCCGCCCAAATCCCCAATTGCTCAATGGCAGCAGCGCGAAATGTATCCCCTGCGGCAAAGATAATCTTTCGCTTGCCGAAGTCGTCTTTCAGGTGCTGAGCGAGCTTGGCAATCGTCGTCGTCTTGCCGGAGCCGTTCACCCCTAGTATTAAGAAGACCGTGGGCTGACCGTCGGTTCTGAGATGGAGCGCGCCTTCAGCGGGACGCAGACGCTCTTTGAGGATCTCTTTGAGCAGCTCCATCACTGCGGAAGAGTCTTGCACGCCGCGGGCGGCAGCGCGAGCCTTGAGCGCCTGCACGATCTCCGTCGTCGCATCTACACCGACATCAGCAGTGATGAGGATCTCCTCAAGCTCAGTGAGCAACGCGTCGTCCAGACGCCGCCCCGGCTGCAAGACTTGCGCGAGCTGCCCCACCAGCTGCTCTTTGGTCTTCTTGAGCCCGTCCTTGAGTCGTTGAAACCAGCTCATAGTTGGTTTGTCTATAGAGTCTAAGAGTCCATAGAGTCTATAGAGTCCTCACATCCTCTCCGGGGCCTTCAGCCCCAAGAGAGCGAACGCTCGCTCCAGCACAATCTGCACTGCATAGCAGAGCGCCAGTCTGGCTTGGGTCAATTCCGCGTTGGTCTCGTCCAGCACGCGATGCTTCTCGTAGAAGTCGTGAAAGATTCCCGCCAATTCGTGCACATAGACAGCGATGAAGTGCGGCGCTAAGTGCTCCGTCGCGTCACGCACGACCTGGGGAAACTCGTCGAGCTTCTTAATCAATGCCAACTCCTCTTGAGCGCCTAACGACTCCAGAGACTCTAGAGACTCTATAGACTTCATAGACTTGTCAAATATACTTCTAATGCGCGTGTAGGCGTACATCACGTAATAGACGGGGTTGTCTTTGGACTGTTTTTTGGCTAGATCGAGATCGAAGTTGACGTGGGAGTCGGCGCTGCGCATGAGAAGAAAATATCTCACGACGTTGACCGAGAAGTCTTCGCGGGTCTGCTCGCTGTCGAGCGCGGGATCCAGCTCGACCGTGCTCTTGATCTCGTCAATCAATTCATCTATGGTGACGAAGGTGGCCATGCGCTTGGACATCTTGACGGGCTGCCCGCCGCGCAAGAGATTGACCCATTGGTGAATGAGCACGTGAATCTTGTTGGGGTTGCATTCTTTGGGGAGTTTGCCGCCCTCCCAAAGCGCCCGTACGGCCGCGAGCACGTCTTGGTAGGTGTCTTGATGATCGGCGCCGAAGATGTCTACGATGAGATCGAACCCGCGCAAGAGCTTGTTGGCGTGATAGGCCATGTCGGGAAGTCTGTAAGTCGGCTCGCCGGTGTGACTGCGTACCAGCACCCTGTCTTGCGGGCGTCCCAGGGCGGTGGCCTTGAACCAGATCGCGCCGTCCTTCTCGTAAGCGAAGCCCAGCTCCCGCAGCCACTGTAAGATCCGAGCGTTGGTCACCGAAGCTAGAGCATTCTGAGTGTCAGGGGCATACAACCATGTTTCGTTGTAATAGATGTCAAAGACGTGATCTGAGGGCATCCGAAAGAGCCGACTGAGCGTGCGCCTGATCTCCGCGAACAGATCAGCTTCGGCGAATTCTTTGAACTGCTCCACGCTCGCATCTAGCCAGCTAGGGCCATATTGCTGCTGAATCTTGCGCGCGATCTCACAGATATATTCCCCGTGATAGCCCTCTGCTGGGAACGGCACCGGCTGGCCCAAGAGTTCTAAGTAGCGTGCTCTCACAGACTCGCCCAAGAGCTTCATCTGTCTTCCGGCGTCGTTGTAGTAATACTCTCGCGTCACGTCGTAGCCGGCGTTCTCTAGGAGTCTGGAAATGACATCGCCGAGAACGGCTTGGCGACAGTGCCCAATCGTCAAGGGCCCTGTGGGATTGGCACTGACGAACTCGACCTGAGCACGCTGGCCCCGCCCAATCTCCAATTTCCCATAATCATATTCTTGCTCTAAGATCTCCCGCAGCGCGTGTTGGACGGTCTCCGGCTGGAGAAAGAAATTGATAAACCCCGGCCCGACGACCTCTACTTTTTGGAACGGACTCTTATCAAGATGCGAGACGATCTCTTCGGCGATCTGGCGCGGCGCTCTCTTGAGCTTGGGTTTCAGAGCAAACGCGACCGTGCTGGAGAGATCGCCGAACTCGGGCTTCTCCGGCACCGTGACTGCTATCGGCTCTGTAAGCCCGTAGAGCTTTTGCATCGCTTCGTGGAGCTTCTCCCGCACGAGGTCGCGCAGCATCTCTCTCTCTTTCCTCAACTCCGAACTTGGAACTTTGAACTGACAAGCTGTCATGGGCACCCAGCGTGCTCCGGATTGTAGGCGTCAATCAGTCTGTCTAAGAAGCGCACGATGCGGCGCTCGATCTCCGGCGTGATCCCTTCGGCGTCAAACGCGTCAAGCCGGCCCCAGGCCGTCAGCGCGATCTTCTTCGGCAGCGCCGGATAGGGAGCCACGATCACTTTGCAGTATTTTTCAAGATGTTCAGTGCGCAACCGCCCGATCAGTCGTTTGAGGCCCTCGGCGACCGGGTCGTCGAGCGCCGGACTCTCTGTCGGACGATACTGCACCAGGACTCCCCCAAGCCGGAGCATGTGGACTTGGAGCTCGTTGGGGATGGGTCGGTCATGGATCCCCCAGTCGGTGGTCGCGCCCGCATAGGGGCCTGACGTCGGCGGAATCGAGTTGTACTGGACGGTCTCGCCGAGGCGCAGCTCATAGTCGCTGGGCTGCTGGATGGGAATAGCGACACCGGGCTTAGTAAAATAGATGCTGTAGACAGCCCAGGCTCCCAGTCCCACCGCCGTGACAACCATGGCGGCGATGATGCCCCAGCGCCGAAACCCAGATCGCTGCACGGCACGCTTTCTGGGAACGGCCATAGGACGCCTCTTCTGATGGTCGCTGTAGTGCATAGATTGACAGCCCTTGCGCACAGATTATATCATAGAGCAATGGGGTCCTCACCCCCGGCCCTCGTGTAGGGGCAGGTTCCAAACCTGCCCTTATGGGAGATGGGCGAAGTGAGGGCCTATAAGGAGGGTCTTATGGCCGAGTACGCACAGATCTTGCAGTTGGCCGACGCACCGTGGGAGAAGGGGATCTCCCCGACGATTTGGCAGAAGCCCATGTGGACGCGCGCCGACTCCAACTCCCACGCCCAGGTGATGCTGGTGAAGATGGCTCCGGGCGGGACTTCTCCGGCCCATCGCCATCCCCATCCCCAGCTCTTTTATGTGATCTCTGGGACGGGAGTCGTCCGATTAGATGGCGTCGAACACACGCTCAAGCCCGGCTCGGTCGTGCGCGTGCTCAACGGCGAGCTGCACGACTTCGTCAACACGGGTTCTGAAGAATTGGTCATGATCGAGTTGCAGATCTTCGACATCAAGATTGACTTAAAGAAAGTGTTGGAGCAAGCGAAGAAGGAAGCCAGATGCTGAACATCCGGCTCAGGAGATGGAAGCCCACTGAAGGGGGCTTACGAGCGTGCTTGAGCACGCTTCCACCTGCTGAGCCGGCGACTTCAGTCGCCGGATAAAGATAAGATAAAGACTATGAATCTCCAGATCTGGTTCTTGGCAACGCGGCCGTGGTCGTTCACGATGACCGCGATCTCGGTAGGGGTCGGCGGAGCTATCGCAGCCCTCGATGGGGCGTTTGACGTCTGGCTCTTCGTGCTGACCTTGATCGGCGCGGTCTGCGTCCACGGCGCGACCAATCTCATGAACGATTATTTTGACTATCAAAGCGGCGTTGACCGCCCCAGTGCGCCCACGACGCTCTATCGTCCGCACCCGTTGGTGCAGGGGCTGATCTCCCCCCGTGCCGTGCTTGGCGTCAGCGTGGGACTCTATGGAATCGCCGCGCTCATCGGGCTGTATCTCGTCTCGGTCACGGGACTTGGGCTGCTCTGGTTCATCGTCGTCGGGGCGATAGCGAGCTTCTTCTACACTGCCGGCCCGATCAAATACAAATATATCGCTTTGGGAGAGCTTTCGGTCTTCACGATGTGGGGCCCGCTGATGATTGGTGGGACGTACTTTGTGCAGACCAGCTCTCTCAGTCCCAACGCGGTGCTCATCTCGCTGCCGTTTGGGCTGTTAGTGGCGCTCGTCTTGCTCGCGAATAATCTGCGAGACATTGACTACGACGGCAGCGTGGGGATCAAAACTTTGGGGACGCTGCTGGGCCAGAGCAAGACGCTGCTTCTCTATCAAGGGCTGATCGTGCTGGCCTATCTGGCGATCATTGCGTTGATTGCTCTGAAGGTGCTCAGCCCCTGGGGCTTGCTCGTCTTCTTCTCTGCTCCACTCGCTCTCCGATTAATCCAGACGCTCCGGCAGCAGATCCCCAACGACGCCGACGCGCGCACGGCCCAGCTCGACACGCTCTTTGGTGTCTGTCTCATCATCGCGCTGATCTTGGAGAAGCTGTTCCCCCTGCCATGAGCGCACACCGTCCGCTGATTCCCATAGCCATCGCGGTAGCCGCAGCGTTCGCCCTCTGGTATTTTGCGTTCCAAACAGATATCTGGAACTTCTGGATGAGACTCTCACTCGCGGCGGCAATCTTAGCAACGAGTGCCCTGGTGCTGACGCCCGACCGAGCGCAGCTCTTTCAGGTTGGTGGGCGCGATATGGTGATCGGCGTCGCCTCGGCTCTCGTGCTCTATGGGATCTTCTGGCTGGGACAGCAGATCGCATTGGCGATCTTCCCGTTCGCGTCTGAGCAGATTGCGAGAGTCTATGCGAACCGAGCGCAGCTCGATCCCCTCTGGATCGGGCTGCTCTTGTTCTTTCTGGTGGGGCCCAGTGAGGAGATCTTCTGGCGCGGGTTGGTGCAGCACCGGCTCGGCGAGCGCTTCAGCGCCCCGGCAGCTCTTCTCATAACGACGGCGCTCTATGCGCTGGTGCACATCTGGACGCTCAACCTGATGCTGATGCTGGCGGCGGCCATCGTGGGGCTTTATTGGGGGTGGCTCTATCAGCGTGAACGGAGCTTGGTCACAGTGATCATCTCGCACGCGCTGTGGGACGTGCTGATATTTGTGATCTTTCCCCTCACCCCTTCCCCCTGACCTCTCCCCCAAGGGGGAGGGGAGCCTGCTCCCTGCCCTTTAGTTTAGTAGGGAATGGGGTCAGGGGGTTAGGTTGGGGACGGGGGTGAGGGTGTTTATGACGTAGCTCATAGAATGAGATGACGGAGCTTGTGGTACACCGTCATCAGAAGTCGGTAGAATTTTTAAGGAATGATGAGGCCCTCATCCTCTCCCGAAGCCTTAGGAGAGGAGGGTGATAACCAAAAGGAGAGAGAGATTATGAAGATAGCAGTTCCCAAGGAGACCGCGCCCTATGAGCGACGGGTCGCCCTCGTGCCGGAGACCGTCGCCAGGCTGGTCAAATCGGGGCTGGAGGTGCAGGTCGAGGCCGGCGCGGGCCTCGGCTCCTCCTATCCCGATGCCGACTACCAAGCCAGCGGCGCCCAGATCATCCCCGACCGAAAGACGCTCTTTGGCACGGCCGATATTCTGATTAAAGTGCAAAAGCCCTCACCGGAAGAAGTTGCTCTGCTGCGCGAGGGCAGCGTCTTGATCGGGGTCTTGCAGCCGTTGCTCAATCCCGATCTCGTCCAGCAGCTCGCCCACAGAAAGATTACGGCGTTCGCTATGGACATGATCCCCAGAATTACCCGCGCTCAGCCGATGGACGTGCTCTCATCGCAGAGCACCGTGGCGGGCTATAAAGCCGTCTTGCTGGCGACCCAATATCTGCCCAAGTTCTTCCCCATGCTCTCGACCGCCGCGGGGACGATCACCCCGGCGAAGGTCTTTATTATTGGCGCTGGGGTCGCGGGGTTACAAGCGATTGCGACGGCGCGGCGCTTGGGCGCGGTGGTGCAAGCCTTCGATGTCCGCCCGGCCGTCAAACAAGAAGTCGAAAGTCTCGGGGCGAAGTTCGTCGGCTTGATTATCGAAGAAGCTGCGGATAAGTCCGGCTACGCCAAAGAACTCAGCGAAGAGCACAAACAGAAGGAGCGCGAGCTGATCGCCAAGTACGTCAAAGAATCCGACGTCGTCATCACCACGGCCCAGGTGCCGGGCAAGAAGGCCCCGTTGCTCATTACCAAAGATATGGTCGCTGTGATGAAGCCCGGCTCGGTGATTATAGACTTGGCCGCTGAACAAGGCGGCAACTGCGAGCTCACCCAACCGGGCAAAGAAATAACTCTCAACGGCGTGACCATCGTGGGGCCGATCAATCTCGCGAGTTCCATGAGCTATCACGCCAGCCAGATGTATTCAAGAAATATCGTGAGTTTTCTCAGTCTTTTGATTAATAAAGAGAAGCAGCTCAATCTCGACTTCAACGACGAGATCATCAAGGGCTGCTGCGTCACCCATGATGGCCAGGTGCTGCTGCACAGATAAGGAGGATCTATGACCGAAGCACTGCTGGCTGCACTCTATATCTTCGTCGTCGCCATGTTCTTAGGGTTCGCGGTCATCACGAAAGTCCCGCCCTTGCTCCACACCCCGCTGATGTCCGGCTCCAACGCCATCTCGGGAATTACTATTATCGGGGCGTTGATC
>JAOAIA010000030.1 GCA_026414955.1 Candidatus Bipolaricaulota bacterium
CCCCTGTTTTATCGAGGCTACAGACAGGAGTGAGCGGCTTTCTGTGTTATTTAAATGGGGAGAACAGTCAAGGGGCGAGACGGAAATCGTGTATAGATCAGGAGTCGGGGTTATTTGTACACCCGCACGACTCTCTTCGACAGCGCCGTCAGCACGACTTCCGTAAAGTTCGCGCCGATCTTGCGCGCGATCTCCTCTGCTGTAATGTGCGGGCCGATCAGCTCGACCTCATCCCCTACGTGCGCTTCAGGAATATCCGTCACATCTACAGTGATTTGATCCATCGAGATCGCACCAACCATCGGCGCGCGTCTTCCGTGAATCACAACCTCCCCAACGTTCGCTAAGAGCCAGATCACCCCATCAGCGTAGCCCACCGGGATCGTCACGATCTTCGATCTCCTCTTCGTCTGGAACCGCCGCCCGTAACCGATGAAGCTCCCTGGGGGTAGCTCGTTCATCGTCACGATCCAACTGCGCATTCTTAAAATGGGCTTGATCGGCTCCGTCCAGGGCCGACGCACTTCGGGATAGCCGTACAATAAGATCCCCGGACGAACCATATTATAATACTCAGTCGTCACTTCACTCTCGTACTGAACCAGCCCAGAGCTATTCGCGATATGGCGCAATGGCGGAAGAATTCCCTCTCGATCAAGCTGAGCCAAGAGATCATTGAAGACGGCAATTTGATGCCGTGTGAACTCTTGATCGTCTGGCTTCTCGCTGTACGAACACGCAAAGTGCGAGAAGATCCCAGTGCACTCTAACGAGGGCATCTGAGCTATGGCACGACAGATTGCGAAAGCGTCTTCGGGAAGGGCGCCGTTGCGCCCCATCCCCGTGTCAACTTTGACCTGAACGCGCACGCGACGGCCCTGACGCTGGGCTTCTGCCGCGAGTGCCTGAGCGAATTCTAAAGACGAGATGGTCACGTCCACGTCTGTGCGCACCAGCTCTGGGATATGAGCGATCCGTGAAGAAGCTAAAATCAAGATGGGCATCGTGATACCGCCATCGCGCAGTTCTTGCGCTTCAGCGAGATTCGCGACGCCGAAATAGTCAATGCCCGCTCGCTCGGCAGCTCGCGCTATGCCCACAGCACCATGTCCGTAGGCATCGGCCTTGACGGGGAAGAGGATTTTTATGCGCTCCCCCAGACGCGCACGCACCGCCGCGATGTTCTGCGCCAGTTGCTTCAGATCTATGATCGCTTCCGCCATTGCCGGGCGCATAGCACCTTGAGTATACGCTACAGAAAGACCTCCCCCAAGAGAGCGCGACCCGCCGCGAGAAGACCAACTCCCGCGATCCGACGGACGTTTGTCTCTCGCGGGCAAAAGCTTTTTCCGTACAATCAGCCTCGCATGAGCACCATTGGGATTCTGGGCGGCATGGGGCCGGCGGCAACAGTCGAACTCTTCCGGCGCATCGTCGCCAAAACCCCCGCCCACGGTGATCAAGATCACATTCCCATAGTCATTGACAATAACCCCAAGATTCCCGATCGCGGGCTGTTTATCTTGGGTGGAGGCCCCGACCCTCGACCGGCGCTCTGCCGCAGTGCCAGAAGACTAGAGAGCATGGGGGCGAGCTTCATCGCCATGCCCTGCAATACCGCGCACGTCTTCTTGCCCTATCTCAGAAAAGCCGTTCGTATCCCGTTTGTTGATATGATCGCTGAGACAGCACAGAGCATCACCGAGCCTGTCGTTGGGCTGCTGGCGACCGAGACGACCGTGCGCACGCGGCTCTATCACGAGGCGTGCGCGCCCTATGGGATCGAAATTCTAACGCCCGCATCGGAGGATCAAGCCCGCGCGATGCAGATAATTTATGCGATCAAGGGCGGCTCGTTTGATCCAGCGATGCAGCACGAACTGCGCGCAATTGCAGCTC
The DNA here is from genome assembly GCA_026414955.1 of Candidatus Bipolaricaulota bacterium. GTDB lineage: Bacteria > Bipolaricaulota > Bipolaricaulia > RBG-16-55-9 > DRXL01 > JANXCC01. The sequence continues at coordinate 1,900 of JAOAIA010000030.1, forward strand.
GGTTGCACGAGCGCGGCGCGCGCGCGCTCGTCATAGGGTGCACCGAGCTGTCGCTCATAGTCCATCAACGGGAGCATGACCTTCTCATATATGATGCGCTCGATATCTTGGCACAAGCAGCAGTGCGCGAGGCGCTTCAGCAGGGGATGCGCCAGATGCCGCAGCGCACGAATACCCCGATAAATACGAGAACGATTACGAGCAGGGTCAGCATGACTATCCCATAGATGACCTGGCGCGTGCGCATGGGCAAGACCCATTGTAGCCGAAACCCGAGCCTTCTCCAGCTCTCGCAAGCTACGGGGCGGATTTCCCATATCTCTGTGCGCTCGGTCACCGCGAACTGCATGTCCGTTTGAAGACGTGACGAACTTTCTCTATACTGTAGCTATCAATCTGTGAAGAATTCTAAGGGTGATGGAATGAGACGCGAACGCTGGAATGACCTGATCTTAATACTGTTTCTTGTGATCGGGCTGGGGGTCTTTGCGTTCACGGGGATTGCGCTCTTGGAGAGCTTCTGGTACACACCCGTAGCGAGCGCCGAGAAGAAAGAGCACGTCGCCTCGCCATTGACCAAGCTCGATCTTCTGGAGCGCGGCAAGCTCGTCTTTCAGTCTGCCGGGTGTACGTCCTGTCACTTGGCGCGCCTGGAGCCGGGCGGGCCGGTGGTGGGCTTCCCCGTTGGGCCGAGCTTAAGTAATGCTGGGATGCGCCGTGACGAAAAATGGCTCCGCGAGCACTATATTGACCCCCACAAGCTCGTCCCCGGCAGCAAGATGAACTCGTTCGCCTATCTCCCCAGCGATGAGCTGGACGCGCTCGTCGCCTACGTGAAGACATTTACGCCCCGGTATGAGCCAGCCGAAGAACCGACTATAGTGATCCCGCAGCGCTTTACCGCGGAGCAAGTCGAGCGCGGCAAGGCGCTCTTTACGAGCCAGGGCTGCCTAGGGTGTCACACGATTGGCAAGAGTGGCGGGCCTATCGGGCCAAATCTCACAAAAGCGGGCACGCACGGGCGCACCGACGAATGGCAGATTCAGCACCTAAAAGACCCGCTCTCGGTCTACGTGCTTGGGCCGACGGACGGCATCCCGTGGCCGATGCCGCGCTACAATAATCTCTCGGACGAAGATCTGCAAGCGCTGGTCGCGTACGTGCAGAGCTTGCGCTAAGGCAGCCCTGACAGACGCCCCGCGCTTTGGCATAATAGGGGCATGGACCGCTTGCTCGGCATCGAGACCGAATACGGCTTGCTCGTAGATGGCGTGGACGTCACGGATTTGGTCGACGAAGCCCGCGCCCTCGTCCAAAGCTATGCCGAACTCTCTGCCCAGCCCTGGGACTATCGCGACGAAGACCCTCTCCGAGATGCACGCGGCTGGCACGCCCCAGCGCTCACGATCAACCCCAAAGACGAAGTCTACGAAAAACCCTCGCGCAAGCACTTAAGCGCCTCTGAGGACCATGCTGATAGGGTCTTGCCCAACGGCGCGCGCTTCTATCACGATCACGGACATCCCGAATACAGCACCCCTGAGTGTCGGTCGCTGCAGGAGCTTATAGCTCACGACAAGGCCGGGGAACGCCTCGTCTGGACCGCCGCGCAAGCCTATGCCCAGAAGGCCGGGCGCACCGTCTCGATCTTCAAAAATAATATTGACTATCACGGCATGAGCTTCGGCTGCCATGAGAACTATTTAGTCACGCGCGCGCTCCCGTTTGAGAGATTAATCGCCGGGCTGATTCCGTTCTTGGTGACGCGCATTCTCTTTGCTGGGGCGGGCCGCGTCGGTGGCGAGAATAGGTGGGTCGACTTTCAGCTCTCCCAGCGCGCTGACTTTTTCACCGAGTTGTGCAGTGTAGATACGCTCGACCGCCGCCCGCTCATCAATAGCCGCGATGAGCCTCACGCCGACGAGAAGCTCTATCGCCGGCTGCACGTCATCTGCGGCGACGCGAATCTCAGTGAGTATGCTACTGCCCTCAAGGTCGGCACGACGGCCCTGGTCCTGGCGACGCTGGAAGCGGGCTACGGCCCTCCGGGAACTCTGAAAGACCCGATCAAGGCTCTCAAAGAACTCTCGCGCGATCAGTCTCATAGATGGCTCGTCGAGCTTGAAGAAGAAGGGACTATTTCAGCTCTTGACGTCCAGCGGGCGTATCTGAAAGCCGCCCAAGACCTTTTTCACCATCGCGACACCGAGACTGATTGGATATTACACGAGTGGGAGGTGGTGCTCGATGACTTAGAGGCCGACTCAGCTCGGTGCGCCGACCGGCTCGATTGGGTCGCCAAGCGCCACGTACTGCAGACGTTTATCGAAACTGAAAAACTGAGCTGGCGCGACGAGATCGTGCGCAGCCTCGACTTGGAGTATCACGCCCTCGATCCCAATCGCAGTCTCTTCTATGAGCTGCACAATCAAGGGGTGCTACGCAAGCTCGTCACCGAAGACGAGATCGCGCGCGCGATGCGCCAGCCTCCGAGAGATACCCGCGCGTATATTCGCGGCCTGTGCGTGCAGAAGTTCTCTTCAGCGATGCGCGCGCTCAACTGGGGGCGGATCACGCTCTCGCAGAACGGACAAGATGTCATGCTCGATCTCCGGTCACTTGTGGACAGCCGAGTCGAGGCGCTCACTCGCTCTCTCGAGGGGGCCTCGACGCCGCGCGAACTTTGGGGTATCATACAAGAGATTCTACCAACGAAGGGGTGATAGCTCATGCCGGAGCGCATCACGAGACCCATCCCGCAGGACCCATTGACCAAACCCGGGGACGACGACGGGCCGCGCACGCCCAACGTGCCCAAGCCGGACACAGAGAGGCTCTTGGAGCGGATGCGACGGGTTGATCCGCGCCAGGCGCAACGGTATCGTCAGCGCAGCGGGGAGTGAGTTCTTGAGCATGAGCCACGGCGACTTCGCCAAGCTCCTCGAAGCCTATGGGGTGCCAGGCTTCGCCTGGGCTGTTCGCCTTCGTCGGCTTGCAGCCGGCGAAGATGAAGCCCACGCGCAGCATGCAGACGGGGTCTGGGCCCACGGCACGACGGTGATCGCCGTGAAGTTCGACAAGGGCGTCTTAAACGTCGCCGACCGCCGCGCCACGTCGGGAAATGCGATCTTCTCCGAAGAGGCCGAAAAGATCTTAAAGCTCGACGACGAGACCCTTATCGCCATCGCCGGCTCCTACGCCGCAGCGTTCGAAGCGGTACGCTTCTTGCAGCACTCGTTCAAATACTATGCGCGCAGCCAGCTCCAAGAGATGAGTTTAGAAGGGAAACTCTCCGAGGTCTCGCGCGTGTTGAGTCGCTCGCTCCCCGGCGCTCTGCAAGGGATCGGCGGGTTTCTACCAATCGTCAGCGCATTTGATAAAGAGAGGAACGAAGGGCGCATATTTTTCTACGATGTGATGGGGGCGCGCTTTGAGAGCCGCGAGTTTGGCGCCGCCGGCTCAGGCGCGGAACGCATTCGTGGGTCGTTTGAGTACATCGTGCGCACCAAAGGCCCATTTCACACGATGACGCTCGAAGAGGCCCTGCGCGAGACGCTCTTGCTTCTAGAGATCGCGGCATCGCTCGATACCGCCACCGGCGGGATTCGCCAATCCTTGCCCTTGGCCAAGACCGTGACCGCCGAAGGTGTCTCCGATGTCCCCGAAGAGCTGGTGCGCTCCATTCAGAAGGCTCTAGTGAAAGAGTGACTATGGCGTTTACTCCCTACGATTGGCAGCAGACGCTGCGCCAGAAAGCGGACTATGTCGAAGACCGCCTGCGCGAGGGCAGCCCCGTCGTAGGGCTTTCATGTCACGAAGGGGTTTTGTTAGTGACAGTGCGCCGTGCCCAGCAGCAGAAGATCTTTGAGATCTATGACCGATTGGCGTTTGCTGGGCTGGGCAACCAATCCGATCTCGAGACAATCCGTCAGCTCGCGGTAGACTTTGCCCACGCTGAAGGGTTCGCGCGTAGCCCGCAAGACGTCTCGATTCAGCGGGTCGTGGGCGTGGCCCTCAGCCCAGCGATGAAGCGCAGCTTCAGCGATCCCTTGAGATTGCCCTTAGTCGTGCGCGGCCTCTTCGCGCAAGTGGGCGAGACCCCGGAGAGCGATCTGTTCTATCTGCTCAATTACGATGGGGAATTCTCGCTTGCGCATCGTTTCGGGGTCGCGGCGGGCACGGAAGGCGCTCGCGAGGCGATGGAGCGCCTCTGCTCAACGCGCACCAACAAGAAGATTCTCAAGCACGATGCGGCCATAGAGCTGGCGCTGGAGGCGTGGGCTGTAGGTCGTCGCGAGGCTCTTGCTGAGAGCGCATCCGACTGGCGCGCGGTGCTCTCCCAAGCGTTAAAAACGGGCGGTACGGCCGAGGCAGCCCTGTTGGAGCGCGCTTCGCGGCGCGAGCGCCGCTTCCGCTTCTTGAGCGCAGACGAATTGAAGCCATTCTTGCCGGTCTAGCTTCTCCTACTGTTCCCAATATATAACTGTCTCTCGGTTATAACTTTGTCTCCCGGCCCTGCTTTCGGGTATACTGTGCTGTGACTTGGGAACTCTTTCTGATCTTCGCACTATTGGCTTTTGTCGCTGAATATATAGACTCTTCTCTCGGAATGGGCTACGGCACGACACTTACGCCGTTATTGTTGCTCTGGGGGTTCACACCACTGCAGATCGTGCCCATCGTCTTGCTGTCGGAGTTCATCACCGGCTTAGTGGCAGCGGGGTTTCATCACACGTATCAGAACGTGAGCTTTCGCAGAGATTCTCTTGATTCTAAGGTCGCTCTGACGCTCGCGCTCATCGGTATTGTCGGCACGATCATCGCCGTCTCGATTGCCGTCCGTCTGCCCACCTGGGTGATCAAAATCTATATCGGCGTGCTCGTGCTGGCTTTGGGGATCTTCGTGCTCGTGACGCCCTCGGGCAGCCAGAGATTTTCATGGGGGCGCCTCGTGGGAATCGGGCTGCTCAGCTCGTTCAATAAAGGGCTGAGCGGCGGCGGCTACGGCCCCATCATCACCGCTGGGCAGATGCTCGCTGGACTCAACCCGAAAGCTGCCGTGGGCATCACCAGCCTCGCCGAAGGAGTGGTCTCGCTCGTCGGCGTGCTCATGTACTGGCTGACCGTGAGCACGATCGAGTGGCATCTCGCGCTGCCCATTCTCGTCGGCGCTGTGGTCTCGACGCCCTTGGCGGCGTTCACGGTGCACAAGCTCCCCGTGCGCACGCTGAAGATGTTGATCGCGCTTCTGGCGATCACCTTGGGGATCGTGACCCTGGTGCGGGCGACATCATAGGGCTATGTCTGCTAACTAGGGTGACCAATTTCCCGCAAAGTCGCGCGCGCGTCTGCGCAACGCCGAAATTCCTCCAACGCGCGCTCGCTCATCATAGCTGGCCTTGTCAGGCCCGTAAGGCTGTCCAGAAAACTCCCTTCACATCAGAGATTTCTCGCATTTTCGCGCGCGAGTCCGACTTGACAACACCCGGCGATCTCTGCTATGCTCTGGACACCTACCGGCACCAGGGGTTAGCGAACATGCGATCACAAGCTTCGCTTGATATTTACGTTCGCCAGCCTTTGGCTGGTGAAGATACACAGTCCAGACATGGTCTGGCCCCGACGCTCCGGCCCGAATACACCTTCGCGCGGTTCGTCCGCACTCACAATAACATGCTCGCTTATGCAGCTTCTCTCGCGGTCGCCGAAAACCCCGCACGGGCGTATAACCCGCTCTTCATTCACAGCGCATCGGGTCTGGGGAAGACCCATCTGTTGCACGCCATCGGCAACGAAGCGATCCAACGCCACGGCTGGCTCAAAGTGCTCTATGTCACCTGCGAACGCTTCGCCACCGAGTTCTATCGCTCTCTGCATGAGGGCAAGACCGCACAGTTCCGCAAGCTCTATCGCACCGCGGATATTCTGCTCTTAGACGACGTGCACTTCCTGCGCGAAAAGACTGCTACTCAAGAAGAACTCTTTCATACGTTCAACGATCTGCATCATCGCGGGAAGCAAATTGTCTTAACTTCGGATCGTCCGCCGGAGGAGCTGCCCCACTTACAAGAACGGCTGATCTCGCGGTTTCGCTGGGGCTTGGTCGCTGATATCCAGCCCCCCGACTTTGAGAGCCGGCTTGCGATCTTGCACGCGAAAGCTACTGAACTTAACTTAGATATTCCCGAGACGACGCTCGAACTGATCGCCGGGCGGATTCGCTCCAATGTGCGCGCGCTCGAGGGCGCGCTCATTCGCCTGACGGCGACAGCCGCCCTCAACGGACACGAACTCTCTCCCGATTCTCTCACGGCGCTGCTTCCTCCTCCTGAAAGGCCCAAGCCCGTTGTCTTGACGCCGGAGATAGTCAAACAAGAAGTCGCTCGATATTATCAAATCTCTGTTGAAGACTTGGAGGGCATAAGCCGGGAGCGGCGCGTCGTCTGTGCCCGCCAGATCGCGATCTATCTTGCGCGCGAGTTGACGGAGCACTCCTTCCCCGCCTTGGGAACGATCTTCGGCGGGCGCGATCACAGCACGATCATGCACGCCTATCGCAAAGCCAAAGCCCTGGCCGAAAGCCCGCTCTTCTCTGGAGAGATCGCTCACTTGAAAGCGAAGCTGCTCGCCTTGACCGAGCGAACAGAGTAAAATAGTAAAGATAGTGATAAGTGCTCAGTGGCTAGTGGCGATGTGCGCGTTTTCCGGTGAATTCATTCACCGGCCACGTAACACTGATCACTCAACACCAATTACTCAATGAAGATCGAGCGTCTGGCGCTGTATAACTTTCGCAACCTTGCTCCGATGGAGCTTGCACCCGATGGCAGGCTCAATCTTATCATCGGGCCGAACGCCGCGGGCAAGAGCAACCTCTGCGAGGCGATCTATTTCACGGCCAAGGGCTGGCTGCTCAAGGGCGAGCGCCAGCGCGACGTGATCGCCTGGGGAGAGCACGAGACAGCTATAGAACTTTCCGTGAACGGGGACGAGATCCGGGTGCATCTCAACGGGCGGGCGCGTGCCAAGACCATCGAACTCAATGGTGAGAAGAAGACCCAGAGCGAGCTGAGCGCGCACCTGCGCGCCCTGCTCTTCACCCCAGATGAATTACAGATCATCAAGGGTCGTCCCGACCAGCGCCGACGCTTTCTCGACCGAAGCATCGCCGATATTCTTCGTGAGTACCGGCACGTGCTCCTCGAATACGAACAGATTCTACAACGCAAGAACGCCCTGCTGCGCCGGGACAATGCCGATCTCGACGTGCTCGAAGTTTTTAATCAAGAACTCATAGACCGGGGAAGCTGGCTCATCAGAAAGAGGCTCGACTATATCAGAGAACTGAACAAGACGCTCTCAGCACGCTATCGGGCGATCTGCGGGCAGGAGAGCGAGCTTGAGATAATCTATGAACCTAATCCCTTCGGGGGGGCAGGTTTGAAACCCGCCCCTACGGGAGGGGCGGGAGTGAGGGCCGGAGGAGAGGTCTCCCTCGCCCAGCTCATCAAGCGCGCAACTCCTGAGGAGATCCGGCGTGGCATAGCCCTGATCGGCCCGCATCGCGACGACATACGCTTCGAGCTGGACGGCCACGACCTGCGACGCTTCGGCTCCCAGGGGGAACAAAAGTCTGCTCTGTGCGCGGTGCTCTTGGCCCAACTCGATGTGCACTATCAGCGCTTCGGCGATTATCCCGTCTTTATATTAGATGACGTGCTCTCGGAGCTGGACAGCGCACGGCTGCGCAGACTGCTCGAACTCTTACCGAAAAATGTCCAGATATTTCTCACGCAGACCGTCACAGCTACGAGCGAGCTGCACCCGGAGGTGCGCGCCGCCGCGTCACGGATCTTCGCTATCGAAGATGGAAAGCTTTCGGTGATCGCATGATCGAAGCACCATTGATTGAGAAGATTTTGCGCAAGTATGGGCTGTTTGAACAATATCGCGAGCAGGAGCCGGCTCTCGTGTGGGAGCGAGTCGTCGGCGCAAAGATTGCGCGCTTAGCGCAGCCGATCTGGGTGCACCAGGGCGTGCTCTTCGTGGCCGTGCCCAATCACGTCGTCCAGCACGAGTTCACCCTCATGCGCGAGGAGTTCAAGAAGAAGCTCAACAGTGTGTTGGGCGCTGAGCGCGTTAGAGAGATTCGCTTTAAAGTAGAGAATTTCCCGAAGGGGCGCGCGGCGCTCTCGCTCGATCAGATCAAGCTTACTCCCGATGAAGAGCGCGAGATCGAGCCACTCGTCTCCGAAGTTTCCGATCCAGCCCTGCGCCCGACATTGGCTCGCCTGATGAAGACGGCAAGAAGACTAGAGCGCGCACGGCAGAAGCTGGGCTGGAAGCCCTGCCCGCGCTGCCAGATGCTCTGCGAAGAGGATTTCTGTCCCGTGTGTACACAATCGTTTGCAACAGGACCTACCCCCTGGCCCCCTTCCCTAACTAAAGGGAAGGGGGAACTTCCCTCCCACTTGAGGGGAGGGACTGGGGGAGAGGTCCAGGAGGAACACCAATGAAGATCGGGATCTTCACCGACACGTTCACCCCGCAGATCAACGGCGTCACCAGCATCCTCGAAGAGCTTTACCGTGTGCTGACTCGTCAGGGGCATGAGGTCTTCATCTTTGCTCCCGCGTACTCCCGCGCCCAACGGAGCGAGAACGGTCATATCTTCCGGTTCCCGGCACTGACTGCGTATTTTCACAAAGATAGCCGCGTGGTCATTCCCTATGATCGTCGGGCGTCTGCGGTCTTCCCGAGGCTCGATGTCGTCTACAGCCACACCCCGGTCTCGATGGGATTGTTAGCTCTGCGGGTCGCGCGAAAATATCATCTCCCCCATGTGCACACCTATCACACGCTCTTTACAGAGTATCTGCACTATCTGCCCAGACTCATTCGCCCAACGCGCAGGATGGCCGAGCGCATGAGCGCGGCGTTCTGCAATCGCTGCGACGCGATCACGACCCCATCCCAAGCGATGAAAGAGGAGCTGCTGCGCTATGGCGTTGCGAAGCCCATCTACGTCTTGCCCTTCGGGGTGGATATAGAGCCGTTCGAGCGCCCGATACGAACGGACGTGCGGGCGGCGCTGGGCCTGGCGCCGGATGAGTTCTTCTTGCTCTACGCAGGACGGCTGGGCACGGAAAAGAACCTGCACTTTCTGCTGCGGGGGTTTCGGGTGCTCTTAGATCATTGGAGAAGCCCGCAGCCCATACGGTTGGTGCTCGCCGGTGGCGGGCCGCACCGCCCGCTCTTTGAAGAGTATGCTCAAGAGCTTGGGCTGGCTGAGCGCGTGCTCTTCACGGGGTTCATCCCGCGAGATGAATTAGTAGAGTATTACCGCGCTGCGGATCTTTTTGTCTTCGCTTCCAAGACCGAGACCCAAGGACTGGTCTTAGTCGAGGCGATGGCTGCAGGATTGCCGGCGGTCGTCGTGCGCGCCATGGGCGTCACCGATATAGTTGTTGACGGCGAGACAGGAGTGCTCGTCCCCGAAGACGAGGCCATCTTCGCGCACACCGTGATAGAACTTTTGCAAGACCCGTGCCGTCGGGAATATCTTCGAGCGGGTGCCAAGCGCAAAGCACACGAGATGAGCATCCAGCACTCGGTCACAAAACTGATCGAGATCTTTGAAGCTCTCAAGTCCTCGGCACAGTATAATAGAGTCTGAAACTTGAGAGAACAAAGGAGGTATCATGCGTCACGGTATCGCTCTGCTTGGAGCAGTCGCGCTTGTGGCGGTCGTCGTGGGGCAGATCGCTCCGCCGGTCTATGTCACTCAATGGGGCAAGCACGGGAGCAAAGACGGCGAGTTCAATGCCCTCGAAGCTATCGCCGTAGACTCCCAGGGCAATATCTACGTTGCCGATACAGAGAACCATCGAGTGCAGAAGTTCGACGCGAGCGGGAAGTTTCTGCTCACGTGGGGTTCCAAAGGGAGCAATAACGGGCAATTCGAAAGCCCCAGCGGGATCGCTATAGATAAAGCGAACAACGTCTACGTTGCGGATACGTTCAACAATCGCATTCAAAGATTCGACGCCGGTGGGAAGTTTTTAGGGAAGTGGGGCACGCCGTGCGAGCTGCAGTCGGGGAAGGGCTGCGTTGATCCCGACGGCCCTGGCCCACTCAAACTTGGCGACGGGCAATTTAATCTGCCCATCGGCATCGCTTTTGACAAAGACGGCAATCTCTACGTGACCGATGCGTTCAATCACCGCGTGCAGAAGTTCGATCCCACGGGGAAGTTCTTGGGGAGCTTTGGGATCTTCGGCTCAGGCGATGGGCAGTTCAACGTCACAGCGGGCATCGCCCTCGACAAAGACGGCAATATCTATGTCTCGGACAACAAGAACGACCGCGTGCAGAAGTTCGACGCTACCGGGAGATTCTTAGGGAAGTTCGGCGGCCCCGGCACCGCTGACAATCAGATGCGGCGGCCGTATCATTTAGCTGTAGACAGTGCCAATCGCATCTATGTGACCGATCAGGGGCACCATCGCATCCAGGTCTTTGATGCTGTGGGAAATCTTCTCACTCTGTGGGGTAAGGAGGGCACTGCCCCTGGAGAGTTCCAAGTCCCCAAGGGGGTTGCCGTCTTCCACAATTTCGTCTACATCGCTGACTCAGATAATCATCGCGTGCAGAAGTTCGAGTGGCGCTAGATCAAGTTCTCTTTCAATTTGATCTCGAACGGCTCGGCGATCTTGCTCAAGCTCTCGCGGTCGCGCAGATAGATCTTGGGGCCTTCGAGTTCGACGTAGCCGCGCTCTTTGAACGCGCTCAGCGTGCGAATCGCGGTCTCGGTGGAGATCCCCGCAAGTTCAGCCAGCTCCGAACGCGACAGGTCTACCCCAACGTAGACCCCGCGCGCTTCCGTGCTCCCGTAGACCTGAGCCATCATCAATAAGAGCCGCGCGAGGCGTTCGTCGCTCCCCTCGTAGCTCGTCTCGATCAGGCGATCTTGAAAGGCTTTGATCTCCCGCGACAGCTTCTCGATGATCTTGAGGGTGACGCTGAAGTGCTTCTCTAAGAACGCGAGGAACGGCTCGCGCTGGTAGAAGTTCATTCTAGTAGGTTCGAGCGTCTGCGCGTATGCGGTATAGATCTCGCGGTCGAACATCGTCTTCTCGCCGAGCATCTCGCCGGGACCGAGCAGCTTGAGAATCTGTTTCTTCCCCTGGGGGGAGTGCTTCGCTAGTTTGACCTTCCCCGTGCAGATCACATAAAATCCGAACGCCGGTTCGCCCTCTTGGAAGATCAGTTCGTTCTTGTCGTAGGAGACCGGACGAGCCATCGCGCGCAGCTCTTTGATGCCCTTCTCATCCAAATCCGCAAAGATCCACGAGCACTCACCGCGACAATCTGCTGGATGCCCGCCTGTGATCGCCATCGTATGACACCTCCTTTTAGCTTACTCTATAGGGTCGAATGAAGCAACTCGCTCTCACTCTTCAAAGACACCCAGGGCGCGGAATCGTTCCGCGCGCATCGGCACAAGCCGTTCTGGAGCTATGCTCCGCACGGCTCGCAGATGGCGCTGCCACGCTTCGCCTAGGGCTTGCGCAGCACGTGCAGGGTCGAGATGCGCCCCGCCGGGAGGTTCCGGGATGATCTCGTCAATGACGCCGAGCTTCAAGAGATGGGGCGCGGTCAGCTTGAGCGCCCGCGCGGCTTGCGGGGCTTTCTTGGCATCGCGGAAGAGAATCGCTGCGCAGCCCTCAGGGGTGATCACCGAATAAATCGCGTTCTCGCACATTAAGACGCGATCTCCCACGCCCAGGGCTATGGCGCCGCCGCTGCCCCCTTCGCCAATAATCGTCACGATGATCGGGACGCGCAGATGGAACATCTCATAGATATTTTGGGCGAGCGCGCCACCGATGTTGCGCTCTTCTGCCCCGATCCCCGGATAGGCCCCCGGCGTGTCAAGGAGCGTCAAGATCGGGAACCCAAAACGGTCAGCGAGCTTCATTACTCTGAGAGCTTTTCTATACCCTTCAGGATGGGGCATCCCAAAGTTTCTGCGCACATTGTCTGCCGCGTCCCGCCCCTTTTGTGTGCCAACAACGACTACTGTCTCCCCGTCGAAGCGCGCTAATCCCGCGACAATCGCTGCATCATCTCCGTAGAGTCGGTCGCCGTGCAGTTCGTAAAAGTCTTCCATCAGGAGCTTGATATAGTCGAGCGCATAGGGGCGCTGAGGATGGCGCGCGAGCTTGACTCGCTCCCAATCATCGAGTTCTGCCGCAACCGGCGGCACCTGAGGGGGATGCAAAGCAGCGAGCTTCGCTTCTAATCGCGCGATCTCTTCGGAGAGATCCAGCCCGTTGCGGCTCAGCTCTTTGAGCCGCTCTATCTGCTTCTGAAGCTCTTCGATAACGTGGTCGCTCATACGAAGAATTTCAAGATTCTAATCAGTTCGTCGCGCAGGCTCTCGCGCCGGACGACGTTGTCCACGATGCCGTGCTCGAACGCGAATCTGTCTGTCTGGAAATCTTCGGGCAGGTCTTGCTTGATCGTTTGCTGGATGACCCGCCGCCCCGTGAACCCGATCAGTGCGCCCTTCTCCGCGAGCGCGATATCACCCAAACTCGCGATGCTCGCCTCGACCCCAGCAGTCGTCGGGTACGTCATAATAGAGATGAACGGCACCCTGGCGTCGGCGAGCTTTTTTCGGCACGCTGAAGTTTTTGCCATCTGCATCAGCGAGAGAATCCCCTCGTGCATCCGCGCGCCGCCGGTCGCAGAAATTAAAATAAACGGGACGCGCTCTTGTGCCGCACGCTCCATGCCGTGACAGATCTGCTCGCCCATGACTGACCCCATGCTCCCGCCGATAAACCGAAAGTCCATCACGGCTACGATAACCGGGCGCCCGCCAATCCGCGCTCGCCCGACGATGATCTCGTTGGCTAGCCCCGTCTCTTCTTGGGCCTTCTTGATCTTCTCAGAGTAGGACTGGCCGTCTTCGTCCACAAAGCCCAACGGGTCTGCAGCGACAATCGGGCGCGAGATGTCCTCGAACGAATCTGGATCGGCCAAGAGCTGAATGCGCTCCGGAGCCGTGAGAAAGAAATATTCCCCGCACTTGGGGCAGATATTGTTGTTCTCGCGAACTTTCTTCTTGAAGACAAGCTCGTGGCACGCCTTGCACTTCATCCACAAGGCTTCGTCGTCCTTGCGCTCGACGCGATCCAACTCGACTTTGAAATATTTCTTGCCGAAGATCGCCATCGCCATCTCTCCCTGTGCCCGCTTGTACCTGTGTCGTAATCTATTATATCATAAACTTTCCGGGTTAGTCCGTCGTGCCCTGGACAGATCTTCACGATGGACTGGGCAGTAGGAGCCGACAGCCAAGCGCAGCGGTGCCACGCAGCTCTGTGACGAGGGTGGGCACCGCGCAGTCTATCAGTCTGGAGCACCTACCCCCCGGCCCCTTCCCTAAAGGGAAGGGGAGTGCCCCGCTCCGTATCAGAGGGGGGCTGGGGAAGTGGTTTAGATTCCAGCCCCAACACCTTGCGCACCAACGGGTTCCGTCTATCTAAGCGATATCCTTCAATCTCGCGGCTTTCCCCTGGGTAATACTTGAGGATCAATCTCCCATCGCGCTTGATGCGCTCGAAGAAATCCCGTGCCTCCGTCCACGTGCCAAAGCCGAAGTCCGGTTGCTCCACGAGCTTGTCAATCACGAGCTTCCAGCCGATATAGTGATACGTCCCCTCCAAAAGCTCGCGCTCCAGACGATCAAAGAGCTTGATAAACTTTTCGAGGCGCTCATCTATCGCCGTATCGGCGTTGAACGGCACGTACACGGCAACGTCTTTGAGCACCTGAGCGACGGTGCCCTCCAGCCCGCAGATGAGCACTTCTTTCCCGAAGTCGTTGCGCGCCAGATTGACGACGTCTAAGAAGATCTTATCGCCGGTGAGCAGCACATAGCGCGTGATCTCCTTGCGGAACGCCAGGGTGCGCAGGACGTCCACGGCCATGCGCATATCTATCTTATTTTTTGTGGGGCGGCCCTCGCGATCGCGGTCTTTGGGCACATTGATTGCTTGAACGCCCTCGTTATCGAGGTCGAGCTTGAAGTGTTCAGGGTAGGTCAGCTCGCTGAAGTCCGCGTAGACGTTGATGAACTTGACGCCCCCAAAAGATCGGGCTTTTTCCACAAGCTCATCGGCGGTCAGTTCGCGTCCGTATTGATGGCGAAAACCGATATAGATGTTTTCTAGATCGACAAAGACAGCAGTTTCGGGTTGTCCATTCATAGGGAATTCCTCCTTGTCTTTTTCAATCCACTCTGGTTGGGTTGCGCGAGAACTTTCAATTGTCAAAGATCGTCGTGTCATTGCATTAATTATAAGAAGCGGCGAGGAAAAGTCAAATGCTCCTCCGAAGTTCGTTGACAAGCATGGGGAGGGCTGTTAAAATATTTGGGCACTGTTGCGGGCGTAGCTCAGAGGCAGAGCACTAGCCTTCCAAGCTAGGTGTCGCGGGTTCGACTCCCGTCGCCCGCTCCAGACTTCGTCTGGACTGTACACCTTCGCCCACCTGTGGTGGGGAAGATAAAGGTCAAGCGAAGCTCGTGCGCCCGTAGCTCAATCGGAAGAGCAGGGCCCTTCTAAGGCTCAGGTTGCAGGTTCGAGCCCTGCCGGGCGCGCCCTCGCGAGGGACGTAGCTCAGCCTGGCAGAGCATCGGCCTGTGGAGCCGACCGTCGCGGGTTCAAATCCCGTCGTCCCTCCCACCCTCTTTGGGCCAGCATCTTTAAGCTTCATAGATGGGTCTTCCCATCCAATTCCGTTTTGATGCAATAAGTTCAAGTTTATTCAACGCTTCTTCTAACTTCCCCCTCAACACCAACGCTTGAATAAGCACTGCGCCTACCCCCAAATCAAATCCATACTGCAACGAATATGCACGAAGCTCGTGCATGGCTTTGAACCAGAGAGATGAGCGCAGAAGTATCAATCACGATCTTACGCAAGCTTTCGGGCAAGCCTCTCACCTTGCTCTA
>JAOAIA010000002.1 GCA_026414955.1 Candidatus Bipolaricaulota bacterium
GCTCTCGATGGCTACGACCGCGCCGCGATCTTCTCACGAGCTGCCGATCTCTTGGCCGGGCCACGACGGATTCAGAATATCGCTGCTATTATGATCAATCAGTCCAAGACCCCCTTCGAAGCCGAAATAGATTTAGCAGAACTCGTAGACTTCTGGCGCTTCAATGCGTACTATATGCAGTTTCTCTACGAGCAGCAGCCCGATCAGATCTACGGGGAGATCAATCGCTTTGACTGGCGGCCCTTGGAGGGCTTTGTGCTCGCTGTGCCGCCGTTTAACTTCTATTCTATTGGTGGCAATCTGCCCACAGCCCCGGCACTCGTGGGCAATGTCGCCCTGTGGAAGCCCGCGCGATCCGTGCTGCTCTCGAATTATCGCATCATGCAGATACTCCTAGAAGCAGGACTGCCCAAGGGCGTGATTAACTTTGTGCCCTTCGCCAGCCAACACAGCGACGTCGTGCTCAAGCACCCGTACTTGGCGGGGCTGCACTTCACCGGCAGCTACGAGACGCTCATCCAGCTCTGGAACGAGATCGGGAAGAACCTGCCCAACTATAAGAACTTCCCTAGGATCGTGGGCGAGACCGGCGGCAAAGATTTTATCTTCGTGCATCCGTCTGCTGATCTAGACGCAGTCACAGCGAACACGATCCGGGGCGCGTTCGAGTACCAAGGGCAGAAGTGCTCGGCTGCGTCGCGCATGTATGTCCCGCAGAGTCTGTGGCCCGCGCTGCAACAGAGATTCTTGACGGAGCTGCCCAAGCTCAAGGTCGGCCCTACCGAAGATCTCTCGGTCTTCATGGGCGCGATCATCACCCAAGATGCGTTTGACAAGATCGTCTTATATATTGAAGAAGCCAAGAAGAATCCCAAGTTTTCCGATATCGTCCTCGGCGGCGAATATGACAGTTCCAATGGCTGGTTCGTGCAGCCCACCGTGATTCTCTCTCAAGACCCCACGAGCAAGCTCATGACCGAGGAGATCTTCGGGCCGGTGCTGACGGTCTATATCTACCCCGACAACGAGTACGAGAAGACGCTTAAGCTCTGCGACGAGTCTACGAACTTTGCGCTCACCGGCTCGATCTTCGCACGTGATCGCTACGCGATTGTGCAAGCGGAGCAAGCCTTGCGCTACGCAGCGGGAAATTTCTACATCAACGACAAGCCCACCGGCGCGGTCGTCGGACGGCAACCCTTCGGTGGCGCGAGACATTCCGGGACGAACGACAAAGCCGGCTCGTGGGTCAATCTGATTCGCTGGCTCAGCCCGAGAACTATTAAAGAGACGCTCGTGCCGCCTAGAGATTGGCGCCGCCCGTATATGGGCTAACTCGCCGAGCAGAGCAAGGGGGAGCGTATGCGATCAATCTCTGTGATCTTCATGCTTGCCACTCTTCTGATAGGGGATGTAACTGCGTGGGCTGCGGGAGAGCGGGCGGCCGCGCCGCTGCGCGACGCCGAGGGCAGAGTAATGGGGATGGCGCTCTTCGTGCAAGAATCTCAAGGGGTTCGCATCTCCGTCACGGTGAAGGGCTTGGCGCCGGGTGAACACGGCATTCACATTCACGCGGTGGGCAAGTGCGAGCCTCCGGATTTTCTCTCGGCGGGGCCGCACTTCAATCCGACCACCAAGAAGCACGGCCTGAACAACCCTGAAGGCCCGCACGCCGGCGATCTCCCCAATCTCGTGGTGGGCGAAGACGGCTCGGCGGTCTATGAGCACGTGACGAATCTGGTGACGCTCACACCGGGGGAGCTCTCGCTCTTCGACGAAGACGGCAGCTCTCTCATCATTCACGCTGGGCCGGATGACCAAATCACGGACCCAGCGGGCAACAGCGGTGCGCGGGTGCTCTGCGGAGTCATTACCCCGATGAAGGGAGCTTCGCTCAGAATTGGAGGCTTGCTTCCGACGCTGCTTCTTCTAGCTGCTGCAGCTCTTGTCATCTGGTTGCTATTTGGTAGACGATGAGCAGTCTGCTTGGGTGAGGGCTTTGGCCTTCTTGTGTGTCCAGAGCTTCTGGAACTCTTGCTCGAAGGCGTGGGCGAGTTCCGGGCTTTGGATGACTAAGAGATTCTCTTCGTTGCGCGTCTGCGCTGAAGTTGTCCAGTTATATGACCCCGTGATGACGAGCGCGCTGTCAATGACAGCAAACTTATGGTGCATGATCCCGGAGTCAACGTACTGCTTAATGGGGATGCCGGAGCTCAGGAGCAAGCAGCCCTTGCTGCCCTGGCTCGGCTCGTCGTCTAGGAGAATTTTGAGCTCGAGGCCGCGTTTGGCGATCTCTGTTAGGGCTTGGGCGATCTCCGGGTCGGTGAGCTGGTAGAGCGCGGCGTGTACGGACTGCTGGGCACTTCGCAGCGTTTGAATGAGGGCTTTCTCCGGCTCTGGTGAGGGTGAGAAGTACGCCCTGAGGGGAGCGCTTGGAGCGCTGAAGCCCTGGGGTACGGACGGGCTTTCAAGGTTCGAGTATGAGCTAGCGAGCCAGCCGAGGACGAAGCCGAGGGCTATTCCTATGAACAAGACTTTCAAAGGCTTTTTCATAATTTTATTGTAGCTCAAGATTCTATGGCGTGCTAGGGAGCGCGTTCTGTTAAGAACGGGACATGCGCACATGTTGCGTTTTGCAAACTGCACAGCTTGCGATATAATCAACCCAATGCGTCCCCCATAACGTTGTAGGGGCGTGATTCATCACGCCCCTACAACTACAACCATGATCAATCAAATGGATTCGGACGCGATGAATTCGGGGCGTAATGAATTCGGGCGCGATGGGTTCAGGGCGCAATGAATTGCGCCCCTACGGATTTAATGATGCAGAACGTCTTTTGAATTATGCCATACAACCCGGACAAACATCACCGCCGCAGCATCCGGCTGAAGGGATATGATTATGCGCAGGCAGGCGCGTATTTCGTTACGGTCTGTACGCGCGATCGGGTATACTGGTTCGGCGAAGTGATAGACAATCAGATGCACCTGAATCAAGCTGGGCAGATCGTCCTGACCATGTGGGAGGAGTTGCCAGAACGGTTTCCTGAGATCGCTATAGATGCCCATGTGATCATGCCCAACCATGTGCACGGCATCGTGTGGATTAAACCGGTAGGGGCGCAATTCATTGCGCCCTATACCTATAGGGGCGCGATGAATCGCGCCCCTACGACGTTGGGGGAAATCGTTCGGGCATTCAAGGCGGTGACAACGCGCATCATACGGCAGACGATCTTTCCAGAATTCGCGTGGCAACGCAACTATTACGAACACATCATCCGCAGCGAGGAATCGCTAAATCGGATTCGTCAGTACATCCTTGATAACCCACAGCGATGGGCTTACGATAGAGAGAACCCGGCGGCGACAGCGCCAGAACCGGAGAATGCATGGGCATCATGACCGAACCCATCGGTATGCTCTCTCTCTCAACGTTCTCGATAGTCGCGTTCGATAGTGAGCTTGGGGAATTGGGAATCGCCGTGCAGTCTCGGGCGTTCCGCGCCGGCGCAGTCGTGCCCCACGCCAAAGCCAACGTCGGCGCGATTGCCACCCAAGCGATGGCCAATCTTTCTTACGGCCCTACAGGCTTGGCATTGCTGGAGCAAGGGCTGAGTGCCCACGAAGTCTTAGAGAGACTTTTAACTGAGGACGAGCATCGTGAGCACCGCCAAGTCGCGATCCTAGACATCCACGGGCGCATCGCCCAGCACACGGGCAGAGAGTGCTTAGAATGGGCGGGGCATAAGGCTGGGAAGAATTGGGCCGCTCAGGGGAATATCTTGGCAAACGCAGAAGTCCTAGACGCGATGGGGGAAGCGTTTGAGCAAGCTGAAGGGCTGCTCGCTGAAAGACTCATGGCGGCGCTCGAAGCCGGGCAACGTGCCGGAGGGGATCGTCGTGGGCAACAAGCCGCGGGACTTCTGGTCGTGCGCCCCAATGCGTACTTCGACGGCCCGTTCGATAGACTCGTAGACATTCGCGTTGATGACCATCCAGAGCCGATTCAAGAGCTCAAGAGACTTTTGGCGATGGCGTTGCCGTCGGTGCATCTCTCAAATACTCGGCTCTTTTTGGAGCGCGGCCAGCTGGGGCGAGCGAAAGAGTTATTAGATCGGGCGCTGGGGGAACAGCCGGAGCAGCCGATCTTAAAACTCGCGGTGATCGGGTACTACGCACACACAGGGCAGAAAGCGCAAGCGTTGAGCGAACTCGAAGAGCTGCTTTCGAGCGCGGGGAGCGAGCGGACAAGCTTCGTGCGCTACGTGAAGACGAACGCGCTCTTTCGCCCGTTGCAGAACGACGACGAATTTCAAAGATTAGCTGCTTGAGAGAGCGACGCGCTCCGCGATCTCAGTTACAGAATCTCCCCCATACTTCTCTAAGAACGCATCAGCGAGCACCAAAGCCAAGATCGCCTCGCTGATCACCGACGCGGCGGGCACAGCACACACATCCGAACGCTCCACATGCGCCTTCACGGGCTTCTTGCTCTTCATATCTACAGACTCAAGCGGGCGCAACAGCGTCGAGAGCGGCTTCATCGCTACGCGCACAATAAGTCTTTCCCCGTTGGTAACACCGCCCTCTAACCCCCCGGCACGGTTCGTCTTCCGATAGTATCCCGAACCCTCATCGTAATAAATTTCGTCGTGACACTCTGACCCCCAACGGCTCGCGCTCTCGACCCCAAGCCCGATCTCGACAGCCTTCATCGCCGGTAGCGACGCCATCGCTTGAGAGATACGCCCGTCAAGCTTCCTGTCCCAATGCACATAGCTGCCCAGCCCCACCGGGATATTGTCGGCTATCACTTCAAAGACCCCGCCCACAGTGTTGCCCTCAGCTTTCGCTTGATCAATCCGCGCGATCATCTCTCTTTCGGCTTGCGTGTCGAGACAGCGCACCGGCGAAGCATCGGCGCGAGTATTCAGCTCTGCTAGGTCAAGCTCCGTGACGTCAACGCTTGCTTTTACAGAGTGAATCTGCACGACGTGACTGGCGATCTGAATCCCGAAATACTCTAAAAGCTGTCGCGCGAGGGAGCCGAGGGCGACGCGCATCGCCGTCTCGCGGGCGCTGGCACGCTCTAACACATTGCGAATATCAGCGTGCCGATATTTCAAAGCTCCCGCAAGATCAGCATGGCCGGGCCGGGGGACGGTCACGGGGGAATATCGCTCTGGGGGAGGATTCCACGGGTCCATGTGCTTGCCCCAGTTCTCCCAATCACGGTTCCAAATCACTAAAGCGATGGGGCTGCCCAGCGTAACGCCCGCGCGAATCCCGGAGAGAACTTCAATCTGGTCGTGCTCGATCTTCATGCGCCCGCCACGCCCGTAGCCTCCCTGACGGCGCGTAAGCTGGGCGTCAATCTTCTCTTTGCTGATGGGAAGCCCCGCAGGCATCCCTTCTAAAATGCCGACGAGCGCCCGCCCGTGCGACTCCCCTGCCGTCAGATAGCGCAGATGGCTCATAGCTGCTCCTCCAGAAAGCGTCGCAGAGTATCATACCCAATCTGAGCATCCAAATCTGATCTGCTCAGCCAAATCTTGAGCGATTCTATCGCTTGGTAGATGAGCATATCCAGCCCATCTATAATTTGAGCACCACGCCGTTCTGCTTCGAGTAAGAGTTTAGTCTTAAGGGGATTGTACACGAGATCGTAGACGAGTGCGTTTTTAGGGAGACGTGCTGGCAGCGGCACGGGCAGCGCGTCGTCTTTCATTCCTACAGGTGTGGCGTTCACTATAAGATCAACACAATCCCACGGGAGTGCAGCGGGATTATTTTCAGCAGAGATCGTCTTGCTTGGGTGATGCTGACGCAGCTCTTCGGCGAGCTTCAGGGCACGCTCAGGAGTGCGATTATAGATCGAGAGCGCCGTGACGGTATATTGCAAGAGCGCATGGGCGACGGCGCGCGCCGCTCCACCCGCCCCGACGAGAATCGCTTGCCTTGGCGCAAAACTGCGCGCTTGTAATGAGCGCAGAAAGCCCACGCTATCTGTGTTGTAGCCCACAAGCGCGCCGTGCTCGTTCTTCACAGTATTGACCGCGCCGATGAGCCGCGCTTCGGGGGAGAGTCTATCGAGATAGCACAGAATGCGCTCCTTGTGGGGAATCGTCACGTTGAACCCCGCCAGCTCTGAATGCGCTGAGAGAAAGTCTTTCAGTTCGCCCTCTCGAACGCGATACGCCCGATACTCTGCAACAATACTCAAGTTGTTCAGCACAAAGCTGTGCAACGCCGGGGAGAGCGAGTGCGCGATGGGGTCACCGATAATGCCGAGTTTGATCATGAGCGCACAAGAGATTCCAAATCTTCAAAGAATTCTGGGTACGAGATCTCGACCCACTCGGCCCCTTCGATGATCGTCTCGCCCTGGGCGATCAGCCCAGCAATAGCAAACGCCATCGCGATCCGATGATCGCCGAAGCTGTCGAGCACCGCGCCGTGGAGCTTCTGCGGGCCGGCAATGACCCAGCCGTCGGCACGCTCTTCAAGCTGCGCGCCCATTCTTTTCAGATTCTCGGTGACGGCACGGATACGATCCGTCTCTTTCACGCGCAGCTCGTGAGCGTCTTGAATGACGGTTGTGCCGTGGGCTTGTGTAGCGCAGATTGCTAAAACGGGTAGCTCGTCAATCATCCTGGGGATGAGCGCGCCCCCGACGCGCACTGCGCGCAGTTCTGAAGACTTTACAGTGAGATCGCCCCACGGCTCATGAGCGATCTCGCGCTCGTTTTCTATAGCAATCTGCGCGCCCATCGCGCGCAACACATCTAAGAGACCGGTGCGCGTCGGATTGATCCCCACGTCGGTGATAGTAATCTGCGCATCAGGCACGAGCGCCCCGACGACGAGAAAGAACGCTGCCGACGAAAAATCCCCCGGCACCATAAGAGCCTTTGCTTTGGGTCTTGCTCCGCCCTGCACGCTCACGGCTCCGTTGGAAATCTCTAAAGAGATTCCCAGATAGCGCAGCATTCGCTCGGAGTGATCGCGCGTGGGGCTGGGTTCGCTCACGGTCGTGACCCCCTTGGCGTGCAAACCCGCGAGCAGCAGGGCTGACTTCACTTGCGAACTCGCGATGGGAAGCTCGTAGCGAATCCCGCGCAGCTTCTGCCCGATAATCTTTAACGGCGCGTAGCCGTTATCGCTTTCGATCTTTGCGCCCATCTGGGTCAGGGGATCAATGACGCGCTGCATTGGGCGCTTGCGCAAGCTCGCGTCGCCCGTGATAGTCGCTGCGAAATTCTGACCGGCCAAAAGCCCCGCAAGCAGTCTCATCGTCGTTCCGGAGTTGCCCGCGTCGAGCACGCGCGCGGGAGGAGAGAAGCCCTCGGCGTTGTGAACGAAGACCTCTCCCCTAGCCTCTCCTGACCTAACCCCCACTCCCTTTCCTAAGGGGTTAGGGGAGAGGGCAGGGAGCAGGAGGGTAGGCCTGATCACCACGCCGAGGGCTTGGAGGGAGAGGGCAGTATTCCGCACATCGTGCGCCGGCGAGAGATTCTCTATACGCACCGGGCCGTCGGCGAGCGACCCACACAGAAGCGCCCGATGCGAGATAGACTTATCCCCCGGCACGCGCAGCACGCCCTTCACGCTGCGCCCGGGCTTAATAACTCTGCGCATAGCTCTGTGTGCTCCCATAATGCCGCACGAGTCGTCGGCGTACCGCCTGGGCGACCAAGTCCAGCTCGCTCATCAAGAGCTGAAACTGCTCTGGGAGGAGCGCCTGCGGGCCGTCACAGAGGGCTGTATCAGGATCGTGATGGATTTCGACGATCAAGCCGTCGGCCCCGGCGGCGACCCCCGCCAACGCCAAGGGAATGACTTTGGTGCGCACGCCCGCGGCGTGACTGGGGTCTACGATCACGGGCAGATGCGACAGCTCCTTCACAACCGAAACAGCCCCAACGTCGAGCGTGAACCGCAAGTGATCTGAAAACGTGCGAATCCCGCGCTCACAGAGAATGACGTTCTTGTTTCCCCCGTCCAGCACATACTCGGCAGCCATGAGCCACTCTTCGAGCGTCGCGGCGATGCCGCGCTTGAGCAGGACCGGCTTGTCACAGCGCCCCACTGCTTTCAACAGCGCGAAGTTCTGCATGTTCCGCGCCCCGATCTGTAAGACATCAGCGTACTGAGCGACAGTATCTACGTGCGTTGTATCTAAGACTTCGGTGACGATATACAGCCCGTGCTGATCGGCAGCGGCGCGCAGCAATTTCAAGCCCGCTTCGCCCAGCCCTTGGAACGAGTACGGGCTGGTGCGGGGCTTGAACGCCCCACCGCGCATAAGACGAACCCCCTGCTGTGCCACAAGCCGCGCACACCGATAGATTTGTTCTTCACTCTCGACTGAGCACGGCCCAGCGATGATCGCCAACTCTGGGCCTCCGATCTGCACGCCCCCCACAGACACAATCGTGCTGTCGGGGTTAAATTCTCGACTGGCTAATTTGTACGGCTTGGTGATCTCGACGACCCGTTCGACGCCGTCGAGCACTGCTAGTCTTTGTGGATCAATGCCGCGCTTGTCCCCGATAGCCCCTAAGATAGTGCGCATGACCCCGTCTACGCGATGGACCTTGAACCCCAAGCGTTCGAGTTCGTGGCTGGCTTGCTGGATCTGTCTTTCGCTGGCCCCAACTTTCATGATGACCACCATAGCACACCTCCACAGCACAAAGAGCGTGGTCTTTGCAGGATGAGCTGCGCCGGAACAGTCTGAGTTATGAAGGAGAGTAGTATTTAGGGCCGGAAGGCCCCAAAGAAGAAGGAGGCGACAAAGAACGAGAGCGAAGACCATTGTGCGGTGAAGCCTTTGTGCAACATACCTATCGCCTCCTGTTTGCGAAGTGGCTGTATCATAGCACGATTTTTCTCGGTTGTCAAGGGAGGGGGGGTCTATCTTAGTTTTGTCTTTTGCCCGCACCTGAGTATAATCACTACGACGATGAGCACCCTGACCGATACGAGAGAATTCCAGCTTGTTTCGCCGTTTGCGCCGCGCGGCGACCAGCCGAAAGCCATCAAAGAACTGACGGAAGGACTGCGCGCCGGCTTGCAGCATCAGACACTGCTGGGCGTCACCGGCTCCGGCAAGACGTTCACTATTGCGCACGTCATCCAGAACGTTCAAAAACCGACTCTCGTCATCGCCCATAACAAGACGCTCGCGGCCCAGCTCTGCAACGAGTTTCGCGAATTTTTCCCGCACAACGCCGTACACTACTTCGTCAGTTATTATGACTACTATCAGCCCGAAGCGTATATCCCCCAGACGGATACGTACATCGAGAAAGACGCTTCGATTAACGACGAAATAGACCGGCTGCGCCATGCAGCAACCAGCGCGCTCTTAGAACGCAGAGACGTGATCATCGTCGCGAGCGTCTCGTGCATCTATGGGCTGGGCACGCCCGGCGAGTACGCAGCTATGACCTTAGCGTTGCGCACGGGCGCGACCATCTCGCGCGACGAGATCTTACACAAACTTGTCGAACTTCAGTACGAGCGCAACGAGATCGGCTTCGGTCGGGGGACTTTTCGCGCCAAGGGCGACACGATTGAAGTCATCCCGGCTTATAGCGAGAACGCCATCAGAATCGAACTCTTCGGCGACGAGATCGAGCGCATCTCCGAGCTGGACGCGCTCACGGGCAAGCGCCTGCGCGACTTAGATTTCACGGTGGTCTACCCCGCAACGCACTGGGTCACCGGGAGAGAGAAGCTGGAGCGTGCCATTGAGTCTATTCGCGCCGAACTCGAAGAGCGCCTCACCGAGCTGCACCGTGCGGGGAAGCTCTTGGAAGCGCAGCGTCTGGAGCAACGCACCAAGTACGATCTAGAGATGCTGTGCGAGCTGGGCTACTGTTCTGGAATCGAGAACTATTCGCGGCACTTGGACGGGCGCAGGCCCGGCGAGCCGCCCTGCACGCTGATAGACTACTTCCCCAAAGATTTCCTGATGGTCATTGACGAATCTCACCAGACGATCCCCCAGATTCGCGGCATGTACAACGGGGATCGCTCGCGCAAGGAAGTCTTAATAGAATACGGCTTTCGGCTGCCGTCGGCGCTCGACAACCGTCCGTTGAAGTTTGAGGAGTTCGAGCGCAAGATGAATCAAGTTATTTATGTCTCCGCGACGCCAGGGCCGTATGAGCGTGCCAAGAGCCAGAAGATCGTGGAGCAGATCATTCGGCCTACGGGTCTTGTTGACCCCGAAGTCGTCGTGCGCCCGGTGCAGGGACAGATTGACGATCTGATTGACGAGATCAGAGAAGTGACGAGCCGTAGTGAGCGCGTCTTGGTGACGACGCTGACCAAGAAGATGGCTGAAGACTTAACAGAATATCTGACAGAGCTTGGGATTAAGGCGCAGTACTTGCACTCCGAGATCGAAACACTCGATCGTGTGGATATTCTCTATGATCTGCGCGTGGGAGAATTTGACGTCTTGGTCGGGGTGAACTTGTTACGCGAGGGGCTTGATCTTCCAGAAGTCTCGCTCGTGGCGATCTTAGACGCCGACAAAGAAGGGTTCTTACGCTCGGAGACTTCGCTCATTCAGACGATTGGGCGAGCGGCGCGCAACGTGCGCGGCAGAGTCATTCTTTACGCAGACAACGTGACCGGCTCGATGAAGCGGGCAATCGCTGAGACGCAGCGTCGTAGAAAACTTCAGCTTGAGTACAACGAGCGGCACGGGATCACGCCGGAGACGGTGAAGAAAGCGATCAGAGAGTTTATGCCGGAGCTTGCTCGCGAGAGCAAAGAGAAGAGAGCCAAGAAGAAGCTGACGGTGAAGACACCAGCGGAGTTAGCTGATCTCATCAAAGAGCTAGAGCAAGAGATGTACGCTGCTGCCAAGCGTCTCGAATTCGAGAAGGCTGCGAAGCTGCGCGATGAGATCAAAGAGTTGAGACAAGAGCTGATTGGGGTTTCGAGCTGATCGCTTTGCACTTCCCGCTCGTGCTGTTTAAGATAACCCCATCCTGATGGAAATCAAAGAGTTGAGACAAGAGTAGTACGGGAGCACGCACAGCCCTCCTACTCACGACTCCGGCGTGACGATATGAGGGGTAGCGATCAGCGAGGGGCTTTCTCTCAGCTCATCGGGGAGCTTGAAGAATCGCTCGACGTGCCCCAGCATCCCGTGAAGATACTTGCGCGGCTGCGCCGGATTGGCATACGCCCGAAAGATCTCCAGGCTCTTGGCCAGGGCTTCAGAGACTGCTTCAGATGGCAGCGGCTCCTTCTCCAGAAACTCTTGGAGCCCGTTCCACAGATGCGTAGCCAACGCTGTGCCCCCGGCTTCGACGACCATGACCGGGCCGAACCGACGCTGCAGAAACTCGAGGGCTTCTAAAACTTCGCTGTCTGTGCCCAGCGCCCGCTCACGATAGAACTGATAGATGAGCATCTCGACCATAGCGATCAAGTCTATCAATCGCTCTTTGCCGGCCTTATAGAGCGGCTCCGTCTTTGCCATCCAGAGGGCGTGAAATTCTTCCGCGAGCCGGACGCGCTGATAGCCCTCGTGCGCCTTGAAATACTTACAACTGATGGGACAGCTTATCTCAATGCCCCGGTGCTGCCCGCAACAACTTGGGCAGATCATGCCTCCCAGTGCCGGACACGAGCGCTTGCCCGTCCGCTTGCTACAGTAGACACAGAGAGACATTTAGATAAATCCCATCTCGGCGCGGATCTCGTCGGACATCATCTCGGGGTTCCACGGCGGGTCGAAGACGAACTCGACCTCGACGTTGACGTCCTCGCCGTAGTGCTCTTTAATCGCTCGTTCGCAATCGGCTTGGATCTGCTCGTAGAGCGGGCACCCGACGGTCGTCAGCGTCATCTCTAAGCGCACGTCTTTGTCGCCGCGAACCTCAACGTCGTAGAGTAGCCCTAGATCAACGACGTTGTACCCCAGCTCCGGGTCGAAGACGTTCTCGCGAATAATTTCGCGGATCTCGTCAGGGGTCATGTGCGATCACCTCACTGTCCCTCTCACCTCTGCTCCCCTCTCCCTCGGAGGGGAGAGGGGCTGGAGGTGAGGGTGAAATATTTGATAAGTTTATCGGCGATCTTGGTGAACTCTTGCGCCGCCGGTGACGACGGATCAGCTATCAGAATGGGCACACCGGCATCACCGCCCTCGCGCAGTTTCGGATCTAATGGGATCTGCCCCAAGAATGGGATATTTTGTCGTTGGGCTTCGGCTGCGCCCCCGCCCTGCCCAAAGATATACTCTCTGTGTCCGCACTTGGGACAGATATAATACGCCATGTTCTCGATGATCCCAATAATGGGCACATCAAGCTTCTGGAACGCCCCGATGCCTCTTCGCACGTCGGAGAGCGCAACTTCCTGGGGGGTCGTCACGGCAATCGTCCCGGAGAGTGTCACGTCTTGAGCCAGGCCAAGGTGGGCGTCCCCAGTCCCGGGGGGCATGTCCATAATCAGATAATCTAACTCCGGCCACGCTGTGCTCTCTAATAACTCATTGATCGCTTTGGAGATCATCGGGCCGCGCCAGATGAGCGGGTCTCCTCCCCCGACTAATAAGCCGATAGAGATCGCGTGCACGCCGTACTTGAAGATCGGGACAAGCTTGCCGGCTGTGACCGTCGGCGGTTCCCTCAATCCCATAAGAGTGGGGATATTCGGCCCGTGTACGTCAGCATCGAAAAGCCCGACGCGCGCCCCTTGCTGGGCTAACGCCACGGCGAGATTCACACTGACGGTGCTCTTGCCCACCCCGCCCTTGCCGCTGAAGATCGCAAGAATATGGGCGATCTGCGGGAAGTGCAGCTTCTGCATGGGACGAGGAGCTCTGGGCTGCGGGCGTGGGGTCTGGGCAAATTCGACATGGACTGTCTCGATCTCCGGGATGGCTTTGAGGGCCTGCTCAGCCCACGACTTCAATTGGGATTTTGACGCATACGCCGGCAGAAACTTCAACCGCACTCGCACGGATCTTTCGTCAACCGCGAGGTCGTCGACGAGATCGCTCAGCGATCGGTGGGCGTGGGGAATCTCGATCTGGCGCAGGGCTTCGCGGACGCGCTCGCTCAGAGTCATTATGAAACCTTCACTTTCCCACTCACCCTGTCTCCCTCTCCGGAGAGGGGCCGGTGGGTGAGGTCCATGACATCGCTCAAGGTGAGCGATCCCAGATATTCTTCGAGCTTTTGGTTCACGATCTCCCAGACAGGGCTGGTGGGACAGCCGTCCTCGATGGCACATTTCAAGCTGGGATCCAAGCACGTGACGAGCGCGATAGGGCCGTCGAGGGCGTGCACGATCTCGCGCAAGGAGATAGCAGACGGGCGCTTCTTCAGCAGATACCCGCCGCCGCGCCCGTGGGTCGCTTCGACTAAGCCGTGCTCCCGCAGCTCTTGCATGATCTTCTCCAAAAACGGTTCGGGGATCTTGTGCTCTGCGGAGAGCTGGCCAATAGAGACCGGCTCTTGATTATAGCGCTGGGCGAGCGTGCAGAGCGCCCGCAGCCCGTAATCGCTCTTCCGTGTCACTTTCATAGGAGACGCTCCAAAATCCGAGTGAAATACTCTGATTTCATTGTAAAAAAGACCGGGACAAAAGTCAACCAGACTCCGTCTGGACTGTTCGCCCCTCCTCGCTGGCCAAGATGAAGGGCAAGCGAAGCGTGCGCAGCGTGTTATTCCGTAGGCTGGTTCTGCCCCTTCGCCGCCAATGCTTTCTCGATCAAGCGTTCGAAGATTGCCCAGACGCGCGAATAGCCCGTGGCCGGGTCGTGCTCGCTGATATTCTGTCTGGCGTTGGCCCGCGCGATCTCTTTGGCCTTGCCGATGAGCGCCGCGGCTTCGACACTCTGGCCGGCAGCTTCCAACGCCATCCCCTTTTGCATGAGTTTTGTGTACTCGCTCCCTGGCCCATGACAGGCTTCACACGTTACGTCCATGGTCTTGAGGGTCTCTTCGTCTATGAACGGGTGATCCTTGAATTCTTCGATGTTCTTGCTCGTCATAAATTCCGGACGGAACCAGACCTCGACGTGACGCTTGCTCGATTCGGGAATATAGACATCACTGATTTCGGGGTGGCCATGGCACGCTACGCACGCTGCCGAGCCGACAAACGGCAACGGCTCCCCGGAGATCGAGACGTCGGTGCGGGCTTCGATCACTTTGGCTTGAGGGTTTTCCGTGCGAAACGGCGAGGTGCGCTCCCCAAAGCCCTCGACTAAGAACGTATCTTTATGCAGTTGCCACCACGCGAGGATGCGCGCCATCGCTTCTTCGCGCTTCTCTTTTGGCGCGTTGAAGACGAACCCAAAATCGTTCGCGGTCATCCACCGAATGCGCTCGATGCCCCGCTGGCGCTCGGCCCACCGCTCCGAACGCAGTTTCTCAATAGACTCCTCAAAAATCTGAGCGAAGCGCGTGCGCATCTCATGGTGGGCGAGTTCGGACCTCAAAGCTAACGAGTTCCCCCCGTGACATGCCGTGCACCCGACCTGGTCGAAGGGGAGTTGTTCGATCACTTTGACATTCTTGTGTATCTCGAGCAAATCTCTCAGAGGCTCTTGAGCGAATCCCGGCACGCCGACGTTGACATGACAGGTCATGCACAGATCGGCGCTGCGGCCTACTTCTGTGACGATCTTCTTAATCTGGAGATTCGCCTCGGCGCTCACGGCAATCGCGATCTGGTCGAAGAGCGAGAGCGAACCCTTTTGGGCTTGGGCTTTGTCCGTGAGCACTTTTGTCAGATATGCTCGTTGGTACTTCTTCCATTCTTGGTTGTAGTTGGTGAAGACGACAGTAAAGACCAGAAGCAACACCAGGACGGCCGACACAGCGAACCATTTGCGCACGTTCTCCATAGTTCTATTATGATAGCAAATTTGGGGTGAGTGCGCGAGCCCGTTGGCGCGCCCACCGATCCGCTTCGAGAATCTCTTCAAGAGTGGGATCGGGCACGCCCGTGTGCTCAGCGAGCACGCGCTCTAAGCCGCGCGCGATCCCTAGAAACGAGATCTCCCTGTTTAAGAATCTTTGCACCAAGACTTCATCGGCGGCGTTGGCTACCGCCGGAAAGGTCCCCCCACGACGCCCAGCTTCGCACACCAGCCAGAACGCAGGATACCGCTCCCGCCCCACCGGCGCAAACTCTAATCTCTGCTTCACCAGATCCAATCGCTCGCCTGGAGATGGCACGCGCTCCGGATACGTCAGAGCATACTGAATGGGCCGCTTCATATCCGTCGTGCTCAGATGGGCCAAGATGCTTCCATCTCTCACTTCGACCAGCCCGTGCACGATGCTCTGCGGGTGAATGAGCACAGAGATCTTTTCATAGGGCAGCTCGAAGAGCCAATGGGCTTCAATGACTTCAAACGCTTTGTTGACGAGCGTGGCTGAATCTATAGTAATGCGCTTGCCCATCTGCCAGGTGGGGTGCTGCAGGGCCTCTTCGACAGTGATCTGAGCAAACGAGTCGAGCGGGCGTGTCCGAAATGGCCCGCCAGAAGCCGTCACGATCACTCGCTCGATCTCATCCCGACGCAGAGAGTGCAGGAGCTGGAAGAGCGCGCTGTGCTCGCTGTCTATGGGGACCAGGCTTCGCCTGGACCGTACGCCTTGGCCAGCCTCCGACTGGCCAAGATGAACGTCAAGCGAAGCTTGTACCAAATGCCCCCCAATGACTAACGACTCCTTGTTCGCCAGCGCGACAGTTTTCTTGGCTTTAAGGGCTTCGAGCGTCGGGATCAAGCCCGCCGCACCGACGAGCGCGTTGACGACAAGATCGGCTTCAGGATAGGTCGCTACCGCTTGCAGGCCCTCACCCCCGACGACGATCTCCCCGGTCCAAAAAGTCTTGAGCAATTGTCTGAGCCGACTGAGGTCCTTGGCGCGCTCCAGAGCAAGAAGCTTGGGCTGGAAGCGCTGGGCTTGCGCTGCCAAGAGTTCCAAGTTCTTGCCCGCCGCTAGTGCTACGACCGAAAAAGTATGCCCGGCCCGATTGAGGACTTCGATGACCGCAAGCGTCTGCGACCCAATCGAGCCGGTCGATCCCAAGATCGCGATGCGCTTACTTATGACACTCGGTGGCATCGAGCTCCGGTTTGGCTTGGTACGAACACGAGTCTATCCTCTCACCATAGGCGTCCTGGAGCCGTGCCAGATCGGCGCGGTCGTCCCAGACCTCCGCGCCCTCGGTCTCTAGACCGGCGTACCGATGATAGAGATCAATCTCAGCTTGTCCGCACGGGGTGCTCGTCTTGCCCACAGACGCGGGGCCGGAGTGCACACGCACTCTGCCGCCCGCGGGCACCACGCACCCTTGGGGGAAGACGAAGACTTGGGCGATCCGGTCGCGCTCGACGGTGCTGCTCAGGATCTGCCAGCCGGATACGTCAACTTCCCTACGTCCCTGGTTGACCAGGGTGACGACTTCATCGTTCCCGCGATAGCGGATCGAGTCGATCACCACGCGCGGGGGCACGGAGATGTCGAAATGGAACGAGAGAGTGACCTCCGGGCCG
Organism: Candidatus Bipolaricaulota bacterium; assembly: GCA_026414955.1. GTDB lineage: Bacteria > Bipolaricaulota > Bipolaricaulia > RBG-16-55-9 > DRXL01 > JANXCC01. The sequence continues at coordinate 16,556 of JAOAIA010000002.1, forward strand.
CTGGGACGATCCAAGGGGCCGGGCCACTCACTCTCCTCTTCGTCCGTAATCCCCCAGCCGCCCCAGGGGAACGCGTAGACATACCCAGCGGTCAAGCTCAATTCAAGGTTGATCGGCCTGCCCCGCGCTCGTTCGCCAAGAGGGATAAAGGCAGAGGCTCTAAGATAGGGCTGCGCCACCCAGTAGCCACGGGCGAACTCCCCTGACACTTCAAGGAGTTCGGTGAGGGCTTGATCAAATGTTGTGATGCCCCGGCGAGATCGCTCGAGATTGAGAAACGCTCCGCCGATCCCCGCGAGAGAGCCAACGGCGACCTGCCCCAGCGGTATGCTCTGCGAGAACTCCGCAACAAGACCCCCATAGAGAAACCCAAACACTGTCTCGGACTGCTCAGAATCCGACTCAGGAAGCGCGAATGCGAACTGCCCCCCAAACCCAAACCGCAGAGGGAAATCGGGCACTCCCAACAGGGTATGTATGCCAAACGAGAGAAAATGCTCGCTGACGCCGGGATAGTTATACGTGTGCAATAAAGAATTCAAGTCCGATAGAGGCAGAGAGAGCCAACCGACGGACACGCCGAACGTTCCGGTCGCTTGCGCATAGGCCCCATAGGGGAGGACAACGATAACCAAGAGAGTGAAGGCGATCCGAGAGGGCTTCATAGAGAATCACCTCACCCTCAAGTATAGGCATGGGAAGGGGATGAAGTCAAGCGTTTAGGCTACCTGCGGCGTTGGGGAGGGAGGCACCAGCGAGTCTTTCAGCAGCGCGTCGAGCTGCTCGCCCTCCAGCACTTCGACTTCTAAGAGTCGCTTGGCGAGCTTGTGCAGGGCTTGGATGTTGCGCTGCAGCAGCTCCTTGGCGCGCTTGTAGCACGATTCAATGATATTCTTGATCTCTTCGTCCACGAGCGCCGACATCTTCTCGCTGTGCTCACGATTCAAGACCAAATCCACCCCTAAGAAGACGTTGCCGTTCTCCTGCCCCAAGTTAATGGGGCCGACGCGCTCGCTCATGCCGTAGCTGACTACCATACGCTTCGCGATCTCGGTCGTCTTCTTGAGGTCATCATACGCCCCGGTAGAAATCTCCCCGAAGATGATCTCTTCCGCCGCGCGGCCTCCTAAGATCCCCGTCATGCGATCTAACAGCTCTTCTTTCGTGAAGAGATACTTATCGTTCAGTGGGAGCTGGAGCGTATACCCCAACGCTTCGCCACGCGGGACAATCGAAATCCTGTGCACGGGATCGGCCTTGGGGAGAAGCTTGCCCAAGAGAGCGTGCCCCGCCTCGTGATAGGCAATTTTGACTTTCTCTTCTTCGCTGAGGAGTCTCCCCTTGCGCTCGATCCCCGCGATCACGCGATCTATCGCGTCCTCGAAGTCTTTCATATCTATAACTTCTTTGTTGCGTCTGGCAGCCAAGAGCGCCGCCTCGTTGCAGAGATTTTCTAAATCTGCTCCGACGAACCCCGGCGTGCGCCGCGCTAAGACCTTCAAGTCGACATCGGGGGCGAGCTTCTTGTTTTTGACGTGCACCTTGAGAATCGCTTCGCGGCCCTTGGAGTCCGGCGCGGGGACTGTAATCTTGCGATCAAATCGCCCTGGACGCAAGAGGGCCATATCTAAGATATCAGGGCGATTCGTTGCCGCTAAGATAATCACGTGCTCGTTCTTGTCGAAGCCGTCCATCTCAGAGAGTAACTGATTCAGAGTTTGCTCGCGCTCGTCGTGGCCGCCGCCGATCCCCGCGCCGCGCTTGCGGCCGACCGCGTCTATCTCGTCAATGAAGATGATCACGCCGCGCTTGCCCTTGCCCTCCTCTTTAGCTCTTCTAAAGAGATCGCGCACGCGGGCTGCGCCCACGCCCACGAACATCTCCACAAAGTCCGACCCCGAGATCGAGAAGAAGGGCACGTCGGCTTCACCGGCGATAGCGCGGGCTAAGAGCGTCTTGCCCGTCCCCGGCGGACCGACTAAGAGCACCCCCTTGGGGATCTGCGCGCCGATGCGCGTGAATTTTTGGGGGTCTTTCAGATAGTCTACGATCTCTTGGACTTCTTCTTTGACTTCGTCAATGCCCGCGACATCGTCGAACGTGACGCGCGAGTACTCTTTGGTGACTAACTTCGCTTGGCTGCGGCCAAAGTTTAGGGCGCTGCTGCCCTCCCCTTGCATCCGGCGCATCATCCCGTACCAGAGCAACAAGATAATGAAGAACGGCAGCAGCGAGATCAGGACCGAAAAGATCCATGATGAGTCGCTCGAACCCTCGAAGCTCACCATGACTTTGTTGTTCTGCAATGCTTCAAGAAGCGAATCGCTGATGACGACCTCGGTGCGGAAGCGTTCGGCTGTTCCTAAGACCCTCTGCATCAGGGCACTGATCTCGTCAGCTCTTTCTTTGCGAGCGCGCACGAGCGCATCCAGCGCACGCTCTATACTATCGGCCCGCAGAGCCAAGCCAACCATCTGGCGTTGGAGGGCGTGTTCGGTCGCGGGCGCGGGAAACTCGTGGCGGAGCGCCTCCAGCCACGCGAGCCGGCGCCCCTGTAGCTCCAGGAGCTGGTGCACGCTGCTTCTGCGCTGTTGCTCGCGCTGGATCTGCGCATCGAGCGAGAGAAGCTGCTCGTTCTCGCTGATGGGCCGCACCCGCCCTGTCGCCGTGGCTAATCCTGGCCCCTTGATCGTGACAGTTGTCACTTGGCCGGCTTCTACTAATGCGAGAAATTCGGTGTACCGAATCTGCTTCTCTGCAGAATCGGAGGTTCCCAAGAACGATTGCAACAAAATCACAGAGAAGATCACCACAACGATCACCAACGCGATAGTGCGGAAATTGCGGCTTCGTCTCTGCTGCTCGTCATCATTGGGGAAGTTCAACCTACATCCTCCTCGTCGAAATACTCCTGCACACTTTATTCTAGCACGTTGGGGGGGAATATTCAACGGGGGGAGTCTGTGTATTCCGCGACTCCCGTGATTCTAATGCCCCATTGCCTGCCAGACCTTCTCGACGATCTCCAGCCCGGCGCGCCGTTGGGCTTCTTCAGTAGAAGCCCCAATATGTGGGGTGAGCACCACCCTGGGGTGCCCGAGGAGGGGCGAACGGCCGTTCGCCCCTACAAAATCAGCCGCATAGCCTCGCAGTCGTCCCGATTGCAGTGCGCTCAAGATGGCGCTCTCGTCCACGATCTCCGCACGGGCTGTGTTGATAAGAAAGCTTCCCGGCTTGAATTTTTCTAAAAGCTGTGCATTCACGAAGCCGCGCGTCTCTGGAGTGAGCGGGATGTGCAAGCTGACGAAGTCCGACTCCGATATGAGCGTCTCGAGGGGAACCAAGCGCACCCCCGGCTCGACGCGCTCCGGCGTGATAATATCATGCGCGAGCACCCTCATGCCGAACGCTACTGCCAAGTGCGCGACTACGCGTCCGATGCGCCCGTAGCCGATCAGCCCCAGGGTCTTGCCTGCCAGCTCCATGCCATACCTTTTGACTGTACCTCCCGACGCGGCCGCGCTCATTGCCCCCGGCAGATCACGGGCGAGCGCGAGCATCAGCCCGAGAGTCAGCTCAGCAACGGCGTTCGCATTGGCTCCGGGAGCGTTCAAAACGGTGATATTCGCCCTGTGGGCGGCTGCGACGTCAATGTTATCTAAGCCCGTGCCGGCCCGGCCGATCACTCTGAGTCTTTTGGCTTGGGCGATGACTTCTTTGGTGACTTTGGTGCGGCTGCGCACGATGAGCGCCTCGTAGTCCGAGATCGTTCTCAGCAATTGATCGGGAGTTATGTCGGGCTGGACGACGACCTGGGCGCCGGGCTGGTGCTGCAGCCAGGCAATAGCTTCTGGATGGAGCGGATCGCTGATCAAGATCCTGGCCATAGGGCAAGTCTACCACATCCTAGGGGGAGAGCACAACTGTCACGGAGAGTTCATCTTGCGCGGAAGGGGACGTCGCCTGCACTGTGAACTGCCCAGGCGCTAGCTCTGCCTTCGCTAAGGGTTTGACCATCAGCTCGACGACTTTGCTCTCGCCAGGCGCAAGCGTGAGAGCGCGTTCTCGGAGGCGAAACTGCCACTCCCGGGGCGCTGCCGTCACTGCTATGGAGACACGAACCGACACGTTCCCTCGATTGGCTACGGTCAAGGGCACGATCTTCTCTGCGTTAGGATGGACGATGAGATCGGGGGAAGCAAGAGCGAGTCTGAGGCGCTCGCGAGCGCGTACCACGATCTCGCTCCGGCCTACGGCAAACAAGGAGCCGCTTTGGGCACGCACAGTGAGTGAATACCGTCCTGGCGGAGTTGCCGGCGGAATCTGCACCGTGACAAAGAACTCCTCCTGAGCGTGAGGACCGAGAGTGACGTTCTGGAGCGCGTCGAGCAGTTCCCAGCCGGTTGGGGCTTCAGCGTACAGCTCGTAAGAACGCTCTTGATCGCTGAGATTGTGCAACGTGAAGACGACCGTCACAAAATCATCGGGATCGCTCTCTAGGACCCTGTTGACAGGGGAGAGTCTGAGCGGGCCAGTGCTCTCCTCGTATTGAACTGAAGATCTCTTCCAAGCCCATAGAGCACCGGCTGCGATCAGTATTCCTATAAGAATAATCGCCCTAACGAGAAGGCGTTTGGTCATGGTCGCACGGGAACTATCTTCGTGATAGAATTCTGCAGATCGTCGTTATCGGTGACAGTGAGCTTGACGAGGAAGTCCCCAGCGCGCGTGAAGATATACTCGACGATCTTGCCCACAGCATCGGCTGTGCCGTCACCAGTGAAGTCCCACTCGTACTTCACGATCTGTCCATCGCTATCCGTGGACGCTGAAGCGTCAAAGACGACGCGCTCGCCGACTCTGGGCTGAGCCGGGGTGAACGTAAAATCAGCTATCGGCGCGAAGAGCACGGGGCGGGGGACTTCGTAAGCACCGAAATCTATAGTGATGGTCTGCCCCATCTGTACCGAGATGGTGACGCTGAGCGGCGTCGTCGGCTCGTAGCGCTTGGGCAGCGTCGTACGATCTACTGTTACGGTGTAGCTTCCTGGTGGTACTTGCAGCACGTACTGCCCATCGGCGCCGGAGCGTGTTTCAATGCTTGTCATGCCGACGGCAAAGACCCGCACGTTCGCTAAGCCGAGTTCGTCGGGATCAGCTTGGCCATTGCGGTTCTTGTCGTCGAAGACCCGCCCGCGAATGATAGCTACAGAGCGCATGGGGATCTCAAGAGTAACGATCTGCCCGATAGCCACGGTCACAGGGATCGGGGTGGGGACAGTAGCTACCAATCCCAGCGGCGCCCGCGCGATCTCGACCCTGTAGACGCCGGGATCAACTGGCGGGAACCGGAAGTATCCTTGAGCGTCGGTGCGTGCCAACTGATTATCTAGGCGCAAGAGGGCATCTTTGACGCCGGGCTCGCCTAGGTCGCGTTGGCCGTTATTATTGGTGTCTATATAGAGATAGCCCTCGACGCGCCCTTTGATAATCACGGACTCGAAGGGCATAGCAAACTTCGTGCGTATCTCAATATTGAAGTTCAGCGATGACGGCTCGGTGAACGCAAACCCAAACGAGGCGCTCACCGGCCCAAAGAGCGTTGCGCTGAACGACCCAAAGTAGCTCGAAAAGAACGGGTAGAGCAGATTGCTATTGATTCCTAGCAACAAGAACACAGAGATGCGCGCGGTCGTGAACGCTATCCGTCCGATAAACGTCACCTGGTGATCGAGCGTCGTATTGGTATTGGGGTCGACTTGAAAAGTGCTCTTCGCGCTTAAGTTGAGTGACAGTCCTTCAATGCCCAACAAGGGACGGGTGATGAGCACGCTGATGAGCTCAAACGTATCGGTGTTATTCGCGGGATTGAGATTATCCCGGAAGAGATTGCTTTGGAACGTCAGAATATAGCTAATGGGGCTGGCGATATCGGCAATCGTCAGGGATTTGATATCTTCGTCGGTGCTGAGAGGAGGGAACGGCGGATCGTTGCTGCGCCGCGAGATGAATTTGATATCGAAGAAAATACTGGGCCATCCCGCCAAGAAGCTGCGTATAGTCAAGCGCCCCTGCGACGTGATCGAGGTAACTTCTTGGACAGTGGGATCGCCGAAAAGATCGGTCCTCTTTCCGGAGACGAGCGCGTTAAACCCCAGGGCTCCCACGGAGCTGTTTCCAAAGAGCGACCAGATCCGGGTATCGGCTATAACCGCGGGCACGCCGATCAAGCTTGGGAAATCCGGCTCAACGCGCAAATATTCTCCACCAAGCGTTACCCCAAAGAACGAGGGTGCCGCGCGCAGGAAGACCATTCGCCGTAAGCCCGCGCTTACTTCAGCGACCGCTCCTTCGACGGAGAGCACACCGCTGCGGAAGTTGGCCGCTGTAAGTATGTATGGAGTAGTACTGGAGACGCTCAGCCGCGCCAGCGATGCGCGTATGCTTGGCCCATGGAAGTTCAGGACCATCGCGCGCTGTTCTTGGATGAAGTCTCCATCTTGATCTTCAAACGTCGCCATGAGCGAGAAGAGATCTGTAAACCCCACCTCGACGCCGCGGCGCGGCAGCAGATTGTAGACCAAGGGCGATTGCGGGAGATCGCCCAGCTGGGTAAAGAACGTCTCGCGTTGGGATGTGAAGAGAAACTCCTTTACGCTGATAGGCAGCCCTGAGGGGATCTGGGAGCGCACAATGTCCGAGACGGTGATCTTTAAGCTGAAGCGTTGCTCTTCTGGCAGCGTCGCATAGGTGAGAAACGAGATGAGCGGCGTCAGGGCACTGCCACTCAAAGCGACGTTGGCTCCTACAGAGAGCTCTGCTGGGGCTTGCAGGTGGAGCGCCGTAGGGACTTTTGCAGCTTCTGGCGGGAGAACGATGAGCGTTGTGGCCCCGTTGGCTTGCACCCCTTCATGGCGCAGCGAGATCGCTGTCAGCGTGACTGGCTCAAAGCCTGATGGGGCATCTCCAGGGATCTGGACGGTGACGAGGACCGAGCGCGTCTCGCCAGGGAGCAGCTCGACGAGCCCAGGCTCGACTCTTGTCGAAAATCCTCGTGGCGTGAACGCGTCAAGCCGAAAGGCGTCTATGACGTTGCCCCGATTGGTCACGCTGAACGTCAGAATGATTTCGGTGCCAGGATCGACTTCTTGAGGATCTGGGGCACGCACGATGACCCCAGCGGTCTTCTCGACAGTGATCGTCGTCTGGGCTTTGGTCCTGAGTGATGGATCAGATTGGGAGACGGCTTCGAGCGCGACGGTGTACCTTCCTGCGGGCGTCTCTTGCACGATAAGCAGCGTGACGAAGACCGGCTCTTGGGCACCGGGGGCGATCGTGAGGGGTGGCAGAGCGCCAAGGATCTGAAAACCTCGCGGAGCCTCGACCGAGAAGAGATACGTATCTGAAGCCGTCCCACGATTGATCGCCATGAACGTTAGAGTAACGATATCGCCGGGCAGGGCTGAGCGTGGCGGCGGCGCGATCAGCTCGATGGGCTGCCCTTGACCAAGAACTGTGAGAGCCCCTAAGAGCACAAGCGCGATCCCCGCACACGCCCGCTTCAGCATAGTGCCTCCTTGCTTTTTTTTTATTTAAGCTGAAATCGCACCTGCCCAGCAACTAAGACGTCGCCACCAAAATCAATGATTACAAGAGCTAAGTACGTCCCCGGCGTCAGCTTCTCTGTGACCGGGATCTCCAAGCGCTGCTTGCCGCCAGGGAGCACGGCCATATCTTCACCCTTCTTCTGGACGACGATCTCGCCCTTGGTGTTGACGATGCGTAGCTGTGTCTTTGCGGTCTGGAATGTCGTCCCAGTGTTCTCGTACTCGACGACGATGCGCAAGGGCTTGTCGCGCTCCGGCAGAAGCGCTTGGACGCTGAGAATCCGCCCGCGATTGACAGCGTTCGTCGGGTCGGTGTGCCGAATCTTGACGATAAACTGCTCAGCCGTCCCAATGGTGACTGGGATGGACGGCTGCTGCCCCGATGGGGGCGGCGGTTGAGCGCCTGACGACGGTGCTGGGCTTGTTATAGCCAGAGCTGCCCAGTGTGGCCCACGCTCCGTCGCGGGAATCTCGACCTTGAACGTGATGACTTGCTTCTGCTTGGGTGCAAGCGTAAACTGCGCTAGCGTAAACGATAAGAACTTGGCGAGCGAGCGCGGATGCGTCCCAGGGTTCAGCAAAACCAAGCCACCCTCGATATTTCTATCATAGTCTTTGAGTTCGACGGTAAACTCGCGTGGCTGATTGCTGTTGTTGATGACTTCAAACCCGCCGGTGAAGCTCCCGCCAGGGGGCAGATTTATATCTATACTGAGCGTAGAGATCCCGATCTGGCCTTGCGCCAGCAGCCCGCTTGCTAATATGAGCACGAAACTCAAGAGAATCTTTCGCATGAACACTCACGCTCCTTTACGGACAGGGCACGCCTTGGTCGTCGATCGAGTAATCAAGATTAAACTGATATGGACCGATCTTGCCGTCGCCAAAGCTTGCTAAGAGTACACGTTGATCAACAGTCACGGTGATGCCTCCGGCGGGCGTAGGAGCCCCCTGGCCGACTACGACGCTTGAGCCGCCAGGTTGCCAATTGCCTAGATAATCTCTGATCTGCAGAGCATTAGCAGTGGGATCATCGGCGCCAGGGGGATAGCTATAAGCATTGACCTTGGCGCAGACGCGCCAGTTGCGCGTCGCGACGACTTGGAGCGTTGTCTGGCCGATGAACGGCACGATGCCGTTCTCAACTTGGGAAGCGCTCGTGACGTTGGCCGAGAGCGCTGTACCAGAGATCACCGAGACAGTCATCACGTCTTGGTATTCGATGGTGATGCGCACGGCGTCAACATACGCAGTGTTTGTAGAGCCGAGCTTGGACAAGCGCACCCCGAAGTTCGCACTATTGATATCAGCAGCAGTCCATGAAGTCCCCCACAGATCTGTAGGGCCGCCTACAGTACGGAAAGCGCTTGTGCTGCAGCCGGTCTGCCCCGCGATGCCGTAGATATCTTGAGTATTGCCCACGGGAGACCCGCCCTTGAGCAAGCGCACGCGGACCCCTTCATTTGACGTGGTCGCGGCCATGTCGACTTCCACCGTGATGCCCTGGATGACGGCTGCATCGGGGATGGTGAAACCAAAGCCTGTCAGATCGAGAGAGCCGCCGCCAGCTCCAGTGCGTTCGGCACATGTGTTGTCTGGAGTTCCTATAGCAGCGCTGGCGTTAGACCACCCTGTGGCTGCATACGTGCTAGCATAGTTTGGCCCTTGGGAGACGGCTTGCACTAATAGACTCCCGAGTGTGACAGCTAGGACAAGAGTCCCTATAGCTCGGAAGAGGTTCATCGTTGTCTCCTACGGGGTTATGTCCGTCGTCGTGAAGAGAATGACGCCGATATAAAATCCTGGCAGTTTGCTGACATCCCAGGATCGAATATCTAAGAAGATCTCGCCCATAAAGTCTGCGCCATCTAAGCCTGCGGTGTTCTGTCCGGAGCCGCGACGATTCTGGGGATCGGGCTCCGACAGCGAAGTCCTATCGGTACACTCGCCGAAGTCATCGGCAAAATCACAGTCGGTGAGAAAGTCCTCTGGGCCAGCGTCGAAGATATTCGTATCTATAGTCACGATCGACGAATTGAGTCTATACGGCGTGAGCGCGTCGATATTGACGTGCCAGTCGCCGATCTTGAACGGCTGTGGCCCTTCGACCTCTTGCAAGGTGATCTCTGCCGTGATAGAAGGGATCACGGCGGCAATAAAGAGCGGCTGAGGGATGACGAGCGTCACGCGCACGTTCTGGCTCGTCTGGGCTAGGCTCCCCCAGCCGAGCAAGGCTATCACTAGCGCCATAGCTCCAGCGGCCTTCGCCCTTTTCTTCATAGAGCTCTCCCATCCCCAAATATAGCGAAAGGCCGCGAGCTAGGGAGTAGTATCCGTCACTGTGTAGGTAATGATTCCGGTCACGTAGACCGGGAGCTGCGAAGACATGACGTCCCAGCCCCCAGGGCCAACCCCCATGTTCACGAAGACGTCCCCAGCAAAGTCTGCCCCGTTTGTCCCAGCGGTGTTGTAGCCTATGCCGCGCCGGGTGTTGGGGTCGACGTCCCCAAGGGTCAGAGACGAGTTGGGCGCGCACGCCCCATAGTCGTCAGCTGTATCGCAATCAGCGGTGAAGTCTGAGGTATCAGCGTTGACGACAAAGGGCGCAGAGAACGACGTGAACTGAGAGTTAAGTCTATACTGCGTTACGGCATCGACATTACAGCCCCAGTCGCCGATATCAATGGGCTGTGGCGCTTCAATATCGCTCTGTAAGACGACGTAATAAATATCTCCAGGCTGATCCGGCGGCACACAGTCCAAGTAGAGCGACTGTCCAATCTCGATTGTGACGTTTTGTTGAGCGACAAGCCCCGCTGAGAGGGAGAGCCCCAATACTCCACCAAGCACCGCGACGAGCAGCTTTCTGATCATGATGCAGGCCTCCTTTGCAAAATTTTTGTCGTCTGCTATGGCGTTGAGTCCGTGACTGAGTAGTTAATCACTCCGCTGACGCTGCGGCTGGGCGGGATAGCTCGGACATCCCAGTCGCTTACGTTGAGTCGGACGTTTCCACTGAAGTCAGCGCCTGGGGTTCCGGCGGTGTTGCCACCGCTACCTAGGGTGATCGGCCCGAACGTACCCCCTGGGCCGCAGCTAGGGCTGCCACCACCGCTTGCTGACGTGCATGTTTCGGAGAAGTCGTCCGCGCTCGCGTTGACAATGTCAGCTGTAGATGTCATGGTCATATTCGCGCTGAGCTCAAAGTTCGTCAATGAATCGACGTTGCAGCCCCATGTCCCAATAGTGAACGGTTGAGTCCCTTCGATGTCAGCCTGGGTAACGGTGTAATTGATCGGTAGGGAAGCAGAGCAGTCCAGATAGAGGGACTGATTGACGTTGATTGTGACGGTCTGCGATGTCTGGGAGAGACCTCCAACCCAACCTAGCGACAGGGCGAGCAAGAAGACTGTGACAGGCTTGATATAGCGCATGAGCTACCTCCTTCGGCCAATGTTTTTGTTGTTTCAGGTTAGGATTATAACATAAAAGAGGGGGATTGTCAAGGAGGGATAGCAGGGGGACATACAATGTAATGTATATCACTTATAGTTCTTATATTTTAGTCTAATGACACTCAATTCTGGGATCTTCTACCGGTACTCGATCTTGAAGTCCTCCCAGAAGTTCAGGGTATAGATTGGATTTCCAGAGCGCGGGTCGGTGCCGGTTCGGATGAGCTTCCCCTCAAAGACGAGATTGCGCCGAGCCAGGAAGCACTCGGGGCTCCCCCCTTGCTTGAGCGCCACGATCAATCGTACTGGCCTGGAGAAGTCTATACGCTGAGCCACCCCTTGGGGAATGACGAACTCCGCACGATCGCTGGACTCCACTATGGCATCGAAGTTCCCGATCGCCTCGTTCCCCTGGAAGGCCACGATGATCAACGTAGCCCTGCGACAGAGCATATCAATCTCTTCGATGCGAATCGTATGCCCGGGGATGACCTTGGGGCAACCCGTTAGGATCACGGCCAGGATCGGAATCAAAAACAAAACATAGCGTTTTGCACCCATCGAACCTCCTCCTATGGCTTATGGTACATTCACTGATTATACTTATGCAGGCTAATCTTTTCAAACAAGCACCTATCTCGCCCGCGCGATCTCTTCGAGCGCCTGAGGGTTCTCTAAGTTCGACAGATCCCCCGGCTCCTGCCCCAGCGCCACCGCGCGAATCGCTCGTCGGAGAATCTTCGCATTGCGCGTCTTGGGCAGCTCCCGCACAAATTTAATCTGCTCCGGCACAAACGACTTCCCCAGAGCTTCGATCACCCGCTCGCGTAGCTCCCTGCGCAAAGCGTCACTGGGTTCATAGCCGGGCTTCACAACAACGTAGCACCAAATCGCCTCACCCTTCAGCTCATGAGGCACCCCAATCGCCGCCGACTCCGCCACCGCCGGATGGCCCACTAAGAGAGACTCGATCTCCGCTGGCCCCAAGCGCTTCCCCGCGATCTTAATCGTATCGTCACTGCGCCCGTGCAAGTACCAAAGACCGTCTTCGACTTTAGACGCCCAGTCCCCATGCACCCAGACGTTGGGCCAGCGCGCCCAGTAGGTCTGAAGGTATCTGTCGGGGTCTCTCCAGATGCCGCGCGTCATCCCCGGCCAAGGCTTCTTGCAAACTAACTCCCCCACGCCCCCGCGCAACGGCTTGCCCTCGGCGTCGAAGACGTCTACGGCCATCCCCAACGCCGGCCCAACGAGCGCACAAGGCTTCAACGGCGTGATGGGCAAGGGCGACAAGAAACACGCCCCGACTTCTGTGCCCCCAGAGAGATTAATAATCGGACAGCGTTTGTCTCCGACATGCTCAAACAGCCACCACCACGGCGCGGGGTTCCACGGCTCCCCCGTCGAAGCCAAGATCCTCAAGCTGCTCAGATCGTGTCTTCTGACCGGGTCCTCTCCGAACTTCATCAAGGCGCGAATCAGCGTGGGCGAGACCCCTAAAATAGAGATTCTATGGCGCTCGACCATCGCCCAGAGCCGATCAGCGCTTGGGTAATCCGGCGCGCCCTCGTAGAGAAAGACCGTGCCCCCAAGAGCCAGCCCGCCCACGACCTCCCACGGCCCCATGATCCACCCCATATCGGTCACCCAGTAGAGGACATCTCGATCTTGCAGGTCTACTTGGTGGGCCACTTCTTGGGCGATCTTCACTAAAAATCCCCCGTGGACGTGCACCGCGCCCTTGGGGCGGCCCGTCGTCCCAGACGTATAGATAATCATGAACGGGTCTTCGGAATCTAACCTCTCCCCCAGCCCCTCCCCGACTGGTAGGGGCAGGGGAACCCTGTCCCTACTTCCCCTTAGGAAAGGGGATCGAGGGGATAGGTCCATCACTTCTTTAACCGTGGGGCAGAGCTTGGCGGCTTCGCGAGCGATCTGTCCCATCTCGATGCGAGTGCCCTTGCGCGAGAAGCTCTCGGCAGTCAGCAAGAGCTTCGCTTCGCAATCGTTGAGCCGGGCAGCCACGGCCTGAGCGCCGAAGCCCGAAAAGATCGGGGTAAAGATCGCGCCAAGCTTGGCGCAGGCCATCATCGCGATCACCGTCTCGGGGGCCATCGGCATAAAGATTCCCACGCGGTCGCCCTTGGCGATGCCCAACTCTTTGAGAGTATGCGCCAAGCCATTGGTCTGCTCATAGAGTTCTCGGTAGGTGACCCGACGGACGGAGCCGTCTTCCCCCTCCCAGATGAGCGCGAGCTTCTCCGGGCGGGTGTGAGCGTGCTTATCTACGCAGTTATGCGCGATATTGATCTTGCCCCCAACGAACCACTTGGCCCACGCGATCCCCTCAGAGACGTCCAAGACTCGCTTATACGGCTCAAAGAACTCGATCTCTAAATCTTTGACGACGGCGTCCCAGAACCATTCGATCTCTTCTGTGGAGCGCCGCACCAGCTCTGTATAGTCTCTGATCTGGTGCTTCTGCATGAAGCGCCAGATGTTGCTGCGCTCAATATATTCTTTCGTTGGGGTCCAGGCGAATTTGTGCGTCATACAGCTTACCTCCTTCTGATGAGGCCCTCACCCGCCCTGGGGGCACCCCTCTCGTAGGGCAGGGTCCGAACCTGCCCCTACACGAGGGCCGGGGGTGAGGGCGTTCACTCCACTGTCACGCTTTTCGCTAGATTTCTCGGCTGATCTATGTCGGTGCCGCGCAAGTCTGCTATGTGATAGGCAAAGAGCTGCAACGGCACGACGAACAATAACGGCGCCAGCCAGCGCGAGCTTGGGGGAATCTCTATAATAAAGTCCGAGACGCGCTCGATCTCTTTATTGATCTGATCCGTGACGGTGATGACGATGCCCCGGCGGGCTTTGACTTCCTCGATATTGGAAAAGACTTTCTCGTAGACGCTCTCTTTCGTCACGAGCACGACCGTGGGCATCTCGGCATCAATGAGCGCGATCGGGCCGTGCTTGAGTTCTCCCGCAGCGTAGCCCTCAGCATGAATATACGAGATCTCTTTGAGCTTGAGCGCCCCTTCGAGCGCGATGGGATAGAGCAAATCTCTGCCCAGAAAGAGAAAGTGCTCTTTCTCATAAAAAACCTGGGCGAGCCGCACGATCTCGCGCTCTTGTTGTAAGAGCTTCTCGATGAGCGCCGGCCCGCGCACTAAGCTCTCCAATGCTGGGCGGGTCTGCTCTGGGGCGAGCCAGCCCCGAGATTGGGCGATAAAGAATCCCAACAGATCGAGTGCGGCCAACTGCGCGAGCAACGCTTTTGTCGAAGCGACCCCAATCTCCGGGCCGGCATGGGTGTAGAGGGTCGCATCGGACTCGCGCGTCAGCGTCGCCCCGACCACGTTGACTATCGAGATGACGGAAGCCCCCCGTGCGCGCGCCTCCCGCACCGCTCCGAGAGTGTCTGCGGTCTCCCCAGACTGCGAGATCGCGATGACTAAAGTATTTTCGTCCAGGTAGGGCTTGCTGTAGCGAAACTCACTCGCCAGCTCGACGGCAAGGGGGACTCTAAAGAACTCGCGCCATAAGTACTTCGCTGTCAATGCGGCGTAGTACGCCGTCCCCATAGCTACGCAGTAGACCATCTGGGCTTTGTGAATCTTCTCAGTAAGTTTTTGAAGCTCAGGGAGCACGATCTTCCCCGTAGCGAGTTCGTAGCGATTCTGCAGGGTGTTGGCGAGGGCGTGGGGCTGCTCATGGATCTCCTTGAGCATGAAATGCTTATAGCCCTGCTTCTGCGCGGTGACCACGTCCCATTCGATTCGCTGGGGTGCTCGAGTGATACGCCGCCCCTCAAAGTCACAAAGCTCAACCCCGTCTCGGCGCAGAACTCCCAGCTCGCCGTCGTTGAGGAAAACCATCGTTTTGGTGAAGGCGAGCAGCGCCGGGATATCAGAGGCCGCGAAGGTTTCGTGCTCTCCCAACCCTAAGACGAGCGGGCTGCCCTGACGCGCGACTATCACTTCGTCGGGCGAATCTGTCGCGACAACAGCGAGCGCGTAGGCGCCGCGCAGCGGGCGGAGCGCCTCCCGCACCGCCTCCAGAAGATTTGTGCCGTCATAACGCTCTTCGATGAGATGGGCGATCACTTCCGAGTCGGTCTGCGACAGGAAGATATGCCCACGCGCTTGCAGTTCTTCTTTGAAGGGCAGATAGTTCTCGATAATCCCGTTATGGATGACCGCGATCTTCTTCTGGCAATCGCAATGGGGGTGGGCGTTCTGATCTGTCGGAGGGCCGTGGGTAGCCCAGCGCGTATGCCCTAAGCCCACGGTGGCGCGTGAGGCTTTCAGAACCCGCATGAGATCGCTGACCTTACCAGCACGCTTCTCCAGATAGAGACTCTTGTTCTCGACGAGGGCGATGCCAGCGGAATCGTATCCTCGATACTCTAATTTCTGTAACGCCGCAAGCAGCAGATCTTGGGCGGGGCGCTGCCCCACGTAGCCCACGATCCCACACATAAGCGCGCCTCCTTGATCCGGTGACTGAAGTCACCCTGAGCGCAGCGCAGGGTCTGATTCTTCGCTACGTTCAGATAGCTCAGGGTGACCACCCGATGCCGCAGCAGCCGGTCAGTAGTATAATAATTTGGTGAGATCTTGACAAGCCCCAGGGGGCTTGCCCGTGAGTGTAATCTGTGCTATTTTGTCAGGTATGGGTGAGTCTGCTATAATCAGCGTGTCGGAGAACTTTTGAGAGGAGGTTGTGCGATGCGCGAAGTCGAAGTCAGAGCGCTGGTGATGGACCCCACGCAGAATACGCCGGTGCTGTTGCTGCGCGATCCCCAGTCGAAGAAGGTCGTGCCAGTCTGGATCGGACAACCTGAGGCGACCTCTATCGCTATGGTCATGCAGCAGCGCGAGTTTCCTCGTCCCCTCGCCCACGATCTGGTCAAAGCCATTCTCAAAGCTTTTGGTGGCGATCTCGATATGATCGTCATTGACAGCATCCAAGATTCGACATATTTTGCGACGCTCTACGTGCGCGACCATACGGGAAAGACGCACGAGATCGATGCGCGGCCCTCCGATTCGATAGCGATCGCGCTGCGCCTGGGCAGCCCCATCTACGTCTCCGAAGAGGTCTTTCAAGTGGCTGCCGTGGAGATGCCCGCCCCCGAAGACGAGGGCATGACCAAAGAAAACGAGGATCGCTTCAAGACCTTTGTGGAGAGCGAGATGAAGCTCGCCGATTTTAAGCGATTCGTCTCGGATTTCTAGCACCACAGGGAGCTGGGTGGGAATGCTCCGCAGCCTGCGCGAGCTTGAGGTCACCAAGAGACGGGTCTTAGTTCGAGTTGACTATAACGTCCCGCTGCAGAACGGACAGGTCACTGACGACACGCGCCTTCGTGAAAGCCTCCCCACACTAGAATATCTGCTCCAACACCGCGCCAAGATTATCTTGATCTCGCACTTGGGCCGCCCCAACGGAAAAGTTGTCCCTGAACTTCGTCTCGACCCCGTAGCCCAGCAGTTGGAGAACCTACTCCGGCGCCCGGTCACCAAGCTCGATAGCTGTATTGGGCCGGAAGTCTCTCGCGCCATCTCCCAGATGAAACCGGGAGAGATAGTCTTATTAGAGAACGTGCGCTTCTATCCCCAAGAAGAAGCTAACGACGAAAACTTTGCGCGAGAGCTCGCTCAGCTCGCCGATTGCTACGTGAACGACGCGTTCGGCACCGCGCATCGTGCCCATGCGAGCACCTATGGGGTCGCGAGATTCTTGCCGTCAGCAGCGGGATTGCTCTTAGAGAGAGAAGTCACCATGCTCAGCAAAGCCACGAAAGACCCCAAACGCCCGTTTCTGACGATCGTCGGTGGGGCCAAGCTGAAAGACAAGATTGGGGTGCTCACAGACTTGATCGGGAAGGTGGACGCATTTCTCATCGGCGGGGGCGTCGCGTTTACGCTCCTCAAAGCCCAGGGGGCGCGCGTGGGAAGCTCCCTCGTAGACGAAAAGATGCTCGACGAAGCCCGACAGTGTCTGGAGAAAGCTCGCGAACACAAGACGGAAATAATCCTGCCACACGACGTGCACGCCGTGCGAGAATCAACAGCAGGGGGAGAGCAAGCTGTCGTCCCTGCTGCTGCAATTCCCGACGGATGGCAGGGATGGGACATCGGCCCCAAGACTATACAGATCTTCCAAGAGAGGGTCGAACGGGCGGAGACAATTGTCTGGGCTGGCCCATTGGGGAAATTTGAACAGCCGCCGTTTGACACGGGGACACGAGAGGTCGCCCAAGCGATTGCGCGATCTGGGGCGTTCGCTATCATCGGTGGGGGGGACACGGCTGCCGCCTTACACCAGAGTGATCTCAGCCGAGCAAAAAACATTCACTTTTCGACCGGAGGAGGAGCGACGTTAGAGTTTTTAGGGGGGCGCAAGCTCCTCCCCATCGAAATATTGCGTGCAGATTGAGATTTTTATGGTCTTGTCACGGGAGAGAGAACGTGCTATAATACACTCCGTGCGGGCGTAGCTCAGTGGTAGAGTACTGGCTTCCCAAGCCAGGTGTCGCGGGTTCGAATCCCGTCGCCCGCTCCACCAGACTTCGTCTGGACTGTTCACCTTTGCCAGCCGGAGGCTGGCAAAGATAGACGTCAAGTGAAGCTTGCAGGCGAAGCCTGGATCACTTCTAATGCCTTTGGCAGCAGCTCGACCCGCAGTCTCCCGGGGGGAAATTCTATAGGTTCCCCATCGAGATGGCCCAACAGCGGCCTCTCTGAGGCGATCTCGACCCACGGCGTGTGCCGGAGCTGTACCTCCGGCAACTCTAGATGCCTCCCCTTGCGCGCCTTGGGGATCTGCAAGATCCTTCTTAACGGCGGCATGTCCGAGATCAGATAGACATCAAAAAGCCCATCGTCGATCTCGGCGTGTGGGGCGAGCTGAAAATCACCGGCAAGGTAACGCCCGTTACATACGCCCAGCATCATCAGCGTGCCGGAGTGCTCCCACTCCGGGGCGCATACAGAGAGCGCATCGCTCTGGAAGAAGAGGGCTTCGCGCACGACAGCATAGAGATAGATCCAGTGGGCAAGCCACGGCCAGCGCCAACTGCGAAAGACCCGCCAGGCAACTGCTCCATCCAGCCCCACTCCCAACCCATTGACGAAGTAGTGTTCGCCGATGCGCCCGACGTCCACGCGCTTCGTGCGTCCCGCTTCGAGAATGGGGATGGCTGGTAAGGGGTCTTTAGGGGGGATGCCGAGCATCTTGACGAAGTCGTTGCCCGTCCCCGCAGGGATGATCCCCAGCTTCGCCTCCGTGCCCATGAGTCCGGTGGCCACTTCGTGAATCGTGCCGTCGCCGCCCACGGCCACCACGACAGAAAAATCTTCGGCAGCGCGGCGGGCGACCTCAATAGCTGCTCCAGGGGCTTCAGTGAAGACATGACGAAATGGGAGTCGCGAGCTTTTGAGAGCGCGCTCGATGCTTGGCCACAGACGACGGCACCGCCCACGGCCCGCCAAGAGATTCACGATGACGAAGCATTCGTCGGTCATAAAGATAGTATAGCCTGAAATCGGTTGACAAGCCAAGTCCGTCGTGTTAAAATCTCTTTGCCAGCCAATGGCTGGCAAAGGCGCAGCCCACGCGCAGTGTGTTCGTGCCGCCGCGGGCGGCACGGTGAACAGTCCAGACGAAGTCTGGCCGAGGTGGCGGAACGGCAGACGCGCTAGCTTCAGGAGCTAGTGGGTATTAACACCCGTGAGGGTTCAAATCCCTCCCTCGGCACACAAGACAGTTGCAAGTTAAAAGTTCCAAGTTCTAAACTTTTAACGGCGAACTTGGGGCTTTTTTCGTATGAACCTGAACACAAGACCTTGGCACGAACTGCTCACTCTTATCGAGCAGGGCGAGATCCATCCCCGCGAGGTCATCGCTGATCTCTATCGCGCTATCGCCGAGAGAGAAGACCAAATTCGCGCGTATATCTCGCTCGCCCCGCAAGAGAAGCTGCTCCAAGAGTGCGAACGCCTTCGTGAAAAACCCCTGCGAGGGCTGCCCATCGCCGTCAAAGATAACATCTCAACAAGAGATTTGAAGACGACCTGCGCGTCGCGTTTTTTAGAGAATTTCCAGCCGATCTTCGACGCGACAGTCATCCAAAGACTCAAAGACGCGGGCGCGCAAATCTTGGGGAAGACGAACTTAGATGAGTTCGCCATGGGGTCTTCTACCGAGAACAGCGCGTTCTATCCCACGCGCAACCCCCATGATGTAGAGCGCGTCCCCGGCGGATCTTCTGGAGGATCAGCAGCGGCCGTTGCCGCGCATGAAGCGAGCTGCGCGTTAGGCTCCGACACCGGCGGCTCGATCCGCCAGCCTGCCGCGTTCTGCGGGATCGTGGGACTCAAGCCCACCTATGGACTGGTCTCACGCTATGGGTTAGTCGCGTTCGCCAGCTCACTAGACCAGATCGGCCCGATGACCAAGGACGTGCGCGACTGCGCTCTCCTCTTGAATTATATCGCTGGGCACGATCCCAACGACTCGACAAGCATTGGGCGCTCCTGCGCCGACTACACCCAAGAGCTGGGACGAGAGATCCAAGGCTTTCGCGTAGGGGTGCCGAAAGAGTATATTGCTGGTCTTTCAGGGCAAGCCAAGGCGTGCGTGGACTCTTGGCTGAAGACTTTTGAGGAGCTAGGTGCACAGGTCATCGAGCTGTCGTTGCCCCACACCGAGTATGCGATCCCGACATATTATTTGATCTCGTCGTCGGAGGCGAGCGCGAATCTCGCACGTTTCGACGGCGTGCGGTACACGAAGCGAGCGAGCGCCGCTTCGGTCGAAGCGATGTTCGCCGAGAGCCGTGACAAGGGCTTCGGCCCCGAAGTCAAGCGCAGGATTATGATCGGGACGTATGCGCTGAGCGCGGGGTACTACGAAGCGTGGTACGGCAAGGCCCAGAGGGTTCGGGCGCTCATCCGCCAGGACTTCGCGAACGCTTTTCAGGCTGTAGATATTCTGATCTCGCCAACGTCGCCGACGCCGGCGTTCAAGGTGGGCGAAAGAGTGAGCGATCCCTTGGCGATGTATCTCTCTGATATCTTCACGGTGCCGGCGAGCTTGGCGGGCCTTCCGGCGATCTCGCTCCCCGGCGGCCAAGTAGAGGGCTTGCCCTTTGGGATGCAGCTCATCGCTGATAAGTTCCAAGAAGCCAAGCTCTTGCGCGCGGCGTATGCCTTCGAGCAAGCGACACAAAGCTCATTCTAAGAGATGGCTAATGCCTGGCGCAGTCGGGCTTGTATCTCTTGCCAATCGCGCGTCGAGAGGCGACCGATAACGCGGACGCTCGCTTGAGGCAGCGTCACTAGAGTAGAGACGACCACAGCCGGGCGGTGCTTATAGCCGGTGACACCAGGGAAGTCCACGGTCACCACCGCGCTGGGGATAAGTTTAGGTCTTGGTTTGCGCGGCATATTGTAAAGAAGCGCGGACGAGGTCTTGTAGATCTTCCTCGCCCCACACGTCGCTCTCTTCCACACATGGAGCAGTCACAATCTCGTGGAGGATTAAAGCAGCCAACCGCAGACGCTCCTTGGGAGGGAGCTGGCGTACTATATTATTATTATAGAGTGCATCAACGGTATGAACTCTCATAGCAGCTCTATTGTAATGAAAAAGACAATGGGGCACAAGCCCCAGCTCCTTGCACAAGTCCATCCCCCCGTGATATGCTTGAGTTGCTATGGACTTGCTCATCAGGCTCAAACGCGAGATCGCTGGATTGGACTTCTCACAGACTGTGCAGAAGACCGTCTCGTTCTTGCGCAAGAACATCGCGCACTATAACTGGGTCGGCGTCTACATGCTCGAAGGCAACGAGTTGGTCTTAACAGCCTGGGACGGTCCCGAAGCGACCCAACACACAAGAATCCCCATTGGCACAGGCATCTGCGGGCTGGCCGCACGAGAGAAACGAACTGTTATCGTCGGCGACGTCAATGCCGACTCCAGATACCTGGCGTGCTTCCCTTACACGAAATCCGAGATCGTCGTGCCCATCTTCAAAGATTCAAAAGTGCTCGGCGAGATTGACATTGACAGCAACACGCTGAACGCGTTCACAGAGAGAGATAGGGAATTCTTAGAAAGCGTCGCTGCGCTGCTAGGAGAGAGATATGTCTGAGACAAATAAGGCCGAACGCTACGTGCTCGACACGAGCGTCATCGTGGACGGGCGCATCACCGAGGGGATTCGTCAGAACAGATTCCCCAACGCCGTGTTCATCGTGCCCAACGCCGTGCTGGCGCTCCTGGAAGCCCGAGCCGTCCGTGGCCAGGAGACGGGCTACGCTGGGCTTAGCGAACTGAAGCGATTGCAGCAACTCGCGTGGGAGGGGCAGATCGAGCTGGTCTTCAAGGGGGACCGGCCACGGTTCGATCCGTTGCGCTTGGAGGAGACTGGCGAACTCCATGCGATGGTCCGCGCCGTCGCTGAAGAAGAGAACGCTGTGCTCTTGACGAGCAGCCGCAGCCAAGCGCTCGTCAGCGAAGCCCAGGGGCTTCCCATGCAGTTTTTGGGAGCTACAACTGATAGCCGCGGGCTGGAACAACTCTCGATCATGCAGTTCTTCGATGACCAGACGATGTCAGTGCACCTACGAGCCAAGACGCGTCCCAGGGCCAAGCGCGGCGCTCCCGGTCGGATGAAGGTCATCGCCCTCCGAGATGAGCCGATGACCGAAAAAGAATTAGAACGAATCGCCCGCGAGATCGTAGAAGTTGCTAAGGGCCATCCCGAGGGGTTCATCGAGATGGATGCAGGGGGCAGCACGGTCGTCCAGCTCAAGAACTTGCGCATCGCGATTGCGCGTCCGCCCTTCAGCGACGCGCTCGAAATTACCGTGGTGCGCCCCGTGGTGCACAAGAAGCTCGACGAGTATCGCTATGCAGATTTGCTGAAGGAGCGGCTGCGCGAGCGCTCGCGCGGTGTGCTCGTCTCCGGGGCGCCGGGGGCGGGCAAGTCGACGTTCGTGCAGGGGATCGCCGAGTATCTGCAAGAATCGGGCTGGATTCTCAAGACGATGGAGAAGCCCAGGGACTTGGAGCTTTCCGAGGATATTACTCAGTATACGGCCCTCAACGGCGAGATGAAGAAGACCGCCGATGTCTTGCTCTTGGTGCGCCCCGACTACACGATCTTCGACGAGATGCGCGTGGATGAAGACTTCGAGGTCTTCGCCGACATGCGTCTGGCGGGCGTGGGGATGATCGGCGTGGTGCACGCCACGCGGGGCATTGATGCCGTGCAGAGACTGATCGGCCGTGTTGATTTGGGGATGATCCCCCAAGTTGTAGACACGGTTGTCTTCATCGAAGATGGCGATGTGAAAGAGATCTACGAGGTCGAGTTCACCGTCAAAGTCCCTAGCGGGATGGGCGACACAGACCTAGCTCGCCCGGTCATCGAGATTCGCGAGTTTGAGTCCAAAGCGTTGGTCTATGAGATTTATAGCTTTGGTGAGCAAGTCGTGGTGATGCCGGTCAAAGAAGTCGTGAGCGAGAAGCCCGTCTGGAGGTTGGCAACTCAAGCATTGGAGTATGAGCTACGGCGCGTGATCCGTGGGCCGTTTACGGTCGAGATTCGCTCGGACAATCAAGCGACGCTCTACGTTGACGAAGAGCAAATCCCGATGATCTTGGGGCGCGGGGGCAGTCGCATCCGAGAGCTCGAAGCTGAGCTAGGGATCGGGCTGGACGTGCGCTCGTATGATGAGATGGAGATGACGCTCCACCAAGACATAGATATCGAAGTGAGTGACCGGCACGTGATTTTAGACTTAGACCCGTCCCTGCGCGGGCGAAATATCGAGATTTTAGTAGACGGGGAACCGGTCTTCATCGGGTCGGTCTCGCGCACGGGGAGCATCAAATTAGTACGAGGGAGCGAGCCAGCAGAGAGAATTTATGAAGCGCACAAATCGGGCGGGATGATCCGCGTGCGGCGGGCGGGCTAAAACCGCCACAAGACCCCAGAGCGATAGCTCCAGACCCACGGCGGATTCTGCTGGCTGAAGTCGAGCAACACCAAGGGCACAACATCAAAGAAAACAGATACTCTGGGGAAGAGCGAGAATCTCCCCCCAGCCCCGATCCAGCCCGTCAGCCGCCACGCCTCCTCAGCGCCCTGTGTCAGATGGAGAATTCCAGAGCCAAGCTCGACCGAAGCGATAACTCGACCGAAAGGGAAATTGAACGCCAGAGCAGTCTCGTAGAGGGCTATGCCCAACGCACTGCCCTCAAAGGCCAAGCCCCAGCCTCCCGCCAAACGCAACGCCAGCCCAAACTCGATCTGCGTCTCCCCGCGCACGGAAAAGAGCAGGACTTTCTGAGAGAGCGTGAACGCGGGCAGCGCCGGCTGAAAATTATCAAGCTCCATCCAGCTCGTGGCGATGCCCAAGCTCGGCGCGCGCTCCTGCGCTATGGCTCCCACACTCAGCACGAGTATTCCCACAATCCAAAGATATCTCTTCACGCGATTTGTCAGCCTCCTAGACTTTTGCTATTGTGACAGAGAGCGCCTATGAAAGTCAAGGTCCTCGATGCCCATCTTGTGAACAAAATTGCTGCCGGGGAAGTGATCGAGCGCCCAGCGTCGGTCGCTAAAGAACTGATCGAAAACGCCCTCGACGCCGGAGCGACCAAGATCGAACTCTGTGTCGAAGGCGGGGGCGAGCGCCGACTCTGCGTCGCCGACGACGGCGAGGGCATGACCCAAGAAGATCTGCTCTTAGCTATCCAGCGCCATACGACGAGCAAAATCTCTTCCGAAGACGATCTCTTCAATATCCGCACGCTCGGCTTTCGCGGCGAAGCGTTAGCCAGCATTGTTGAGGTCTCCAAG
>JAOAIA010000031.1 GCA_026414955.1 Candidatus Bipolaricaulota bacterium
GGTGTCATGGAGCAAACTAGAGAAGCGATCAGCCACGCCCGTGCTGCTAAGGTCCCGATCATCGTCGCTATTAATAAGATAGATAAGCCCACAGCGAGCGTGCAGCGCGTGAAAGAACAATTAGCGCGCGAGGGGCTGACCCCCGAAGACTGGGGCGGCGATATCATCACCGTGCCCCTCTCGGCGATCACCGGCCAGGGCGTTGAAGAATTATTAGAGATGATCTTACTAGTCGCTGAATTACAAGAGCTGAAGGCCGATCCCCAAGCCCTGCCCAGCGGGGTCGTCATCGAGAGTTCTCTGGACGCGACGCGCGGCCCCCTCGCTACAGTGATCGTCAAAGAAGGGACGCTGCGCGAGCGCGATGTGATGCTTTGTCACACGGCCTACGGGCGCATCCGAGCACTCTTAGATGACCGTGGGCGGCGAGTCAGTGAGGCCGGCCCCGGCTCGGCTGTCCAAGTCTTGGGGCTGTCGGACGTCCCCGGAGCCGGAGAGCGCTTTGAAGTCCTTCACGATCTGATGGAAGCCAAGCGCATCGCCGAAGCCCGACTCGAGGAGCTGCGGCGCAAGCGCCTAGAAAAATCGCGCCGCACCATCGAAGATATTCTGAGAGAGCAAGAGTTAGCCCAGTCCAAGAGGCGGGTCTTGCAGATCGTCTTGAAGGCCGACAGCGCCGGCGGCTTAGAAGCCGTGCGCAACGAGCTGAAGAGCATCAAAGTCGAGCCGGTGCACCTCGAATTCTTGCATGAGGGCATCGGCAACATCAACGAGAGTGACGTCTTACTCGCCTCGACGGCCAAAGACGCTGTCATTATCGGGTTTCGCACCGCTATAGACGACAAGGCAGCCAAACTTGCCGACCAAGAGGGCGTGCCCATCCGTGTCTATGATATTATCTATCAGTTGACCGACGACGTGAAGCGGGCGCTACAAGGGCTTGTGGCCCCGCAGATCCGCGAGCTCAAGATCGGCGAAGCTGAAGTCCGCAACGTCTTCAAGATCCCCAACGTGGGCGTGATTGCCGGGTGCTACGTGCGCGACGGGCAAGTCCTGCGGGAGGCGCGGGTGCGCGTCAAGCGCCATGATACGGTAGTCTTCGATGGGGTGCTGGCCAGCCTCAAGCACTTCACCGAGGACGTCACCAAGATCGAAAAGGGCAAGGAGTGCGGGATCAAGATCGCGGGGTTTGAGAAGGTCCAGGTCGGGGACATCTTAGAGTTCTACAAGCGCGAGGCCGTGCCGCGCATATAAAGTCTCCATGCAACAGTTGGCAGCACTTGGAACTAGGAACTGTCAAGCTTAGAACTGTCCGGGGTGGTCGTATGAAGATCGGGGTGGTGCGCCTGACGTTGCGATTGCATGAGCCGTCCTCTCTCAAAGAGAAGCGCCATATTCTGCAAAGTCTTATCGCCCAGATGCGTCGCAGGTTTAACGTCTCTATCGCTGAGATTGATCGCTTGGACGACTGGAAGTTCGCGGTGCTTGGGGCCGCGATCGTCTGCAACGACGGGCGGGTCAACAATGCGCTCTTGGGGAAACTGGTCGAGGCCATCGGACGCTTCAAAGAAGTCACTGTTGAAGATTACAAGATCGAGATCCTGTAAGAGTATGAGCCGATGGGGCTTTGCGCGGCTACAAGAAGAGATCCATCATCGGTTGAGCGAGATCTTGCAGTTTGAGGCGCGGGACCCGCGCCTGGAGCGCGTGACGATCTTTTCCGTCAAGCTCTCGAAAGATGCTCACCATGCGTGGGTCTCTGTCGGAGTGCTCAGCGATTCTCCTGAAGAAGAGTCAGAATCGCTCGACGCCCTCAGGGAGCATCGGGGGTTCTTGCGCACGGCGCTGGCGAAGCTTTTGCGCGTACGCCATACGCCGGAGTTGCACTTTGCCTTAGAGAAAGCTGAACGCAGTGCGCAGTAACGACTTTTGGCTCTGAAGCCCTATTCTTGAGATCACCCTCCCCCCCTTGACAAGCATACAAAAGTATGCTATACTTTTGACTGCTATGAGAGTAGAGCTGACGGAGAAGCAGCGGCAGATCTTAGACTTCATCGTCGAGCGGGTCTCGGAGCAGGGGCTGCCCCCGACTCTTCGGGAGATTGCCGAAAGATTCGGGCTTCAGTCGGTGCGCAGCGCCCAGACGCATCTGGACGCGTTAGCGAAGAAGGGGTTCATTCGCCGTCTTGCGGGAAAGTCGCGGGGCATAGAATTAGTCCGGGAGCGGGTGCGCCGGCCGGGGATTCCCATCGTCGGGCGTATCTCGGCGGGGCAGCCTATCCCCGCTCTGGAAGAGATTGAGGGCACTCTAGACTTAGATGTCTTGTTTGGAAAAGATGAGCGTCCTTTTGCGCTGCGGGTCCAAGGGGATAGCATGATCGAGGCGGGTATCTTTGCGGGGGATTTAGTCATAGTCCAGCCACGGCAGACTGCTGAGCCGGGTGAAATCGTCGTTGCCGTCACGGACAACGAAGCGACGGTGAAATTCTTTGCGGTCGTTGACGGAAAGCCCATGCTCGTCCCGGCCAACGCTCGCTATGCCCCAGCTCCGCTGGGCGAGGGGCAGATCGTCGGTCGGGTCGTAGGAGTGCTGAGACAAGTCAAGCGCAACATCAGGGAGATTCAGAGATTTCTCAATCAATAACCAAAGGAGGTCGTGCGATGGGCAAGCAAGAAGTCTTAAACAGCGTGCTGGACGGGCTGCGCAAGAAGTACGGCGAAGGCGCGATCATGTGGCTGGGCGAGCAGGCCAAGCTTCAGGTTGACACGATCCCTAGCGGATCGCTGGCGCTCGACGTCGCGTTGGGAATCGGTGGGATACCGCGTGGCAGAATCGTTGAGATATTCGGCCCGGAATCTTCGGGCAAGACGACCCTGGCGCTCCATTTCATCGCGGAGGCGCAGAAGCGCGGCGGCGTCGCGGCATTTATAGACGCCGAACACGCGCTCGACCCCAACTACGCCAAAGCGATTGGCGTGAATCTCGATTCCCTGTTATTGAGCCAGCCCAACTCCGGCGAGCAAGCGTTAGAGATCATGGACGCGCTGGTGCGCAGCGGGGCTGTGGATATTATCGTCGTAGATTCAGTAGCGGCGCTCGTCCCCGAGGCGGAGATCGCGGGGGCGATGGGCGACGCTCAAGTGGGGCTGCAAGCGCGTTTAATGAGCCAAGCGATGCGCAAGCTCGCGTCGTCTATCTCTCAATCGAAGACGACCGTGGTCTTCGTCAATCAGATTCGGCAGACGATCTCGGGGATGGGCTGGGGGCCGACGACCACGACGACAGGGGGCCTGGCGCTGAAGTTCTACGCTTCTGTGCGCCTGGAGATCAAGCGCCTTGGCAGCATTGACGAGGGCGATAGTCGCGTGGGCAGCGAGACGGTCGTGAAAGTCGTCAAGAACAAATTAGCTCCTCCGTTCAAAGAGGCGAAGTTCGATATCATCTACGGCAAGGGGATCTCTTATGAGCGCGAGCTGATCAAGACGGGCGAGCAGTTGGGATTAATCAAGAAGAGCGGCTCGTGGTTCAACTTCGGCGAGACGCGACTTGGGCAAGGGATGTCCAACGCTGCAGCGTTTTTAGAGTCTAACAGAGAGATCGCACAGCAATTAGAGAACGCGATCCGCGAGAAGTCCGGGCTCAAGATCGCGGCAGTTGCAGAAGCCGGGGCAGCAGCGCAAGACCCTGACCAGAAGAGCCTATTGAGCGAACCTGAGAAGCCGGCTCGTCGGGCGTCGCGCAAGGCCGTCGTTGCGCCTATTCTAGAGTCGGTCAACGGGACTGAAAGCTGAACTCTCAATCTCACAAGGAGAAGGCAGGCGCTCAGAAAGGAGGGTGAACCTTGAAAGCGCCTGCCCTCTCCATCATTCCCTTCTCTATCATTTTAAATTTGCGTTCTCCCCAGGGCTTGTCGGTACAATAGAAGCCCTATGAAGACGATCTTAGTCACTGGAGCTAACGGGGAGATCGGCCACGGCTTGATCACACGCCTAGCCGAACAGGGCAATGTGCGCATCCTCGCGCTCGACATCCATGAGTTGGATGCGACGCTCAAGCCCAAGGTCCATCGCGCCGTGGTGGGAGATATTTTAGATACGGCCCTTTTAGAGAGCTTATCAGCGACGTATAATTTTGACACGATCTATCACTTGGCAGCGTTGCTCTCGACCAAGGCCGAGCGCCAGCCCGTCTTGGCCCACAGAGTCAACGTGGACGGGACGCTCAATCTGCTAGAGATGGCTGTGGGGCAATCGCGGGTGCAGGGGCGCGAGATCAAGTTCTTATATCCCAGCTCAATTGCCGTCTACGGCCTGCCCGATTTACAAACCAAAGAGCGTGCCGGGAGAGTCAAAGAGCACGAGTGGCTCACCCCACGCACCATGTACGGCATCAATAAGCTCTACTGCGAGCAATTGGGGATCTATTATGCCCAGTATTATCGCCAGCTCGACGCCGATGCGACGCGCGGGCATATTGACTTTCGCGCGCTGCGCTTTCCGGGATTGATCAGCGCCGTCACTGTCCCAACGGGCGGCACGAGCGACTACGCCCCGGAGATGCTCCACGCTGCTGCCCAGGGGAAGCCCTATGCGTGCTTTGTCCGTGAAGATACGCGCATCCCGTTTATGGCCATGCCCGATGCGATAGAAGCGCTCTTACAGCTCGAAGTCGCACCGCGCCCAAAACTCACGCGCTTTGTCTATAATGTCACGGCGTTCAACCCCTCGGCGAGAGAGATCTTCGAGCTGGTGCGTCAGGCCTTCCCCAAGGCGCAGGTGACGTTTGCGCCCGATCTCAAGCGCCAGAAGATCGTAGACAGTTGGCCCGCAGATATTGACGACTCCGCGGCGCGGGCTGATTGGGGCTGGAAGCCCTCATACGACTTCAAGCGCGCGTTTGCGGAGTACCTGGTGCCAGGAGTCTTGCAGTGCTACCGCGCCTAGCCCTATAATCTGGGCTATGAATCCCATCGCGCTCATCACCGGAAGCAACAGCGGCATCGGCTTGGAGACGGCTCTCTATCTGGCCCGGCGCGGCTTCACCGTCTGGGCGACGATGCGCAATCTCCAAAAAGCCGATGAGCTGCGCAAGATCGTCGAATCCGAACGATTGCCTATCGAGATCGCCCAGCTTGACGTTGACGACGATACTTCTGTGAAGCACGCCGTCGCGCAGATCTTGCAGAAGAGCGGGCGGATTGACGTGCTCATCAACAACGCGGGGTACGGGCTGCGCGGCGCGGCCGAAGAAGTCTCTCTCGACGAATGGAGAAGACAGTTCGAGACGAATTTTTTCGGGGTCATCCGCGTCACGCAAGCCGTCCTCCCACAGATGCGCGCCCAGAGATCGGGTGCGATTGTGAATATCAGCTCGGTCTTGGGGCGCATGGCCATCCCGTTTTCAGGTCCCTACACGTCCAGCAAGTTCGCCCTCGAAGGGCTTTCCGAGACGCTGCGCTACGAGCTGGCTCCGTTTAATATCAAAGTGATTCTGATTGAGCCGGGGTTTATTGCTACGAAATTCCAAGAGAACGCGCAGCTTGCCCAGGCCGCTCAACGCGAAGACTCTCCATATGCGATCTTCAAGCAAGCCAGCGGGCGGCGCGTCCAGCGAAATATCTATCGCGCTGCGCCTGCGGAGACCGTCGCGGCGACGATCTATCGCGCGATTACTCATCCAAGCCCGAAGCTGCGCTACCCCGTGGGGCGCGAGGCGCGCCTAGTTCTGCCCTTACGAAGATTCTTGCCCGCGGGGCTGTTTGAGAGGCTTCTCATGAAGCAACTGGGGTTATAGCAAAGCAATACAGGGGCTGTGCGTTGCCCCCGGCTTGCTCCTCAGATGCAAGATAGTATTATAGTTGTGTCAACCCGCTCAGCAGTGCGTGGATGTTCCTCCCTAAATCTTCGACCCAATAGCCGCCCTCCAACACGACAAACGTCGGCAGCCCGAGCTTCTTTAGACGCTGCCCAATCTCGAAATACCCCTCCGTCGTCAATCCTAGCGACGCTAACGGATCTTTGTAGTACGTGTCGAACCCCGCTGAGATCGCTACGTGCTCGATCCCGCTCAAGTCTATTGACGTCAGCGCTTCGTCGAGCGCCTGCAGATAGACTTTGTCTCCGCAATTGAAGGGCAACGGGAAGTTATAGCAATTCTGTTCGGAGCGCAGCCCCGTCCCCGGATAGTTGGGAAAGCTGTGCAGCGAAATATACATGACTTGAGGATCACCGAGAAAAATCGCTTGCGTGCCGTCGCCGTGATGGCCGTCAATGTCAACGATCAGCGTCTTCTTGCCCGATGCTCGCACAGCAATCGCGATGTTATTAAAATAACAGAACCCGGCAACGCGCTCGCGCGCCGCGTGATGCCCTGGGGGACGCATCAGCGAGAAGCCGTTCAATCTCATCGCCTGGATCGCCGCGCCCGCCGAGAGCAGCGCGTACTCAAAGATATTGGGGTATCTGGGAGAATCAGGATCATAAAAGTGCAGCTTCTTCACGGCTTCAAGATGGCGCTCAGAATGCACACGCAAGAGGTCTTCTTCGGTGGCTGGCTCAGCGTGCACAAACTCGTAGCCGAGCTTGGGGTCACTTAAGAACGTATAGGCGTGAATGAGCCGTTCAGGACTCTCCGGGTGCCCAGGAGCACCGTACTCCAAACACTTGGGGTGCCAGATGATCTTCATCGTCTGACATTATACCCGTTCTTGGTTTATGATTGCACTGCGGAGGTACAGTATGGGCAGCGCGTCGCCCGAATCGAGATCACCGAGAAGCAATAGGGGCACTCTTTCGTGGTCGGGGCTGCGGGCGCTGGCTCGGGCTGACGCCGCAGACGGTTGATCTGCCGAATGACCAAGAAGACCGCAAACGCGACGATCACAAAGTCGAGCACCGTATTGAGAAAGACTCCGTAATTGATCGTCGGAGCACCGGCGGCCTTGGCCTCCGCTAACGACGCGTAGGGCACCCCAGAGAGATTGATGAACAAGTTCGAGAAATCGACCCTTCCTAAGAGCAGCCCGATAGGGGGCATCAGAATATCATTGACGAACGAGCTGACGATCTTGCCGAAGGCCGCACCGATGATGATCCCGATGGCCATGTCCAGCACGTTGCCGCGCATCGCGAACTCTTTGAACTCCTTGAGCATAGTGACCTCCTCCAATGTCACGATGGACTGAGTGTAGAGCAACCCCCGATAGTTGTCAAGGAGCGGCTCAATTGACAGAGCACAGTTCTTGAGATAAACTGTCTACAGATACTCTGGAGAGGTGTCCGAGTGGACTAAGGGGCGTGCCTGGAGAGCACGTACCGGCGCAAGTCGGTCGTGGGTTCGAATCCCACCCTCTCCGCCAGGCTTCGCCTGGACCATTCATCGTGCCGCCGCAGGCGGCATGGTGCACAGTCCAGACGAAGTCTGGCGAAGCCTGCTGGGGTCGGCTCGCTGCGGAGCGGCGGCGCAGGCCGTCGAACCCCGCCAGGCCCGGAAGGGAGCAACGGTAAGACGTCCCCTGCGGGCGTCGTTTCTGGGGCGGGCCGGCCCGAGCTGACTTCAAAAGGAGGACCCATGCCGTCCATCAGTTGGCGAGCGAGAACCGTTCAGGCTTCGCCTATCCGCAAACTCAAGCCCCTCGCCGATCAAGCCAGACGCGCCGGAAAGAGAGTCTATCACTTAAACATCGGACAGCCGGATATCCCCACACCCAAAGAGTATTTTGACGGGATCCGTCAAGCCGCCCAAGGCGTCTTAGCCTACAGCCCCTCCCAAGGGCTGGACGAGGCGCTCGACGCGCTGGCAGAGTACTATCGGACGTTTGGGATCGCGCTCTCACGCGATGAGATGATCGTCACGACTGGCGGCAGCGAAGCGATCACCTTCGCGCTCTTAGCCGTCACCGACGTGGGCGACGCTATCTTAGTCCCTGAGCCGTTCTACACAAATTATAATTCATACGCGCAGATCACGGGGATCCAGATCGTGCCCATCGAGACGCGCGCCGAGGACGGCTTCCGGCTCCCAGACAAAAAAACCATCGAAGCGAAGATTAGCCCAAAGATCAAGGCGATTCTCTTCTGCAATCCCGGCAACCCTACGGGCGTCGTCTACACCAAAGCCGAACTCGCAATGCTCGCAGAAGTCGCGCACAAGCACAATCTCTATCTGATTGCTGACGAAGTCTACCGCGAGTTTACGTATGACGGCGCGCAGGCGATCAGCGTCTTGCAGCTCCCCAATCTTGAAGATCGCGCGATCTTAGTAGATAGCATCTCGAAACGTTTCTCGGCGTGCGGGGCACGCATTGGCGTGATCGCCAGTAAGAACGCTTCCGTGATGGAGTCCGCACTGAAATTCGCGCAGGCGCGACTCTCCCCACCGACGCTCGAGCAGTACGGGCTGATCCATCTGTTGAGGTCTTCTCAGTATCAGAACTTCGTGCGCGAGATGATCGCGGAGTTTGCACGGCGCAGAGACTTGGTCTACGCTGAGCTGCAAAAGATGCCCGGTGTAATCTGCACCAAGCCCCAAGGGGCGTTTTACGTGACCGCGAAGCTCCCCGTTGAAGACGCGGAGCATTTTGTGCGCTGGCTGCTCACGGACTTCTCGCTCGACAACGAGACGGTGATGCTCGCGCCAGCAGCAGAGTTCTACGCCACGCCGGGGAAGGGCCGCGACGAAGTGCGCATCGCCTATGTGCTGAACACCGACGCGCTCCAGCGCGCGATGCGCGTCTTGCGCGAGGGGCTTCTCGCGTATACCAATAGCCCAGTCATGCAAGTCTGAGCTCATACAGTTTGTGGAGCAATTCGCTCGATGCGCACCGCACACGCTTTCACTTCGGCTGTCCCGCAGATGGGATCGAGCGCGTCGTTGGTGATGAGATTCGTCGGCTCGTCTTTATGATGAAACGGCATAAAGACGACGCCTTCGGCAATTTCACGGACCTTGACCCGCGCTTTGACAGTGCCGCGACGACTGACGACGCGCACCAGATCGCCCTCGGCGATGCCGAGTCTTTCGGCGTCTTGCTGAGAGATCTCGACGAAATTCTCCGGCACCAACTGCACCAGCCCCGATACTTGGCCCGTCATGCTCGCGCAGTTGTAGTGTTGCAAGACGCGACCCGTCGTCAGCAAGAACGGGTACTCGGCGTCGGGGACTTCTTCTGGAGGCTCTTGCTCGATCCCGACGAGCTTCCCCAGCCCACGAGTGAACTTGTCTTTGTGCAAGAATCTCGTGCCCGGATGGTCTTCGGTGGGGCAGGGCCATTGTAAGCCATTGTGCTCGTCAATGCGTTTATACGTGATCCCGCCGTAGCTGGGGATAAGCTTACGCAGCTCTTCAAAGACTTCTTCAGCAGAGCGATAGTTCATGGGGTAGCCCATTCTGTTTGAGATCTCGCAGACGATCTGCCAATCGGGCTTGCACTCCCCCGGAGGCGGCACGGCCCTGCGAACCCGTTGGACACGGCGCTCCGTGTCCGTAAACGTCCCGTCTATCTCGGCGAAGCCCGCCGCTGGCAGCACGACGTGTGCCAGCTCCGCTGTCGGCGTCATAAAGAGTTCTTGCACGACGAGAAACTCTAAGTTCTGTAACGCTTTGCGCACTTTGCCGATATTCGCTTCGGTAAGTGCCACGTCCTCGCCGATGATATAGAGTCCGCGCAAGTTGCCCTTGAGAATATCGTCCCACATGCGCGAGCAGAAGATCAACGGATAATGTCCGGGGGTCTTGGGAAGCTGAACGCCCCAGGCGTCTTCAAATTTCTTGACGTGCTCGGGGTTGTCCCAGCGCTGATAGCCCGGCAGAAATTCGGGCAACGCGCCCATATCGCACGCACCCTGGACGTTGTTCTGCCCGCGCAAGGGGTTGACTCCCGAACTGGGCTGCCCCACAAATCCTGTGATCAGCGCGAGATTCGCGATGCTCTGCACCGAGAAGACCCCCGTGCGATGCTCGGTCACACCCAAGCAGTAGACGATCATCCCTGGTTGGCCGCGCGCGTAGAGTTCAGCGGCTTGTCTGATCTTCTCTGCGGGCACGCCCGTGATCTTCTCGGCGTATTCGGGCGTGTACTTTTGCACGACGGCCCAGAACTCTTCAAAGCCCTCGGTGCGCTCCCGAATAAACTTCTCGTTGTGCAAGCCCGACACGATGATGTGATGGGCCAGAGCGTTCGCAAGAGCGATATCGGTGCCGGGGCGCAGGGGCAGATGAATATCGGCTATCTTCGCCAGTTCGATCTCGCGCGGATCGGCGACGATGAGCGTGGCACCACGGCGCACCGCTCTTCGGATACGGCTGCCAATCGTTGGATGTGCTTCCGTGGTGTTGGAGCCGATTAAGAGAATCGTGTGGGCGTCTTCGATCTCAGCGATAGAATTGGTCATCGCGCCGCTGCCGAACGAGCGCATCAGCCCGTGGACGCTGGGCGCGTGACAGATCCGTGCGCAGCAGTCTACTTTGTTGGTGCCGAAGACGGCGCGCGCCAGCTTCTGCGCAAGATAGTTCGCTTCATTGGCGATCCGCGCCGAGGCGATGACGCCCAACGCGTCGCCGCCGTAGCGTTGCTTGATCTCTCTGAACTTCTGAGCGATAAGATCTAATGCCTCGTCCCAGCTGACTTCGACGAATCTCCCGTCTTGCTTGAGTAATGGCTTCTTGAGTCTGTTGGGAGAGTGCACGGCTTCGGGGATGCCAAAGCGCCCTTTGACGCAGAGCCGCCCGTTGTTCACAGGGCTCTCTCTGTCGCCCTCGACGCTGACGATGCGATCCCCGCGAATCCCCAGATAGATCGTGCAGCCGACGCCACAGTAGGGGCAGACCGACTTCACATACCGCGAAGCTTTCTGAGCATTCTTGGGAACGAGTGCTCCTGTGGGGCAGCGGCTGACGCATTCGCCGCAATATTCGCAGTTGGAGTCTATCCACAGGCCGCCGCCCGACGGGACGACGCGCGTTTCGATCCCGCGCCAGGCGAAATCAATCGCGTGCGCCCCCTGAAGCTCGGCACATGCTCGCACGCAAATGCCGCAGAGAATGCACTTATTGGGATCGAAGTCAAAGAACGGGTTGCTTCGGTCTACGGGCCTTGTCGGCTCACGGAGCAGTGTGGGACGACAGTCTATCCCCAGATAGCTCGAGACTTCTTGGAGCCGGCAGTGGCCGTTCTTGCGACACAGTAAGCAATCGCCCGCGTGATCGGCCAAGATCAGTTCGAGAGTATCGCGTCGTATGGCGTGAAGCTGTGGCGACTCCGTGCGCACGACCATACCGTCTTGAGCGGGCAGCGTGCAGGCCGTGGGAAGCCCGCGCATCCCTTCGACCTCGACAATACAGAGCCGACAGCCGCCATACGGCTCCAGGTCGGGATCATAGCAGAGCGTAGGCAGATAGATCCCCGCTTCACGGCACACCTCGAGCACCGTCCGTCCGGCTTTGGTCTTGACCGTGACTCCGTCAACCGTCAGCGTGATCGTCTCGACTGTGTCAGCTATTGCAACAGATCCCATAAGCATCTCCTTAGTTAGTAGGCAACTGGCAGCAGTTCATCCTACCACTTGAAACGACCGTCCTAGGGGTTGAAATTCCGAGGTCTCTTGACGTTCTAGCTTGGCCCTGATCTCTTCAAATCGCCGCACGGTTTCTTGAGAATACAGGCGCTCTCCGCAATGGAGACAGACCTCGGCGCGGACTCTCAAGATCGCGGTGTGAACCCCACCGCGCACCAGTTTCTCTACCTCTTTCTCTACTAGCTCACCGCCACAGACCGGACATCGCTCAAACGGCATCATGGCTTCTTCACCCTCCTTTCACGCCAGTTCACCCATAAATTGGGATCAGGTCGGTAGACCGTGATCAAGACAG
The DNA here is from genome assembly GCA_026414955.1 of Candidatus Bipolaricaulota bacterium. Lineage (GTDB taxonomy): Bacteria > Bipolaricaulota > Bipolaricaulia > RBG-16-55-9 > DRXL01 > JANXCC01. Next base: position 11,870 of record JAOAIA010000031.1, read on the forward strand.
CCCATTGATTCTGAGCATTATAGGCCCAAACGCTATGAACGGGATCACCGCTGAAGGTCTGCCCATAGATCAAACAGCTTGGATACGGCTTATCTGTTGGATAGTTCTCGATGATTTCACCATGCAGAACCGAGAAATAGATCTCTTCATACGAGAGCTTATCAGCTTGCGCCTCTTCGTCAGCGTGATCGCTGATGCGGACGCGATTTGCTTGGATTGCTTGAATAATATCAGCTATATTCATAGTGCAAGTATATCCTCTTCCCTAGTTTTGCTCCAAGTCGCACATCAAGCAGCGCCGGGCTTCGGAGATCGCCTCTTCAGCTGTATAGCCAAGCTCGACTTCACGGAAGCCTCCCAGACGCTCCTGCACTTTGAGAGTGCGAATGGGCACGCGGGGACGCTCGCCCTCCTCAAGCTCAAAGGGCGCGTCTTCGTGGGGATCGATGAGCGTCTCGGAGATGTCACCGTCACCGCCGAGATAGATATCTATCGAGCTAGCAGCCCGCCGCCCAGCGGCAATCGCTTCGATCACCGACGCTGGCCCGGTCACGACATCACCCCCAGCGAAGACCCCCGGCCGCTCGGTCATCAGCGTATCGGGGTCTACGACAAGCGTGTTCCATTTGGTCTGTCTCAGCCCAAAACCCTCTGGGATCTCAGGCACTTCGCCGATCGCCGAGATGACTCGGTCTACAGAGAGACTGAACTCGCTGCCGGGAATGGGTTCGGGGTGGCGCCGCCCGCTGGAGTCTACCGGGCCAAGCCTCATGCGCACACAATCTAATCGAACAGATCCGTTCTCTTTGGTCATTTTAATAGGAGCCGTGAGAAACTCGATCTGCACGCCCTCGGCGAGCGCTTCGCGGACTTCTTCGGGGCTGGCGGGCATCTCTGTAGAGCTTCTTCTGTAAATAATGCGCACGTCTTTGGCACCCAAGCGCCGCGCCATGCGCGACGCGTCCAGGACTTCTTGATCGGCGTCGGATGCGGGCACTGTCGTCTTGGCTCCTAGGCGCAAGGCCGTGCGCGCGGCGTCTATCGCGGCATTGCCGCCACCGATAACAGCCACCCGCTCGCCCAGCTCCACGCGATAGCCCAACTTCACTCTTCTCAGAAAATCAATGCAGTCGAGCACGCCGACTTCGTCCTCCCCAGGGATGCCCAGCCTCATCCCACGATGCGCACCGAGCGCGAGGAAGACCGCGTCGAACTCGGCTAACTGTTCGAGCGATTCGATCTTGGTGCTCGTGATGATCTCGACGCCGAGGGCTTCGATCTCGGAGATCTCCGCGTCGAGAATGTCATGGGGCAGACGGTATTCAGGGATGCCGTAGCGCATCATGCCGCCGGGTTTTTCAAATGCTTCAAAGACCGTGACAGAATGCCCTTTGCGCGCGAGATAGTACGCGGCGGTCAAGCCCGCGGGGCCGCTCCCGACAATCGCCACGCGCTTGCCTGTGGGGAGGCTGCGCTTTATGTTCAGCTTCCAGCGCCCGTCATCGCGCTCAGCCGCCGCGCGCTTGAGCGCTCTGATAGCAATCGCTTCGTCTACGAGGGCACGGCGACACTTCGCTTCGCACGGATGGAAACAGACCAAGCCGCAGACCCACGGGAAGGGGATCTTCTCGCGGATGACTGCGTGAGCCTCTGCGAAGCGCCCCGCAGCAATGAGACGAATATAGCGTGGCACGTCGATCTCCGCAGGGCACGTGTGGCTGCACGGGGCCTTCACCAAGCCTTTGCAAACGGCCGCACGACAGTGCTTGCGCTTAATATGCTCTTCGTACTCTTCACGGAAGTAGCGCAAGGTCGTCAAGACGGGGTTCGGCGCCGTCTGGCCCAGGCCACAGAGCGAGCCGGCTTTCACAGATTTCGCCAGGCGCTCCAAGCGAGCTAAGTCCTCCATCTGCCCCTGCCCTTGAGCAATCTTTTCTAAGATAGTGAGCATTTGCTTCGTGCCTAATCGGCACGGTGCACATTTGCCGCACGACTCTTTTTGCGTGAAGTCCAAAAAATAGCGAGCGATATCAATCATGCATGTATCTTCGTCCATGACGACCATACCGCCGCTGCCCATCATTGAGCCGAGCGCAGTCAGCGAATCGAAGTCTACCGGGGTGTTCATCAGCCCCACGGGGATGCAGCCGCCCGAAGGCCCACCCGTCTGCACCGCTTTCAGGCGCTTGCCTCCTGGGACACCACCGCCGATCTCGTAGATAATCTGAGCGAGCGTCGCGCCCATAGGGACTTCGACCAGCCCGCAGTTGTTGACCTTCCCCGTCAGCGAGAAGATCGCTGTGCCCTTGCTCTGCTCCGTGCCGATCTGAGCGTACCAGTCAGCGCCATTCTTGATAATATGTGGGACGCTGGCGTAGGTCTTGACGTTATTAATAACCGTGGGCCTGCCCCACAGGCCGGACTCTACGGGATAGGGCGGCCTAGGTCTGGGCATCCCGCGCCGGCCCTCAATGGACGCGATGAGCGCCGTCTCCTCCCCGCAGACAAAAGCCCCGGCCCCTTCAAAGATCTCGATGTCGAAATCGAAACTGCTACCAAAGATATTCTTGCCCAGCAAGCCGCGCTCACGAGCCTGAGCCAGAGCCACACGGAGACGTTTCACTGCCAAGGGGTACTCGGCGCGCACATAGATAAACCCTCTTCGTGCGCCCACGGCATACGCAGCGATCAGCATCCCCTCGAGCACGGCGTGCGGGTCGGCTTCTAAGATCGAGCGATCCATGAACGCCCCAGGATCGCCTTCGTCGGCATTGCAGATAAGATATTTCTCGCTGCCGGGCGCTTGGCGACAGAGTTCCCATTTGACCCCCGTGGGGAAGCCCGCGCCGCCGCGCCCGCGCAAGCCAGAGCGCTTCACCTCAGCACAGACCTGCTCCGGCGTCATCTCCAAGAGCGCCCGACGTGCTGCTTGATAACCTCCGCAAGCGAGATAGTCTTCGATCACTTCGGGGTCTATATGCCCGCAGTTGTGCAAGATTATCCGCGTCTGCTTTTTGTAGAAGGGGATCTCGCGATAGTAGGGCATGGGCTGACCCGTCTGCGGGTCGCGATAGAAGAGCCGTTCCACGACGCGGCCTTCTCGCAAAGCCGTAGCGATCTCTGGGGCGTCCTCCGGCTGGACGCCGGAGTAGAAAAGACCTTCCGGCTCACAGATCACGATTGGGCCGCGCTGACAGAAGCCGTGACAGCCCGTGCGCTTGAGCTGCACCCCAAGGCTGTGGTGCTTGATCTCGTGAGCGAGTGCTGTGTAGAGCCGATCCGATCCCGCAGAAAGACAGCCCGTCCCTTGACAGACATGCACGCGGTGTTCGGCCTTCATCAGGGCCTCCTTGTGTCAAAGAGTTCGGCGGCTTTCTGTGGCGTCAATCGTCCGTGCACTTGATCGTTGAGGACCAAACAAGGAGCCAGAGCGCACGCCCCAATGCACGCCACAGTCTCCAGCGTGTACGAGAGATCGGCCGAGGTCTGCCCCTCTTCTAAGCCCAGCTTCTTCTTGACCGTAGCGAGCACACGTGCCCCCCCGCGCACGTGGCAGGCCGTCCCACGACAGACCATGACGCGCTGACGCCCAGAGGGCGTCAGCCGAAACTGCGCGTAGAACGTCGTGACGCCATAGACTTTGCTCTCCGGGATGCGCAGCTTACGCGCGATCTCCCGTAGAGCTTCTCGTGACAGATAGCCCTGTTCAGCTTGTGCTCTTTGCAAGAGCGGGATCAGCGTGCCCCAAGCACGCTCGCGCGCTGCTGCCATGCTCTCACCCTTAGTACTCTCCAAGCTCTCTCTTGAATGTCTCACAGAGCGTCTTGCTCCAATTGTCGAGTGCCGCAAGCTTGCCGAAGAAGAAGCGCAACACCGGCGGCTCCTCCACGAACTTCAAGCCCTTCACCAGATCACGGTGCTTGTAGAGCCAACTGATGCGATCTACCGCGTATTCGATATGTGAGATCGTGTAGACCCGTCGAGGAACAGCGATGCGCGTCAGCTCTAAATCAGCTAAGATCTCTTTGCCCGTCTTGGGATCGCGATCGGTTGAGATCGTGCCGCGCTCCATCGTGCGGATCCCCGAAGCCAGATAGACGGCCGCTGATAGTGCCCCAGCGGGATACTGATTCTGGGGGATGTGGGGCAAAAAGCGCATGGCATCTAAGTGACACGCCAAGCCTCCTGGTGGCGTGACCACGGGGACGCCGTGCTCTAACAGTCTATGGGCGAAGTACTTCACTTGTTCGACGGCGCAGCCAGCGACTTCGGGAGCGACCATCTCCCGCAGCCCGATGGCCATCGCCTCGACTTCTTTGACCGACATGCCCCCATACGTTAAGAAGCCTTCATAGACCGGGAGCCAGTCTCGCAGTTGCAGATAGTACTTCTCGTTGTTGGTGGCGATCATGCCCCCGCGCACGCATGTGTTCTTGCGCGCGCTCATGTAATAGATATCGGCGAGCGCGCACATCTCTTTAATAATTTGGGCGACACTCTTCTGCGCATAGCCTTGCTCGCGCTGCCGGATGAGATAGGCGTTCTCGCTGAGGAGGCTCCCGTCGAGCACGAATAAGAGCCCGTGCTTGTCGCAGATCTGCCGCACTTGCCGCATGTTCTCTAACGAGAACGGCTGCCCGCCTAAGAGATTGGTCGTGGCCTCCATGCGCACGTAGGCGATCTTCTCCGGCCCGTATTTCTTGATGACGTCTTGGAGCTTCTGAATATCTATATTGCCCTTGAAGGGGTGGGTGCTCTGA
>JAOAIA010000032.1 GCA_026414955.1 Candidatus Bipolaricaulota bacterium
CGAAACTGCTCCTCGCGCAGCCCGTAGATGCGCTTGGCCTTCTGTTTCTCTCGCAGGTGAATGCCGTATTGGCTCAACCGGCCGACCTTGGCCGCGTGCATGCCGGGCGCATAGGGCCGCCGCTCCACCGGGCATTTCTCGGTGTAGCACTTCTCGCCCTTGAGAAAGAGCTTCTCGCCCTCCCGGCGGCACAACCTGCACTTGGCTTCGGTATAGCGTCCCATACTCCTCCGTTCAGATTCGCCTCAAAGTATGCTCATGAATGGGCATGATGCTCTGAGCTATGCGAGACTGGGGTGACGTTCTTGACGTCCTCCACGCGAATACCGGAACCCTTCATGGTATTCACGACGGAATTGCGGCCTTGGCCAGTCCCCTTGATCGTGATGAGCACCGAGCGAACCCCTAATTCTTTCATCTTGGCGATGAGCGATTCACACGCCAACTGCGCGGCGTAGGGCGTGCCTTTCTTGCTCCCCTTAAAGCCGCGTGTGCCGGGGCTGGCCCAGGCCAAGACATGCCCTTCTAAATCCGTCAACGTCAGGATCGTGTTATTGAACGTCGAGTGCACGTGCAGCCGTGCGCGATCTACTTTGCGAGCCATATTGTTCTCGACCTCACTTGCGCTTGCCGGCCTTGGCCGGGCGCGGGCCTTTCCAAGTTCGGGCGTTGCTGCGCGTCTTCTGCCCGCGCACCGGCAACCCCACCGTATGCCGTACACCACGATAACACTTGATCATCTTCAACCGAGCGATGTCGTTCTGCACTTTTCTGCGCAGATCGCCCTCGACTTGATACTTCGTCTCGATCTCTTTGCGCAGTGCTGTGATCTCTTGTTCGGTCAAGTCGCGCACCTTCTTGTCGAAACTGATCTTCGTTTCGCGCAAGATGCGCCGCGACAGCGGCTGCCCGATCCCATAGATATACGTGAGCGCGATCTCTACGCGCTTATTGCTGGGCAGATCAACTCCGGCAATCCTCGCCATCTTATACTATCCCTCCTTGAAACCGTCCAACTGCTAAGCTGACACCTCTCAAACTGTTAACACCCCTGACGCTGCTTATGCTTGGGGTTCTTGCAAATCACCATGACGCGCCCACGACGGCGCACGATCTTACACGAGTCACAGATCTTCTTCACGGAACTCCGCACCTTCATCGTAGAGTCACCTCACACCGCGCTTACTCGCGATAGATAATCCGACCGTGGCTGAGATCATACGGCGAGAACTCCACGGTCACCTTGTCGCCGGGCAGGATTTTTATATAGTGCTTGCGAATCCGCCCCGAAATGTGACACAAGGCCTCCGTGCCGTTCTCGAACCGCACCCGAAACATCGAGTTCGGGTAGGCTTCTAGAACTTCGCCACGGCGCTTGATGAATTCACCCTTGCCAATAAAGGATCACCTCGATATGCCTGCGAGCGCCGGCTCCAAAACTCCCAGCCCCAACAACTCCGGCGGCGCACCCTCGCGCACGAGCACCATCGCCTCAAAGTGAGCTGCTACAGTCGCTCCCGGCGCGACCGCCGTCCAATTGTCTTCCTGCACTTCAACCTCGATCAAATCTTTCTCGCCATTGGCGACCATCGGCTCGATGCAGAGCACCATACCGGCGCGGAGCAACGGCCCCTGTCCCGGCGAGCCGTAATTGGGCACTTGGGGCTCTTCGTGCATCTCCCGACCGATCCCATGCCCAACAAAATTCGTTACCACGGATAACCCCTGACTATTCACATAGCTTTGGATCGCGTGCGAGATATCGCCCACGCGGCGCCCAGCGACGGCGTTCTCGATGCCCTTCCACAGGGCCTCTTCGGCCACGCGCACGACCCTTTTCTCTTCCAGAGAGCGCGGCGCGTCTTCGACGATCACCGTTGTCGCCAGGTCTGCACAAAAGCCGTGTCGGATCATCCCGATGTCTATCGAGAGCACATCGCCGGGCTGGAGAATTCTCGCAGCACGCGGGATGCCGTGCACGACCTCCGGGCCGAGCGACGTGCAAATATTTGCCGGATATACAAATCTCCCGACACGATACCCTTTGAACGAGGGGCGCCCGCTGAGATCTTCGATCCAGCGCCCAGCGAGCCTGTCCAAGTCCAACGTCGAAACCCCGGCGCGGGCCGCGTTGACCAGCTTCTGCAGGATCTCTTGCAGAAGCTGCGCGTTCTCCCGCAGAATCGCGATCTCCGCTGCGCTCTTGATCTTGATTGCCATAGCTGTGCTCACTCCAGCGCCCGTCGCGCTGCCCCATAGACCGTCTCGATATCGCCGTGAGCGTCAATCTCTCGGAGCACGCTGCGGGCGCTATAGAACTCCAACATTGGGCCGATCTCGCGCGCGTACTGCACGTCAATGCGTTTTTGAATCACTTCCGGCGTGTCATCGGTGCGCTGCACCAGCGCCACGCCGCACAGATCGCAGACGGCATCGCGCTGGGGCGGGCTGGAGAGCAGATTATAGACGCGCCCACATTGGGGACAGACCCTCCGGGCGCTCAGCCGCCGCACGATCTCCTCGCGATCCAGCCGAAAGTGCAAGACCCGCTCTACTTCCGTCACGCCCTCTAAGATCTGCGCTTGCTTCAAGTTCCGCGGGAACCCGTCGAGCACGAAGCCCGTCATCCCCTGTAGGCGCTGCTTGATCATCTCCGCGACTAATTGATCGGGAACCAGTTCGCCTTTGTCTATGAAGCGTTGGGCTTGCAGACCCAGCGCCGTGCGATTCTGCACTTCACTGCGCAGCAGATCGCCCGTGGAGATATGAGGGACGCCGAGCGCTTCTGCCAAGCGCACTGCTTGCGTCCCCTTGCCCGATCCCGGTGGCCCCAACAAGACGATCCGTCGCGCGGTCATAGCGTCTAGATCCGCCGTCCTAGCGCGGCACCCTTGGCGATCAAGCTCTCGTAGCGGCGCTCCACCAGGTGCGCCTCGATCTGCTTGATCGTATCTACTCCAACGCCTACGACAATTAAGAGCGACGTGCCCCCTAAGAAGAAGGCCGTCAGCCCACTGACGTTCGTAATGATCATGGGCAGCAGCGTGATGATAATCAAGAAGAGCGCCCCGATAAACAACAGTCTACCCTGAACGGACTCTATGAAATCCGTGGTCGGCTTGCCCGGGCGAATCCCCGGCACGAAGCCGCCCCACTTCCGTAAGTTCTCTGCCAGATCGCGCGGGTTGAAGACGATCGCACTGTAGAAGTACGTAAACCCCAAGATCAAGAGCGCCGTGAGGATCATATACAGTGCATGGCCACGCGAGAGATCCGTCGCTAACCAATTTAAGAAATCGCCCACGGCGTTAAGCCAGTCTCGCTCTGTCGCTCTCACGAACGTGATGCCGTGCACGGTAGCCGTCTGCCCAACCCCGTTGAGGGCCGTTAAGTTCTCGGCGCTCTCCCCCAGGGAGAGAGTCTTGGGCTTCTCTGGATCTACAGGGATAACAACGTGACTGCTCTTCGTCTCAGCAGAGCCGGGCTGCTTTTGATTGAGCGCGTCGGTGATCGCTTGGGCGACGGCCTCGCTGCTCTGCCCCGCCGTCAGAGCAACCTGTACGAGCTGGCCATCTACTTTGACGAAGAGATCCCCTCCTTGGCTTGTGCCGGAGATCTCTAGTTTAATGAGCCGTTCCGCGGTCATATTGGCGATAGCCGGCTCGGCAAACTGGAAGATCGTCTGGGGGATAGCGAGCAACGCCACGGCAAATATGATAGGAATCACGCCGCCCTGGTTGACCTGCAGGGGCAAGAAGGTGCTATGGCCGCCGTAGACGCGCCCCTTGACCATGCGCTTGGCGTACTGAATATCAATGCGCCGCGCCCCAAGTTGGACCATCACGATGCCCGCTGTGGCGAGCACAAAGACGGTGAGCAACAGGGGCAGCCAGAGCGCATTCAGGGGGTTCGGGTTATTGGTGATCTCAACCCAGAGCGTGCCGGCATATCGGGGATAGTCAGCGAGAATGCCGACCATGATGAGCATCGAGATGCCCCGGCCGATGCCGTTCTCTGTGAGGCGCTCGCCGAGCCACATGAGAAACATTGTGCCCGTGGTGAGCGCCACGATGGCGATAAACATAAATCCCAAGAAGCTCTGGCCGGGCTGCACCAGCCCCTGCTGATAGATGAGATAGCTCGTGCCCGCGGCTTGGATGAACGCCAGCCCCACCGTCGCGTAGCGCGTGATCTTATTGATGACGCGACGCCCTTCTTCCCCTTGCTCTTGCAGCTCCTTGAGCTTGGGAATAACAGCGACCAACAGGCTGAGAATAATCGAAGCGTTAATATAGGGGATGACCCCCAACGCGAAGATCGAGAAGCGTTCCAGCGCCCCTCCCGTAAACGCGCTCAGAAACTGTCCCAACTGCCCCAACTGCTGAAAGATCCCTTGGACTTGCTGGGGGTCTACCCCCGGCACGGGAATCCATGCCCCAAGGCGAAAGACAATAATCACCCAGAGCGTAAAGAGAATGCGCTTACGCACCTCCGGGATTCGAAATGCTTCAAGCAACCCTTCAGTCATAGCTCACTTCCCTGGCTTCTTGTCAGATTTCTTGGCCGCCTTCGGCTGAGCAGCCTTTGGCTCTTGGTTCTTCTTGGTCTGTGCGGGTTTAGATTCTCTCGGCTCTGCCTGCACTGTAGGCGGTGGAGCTTGCTCAGCAGGCTCTTTCTCTGCCTCAGGGAGCAACGAGATCGCCTGCCCTCCTGCAGCAATGATCTTCTCGCGCGCGCTCTTGCTAAACTTATGGGCTTTCACGATCAACCTCTTCGAGAGCGGGCCATCGCCCAAGACCTTCACGCCGTGCAAGAATCTCTTGATAATCCCCCGTTCTTCAAGAATTTTCGGGGAGATCTCCGCGCCATCAGCGAAGTGCTCGTTGAGCTGGCCGACGTTCACAAACGCGTAGCTCTTCCGTGTGGGGTTCTTAAACCCCCGTTTCGGCACACGCTTCCACAGCGGGGTCTGCCCGCCCTCGAACGCCGGCGGCATCCGATACCCAGAACGCGCCGTCTGGCCCTTGCCCCCACGGGTCGAGTACGTCCCGTGCCCTGAGGCGTTGCCCCGACCGACGCGCTTGGGCTTCCTCACACTCCCTGGCGTAGGGCGCAGATCGCTCAGCTTCACTGCAAGACCTCCTCCGGCTTCTTATCGCGACGCCGGGCTACTTCTTCAAGAGTCCTAAGCCGGCTCAGCCCGTTGAGCGTCGCCTTGGCTAACGTCAAGGGGTTCGTCGAACCCTGCGCCTTTGTCAGAATATCTTTGATCCCCGCGAGCCGGCAGATCGTGCCCACCGTCCCACCGGCGATGACCCCCGTGCCGGGGAACGCGGGCTTGAGCAGAACTCTCGACGCCTTGAACTTGCCCCAGATCTCATGGGGGATCGTGCGCCCTTCGACGAGCGGGACTTGGATGAGATTGCGCTTGGCATCGCGAATGCCCTGCTGAATCGACGAGGGCACCTCGCGCGTGTTCCCCTTGCCCAGCCCCACACGCCCGTTCCCGTCCCCCACGACGACCATGGCGCGAAAACTCAAGTTCTTCGTCCCCTTCGTCACTTTTGCGACGCGGCGCAGGTCAATCACCTCGTTGTTAAATTCATCAACGACCCGGCGTTCCCCGCCGCGTTCGCCACCACGCTGTCGTGCCATAGCTTCTTTCTCCTCCTTGGAACTTTAGAACTGCAGCCCCGCCTTGCGGCTCGCCTCAGCCAGCGCCTTCACAACCCCATGATAGGCGTACCCGCTCCGGTCGAAGACGACCGCACGAATCCCTTTCTCTTGCGCACGCTCGGCGATCACCCTCCCCAAGACTTGGGCCGATTGGACCGTTCCACCTTTCACGTGCAGCGACTTTTCCAAGGTGCTGGCAGCACAGAGCGTCCGACCTGCCACGTCATCAATCACTTGGACGTGCAAGTGCTTTAAGCTCTTGTACACGCACAAGCGCGGGCGCTCCGGCGTCCCGAAGATCTTCTGACGTACACGCCGATGCCGCCGCTCTCGTCGCTCGTTGCGACTTGCGTATCTCATAGTGCTCACCCGGCCTTCGCGCCGCCCGCCGCGCCCGCACCGCCCGCAAGCTTGCCTTCCTTGCGGCGGATCTGCTCGTCTTTGTACCGAATCCCCGTGCCCTTATACGGCTCCGGTTTGCGCAGCGCGCGGATCTCCGCAGCCACTTCGCCCACAAGCTGTTTGTCTGGAGATGTCAAGATGATCTCCGTCTGGTCCTTGACCTCGGCCTTGACACCCTCAGGCAACCGATACAGAACAGGATCATGGAAGCCGATCTCCAATATCAAGTCCTTCCCCTGGAGCTTCGCGCGATACCCTAAGCCCACCAGCTGTAAGACCTTCGTATACGGCTGCTGTACCCCTTTTACCATGTTCGCCAAGAGTGCTCGATAGAGCCCGTGCCGCGCCTTGAATTCTTTTTCGTCACCCTTGCGCGTGACCACGAGCGTCCCGTCGGCCAGAGTAACGCTCACGTAGTGAGGCTCGTACTGCTGCACGAGCTTTCCCGCCTTGCCCTCAACAATAACTCTATTCGATTCTATCGTGACTTTTACGTCCTTCGGCACAGAGATCGGCTGTTTCCCAATGCGCGACATAGCTCCTCACCACACTTGACAGAGCAGTTCGCCCCCGATCTTCTTGGCGCGGGCCTGCTTCCCCGTCAATATTCCCTGAGAAGTGCTCAAGATCGCTATTCCCAAACCGTTGCGCACCCGCGGGATCTCGTCCACGCTCACATAGGCCCGGCGCCCAGGCTTGGAGACGCGCACCACCCCCTCGAGCACCGGGTCCTTGCCGCGCTTCCCTTTGTACTTGAGCACGATGACGAGATCGCGCTTCTTCTCGCCCTCAATACGATAGCTCTCGATGAATCCCTCGTCCTTGAGGACGCGCGCGATCTCCGCTTTCATATTTGAGTGTGGGACACGCACCTCACCCAAGCGGCGCGCCACCGCATTCCGAATGCTTGTCAGCATATCTCCAATCGTGTCCATAGCAGGCTCCTTAACTTACCAGCTTGCCTTGCGCACGCCGGGCAGTTCGCCCTGATGCGCTAACGAGCGAAAGCACAAGCGACACAGCCCAAAGTCCCGGATAAAGCCGCGACGGCGCCCACAGAGACTGCAGCGATGATACCGTCGCACCGCGAACTTGGGCGGCTTCGCCAGCTTCGCCCTCCATGCCGTCTTGCCCATCGCATCTCCTCCTGAATCATTAATCTTTAATCTCTGAAAGGCATCCCTAGGGCTTTGAGCAGATAATAGCCCTCGCGGTCCGTCTTCGCCGTCGTCACGATACAGATATCCATACCCTGGACCTTGGCAATCTGGTCGTATTTGATCTCCGGGAAGACCAATTGATCGCTCAACCCGAGCGAAAAATTCCCGCGCCCGTCAAACGAATCCGCCGACACTCCCCGAAAGTCCCTGATCGCAGGCAGCACGACATTGACGAGCTTCTCAAAGAACGCATAGGCCCGCACGCCCCGCAGCGTCACCATACACCCGACGGGATCGCCTTTAGTGATCCCGAAATCCGAAATACTCCTCTTAGCCCGCGTCACGACCGGGCGCTGCCCCGTGATCAGCGTCAAATCCTTCACGCACCCCTCGATCTTCTTGGGGTCGTCTTTCTCTTTGATCCCCATATTAATCACGATCTTCTCGATCTTGGGGACTTGCATAATATTCTTATAGCCCAACTCTTTCATGAGCCTGGGCACGATCTCCTGGCGATAGCGCTCGTAGAGCATTCTCCGTCACCAATCTGATCTCTCTTGGATCTTTAATCGAACGTCTTCTGGCACTGCTTGCACTGGCGCAGTTTCTCCCCGGTCTCGGTGATCACAAACCCGACGCGCGTCGGACGGTCACACTCCGGGCAAATGAGCAGCACATTGCTGATATCAATGGTGCCCTCTTGTTGGACGATGCCGCCCTCGCGGTGCTTGGCCGAGGGCCGCAGATGGCGCGTGATCATCTGCACGCCCTTGACAATAATTCTACGCTCTTTGGGCAGGACCTGCAAGACCTGGCCTTCCTTGCCCTTGTCGTTGCCCGCGATCACTCGCACAGTATCGCCCTTGCGAATCTTCTGCATCAGAGCACCTCCGGTGCCAGCGACAGAATGCGCACCATGCCCTTCTCCCGCAGCTCGCGCGGCACCGGGCCGAAGATGCGCGTCCCCAGCGGCTCCTTCGACGCATTGATCAACACCACAGCGTTATCGTCGAAGCGAATGTAGCTGCCGTCTTTCCGACGATAGGGCTGGCGCGTGCGCACGATCACGCCCTTCACCACGGCCCCTTTGTCGATCTCGCTTGTGGGGATGCGCTTCTGCACTGAAGCCACGACAATATCGCCGATCTGGCCCCAGGCCGCGCTCGGCTGCCCCAGCACGTTGATCACCCGCACTTCCTTGACCCCAGAATTGTCCGCAACCTTGAGAATACTGCGAATCTGAATCATAGCGCTCTCCTCCTGTTAGGCTGGTTAGGCTTGCCCCGGACGAGCGCGCTCCAAGACTTCGACTAACCGCCATCGCTTCAGCCGCGACAGCGGTCGGCATTCGACAATCTTGACGAGATCACCCTGCTTGGCTTGCCCCTGCTCATCGTGCGCGTAGAACTTCGCTCGCTTCATATAATATTTCTTATACAGCGGATGCTGCACGCGCGTCTCGACTAACACAGTAATCGTCTTGGCCATCTTGTCGCTCACGACTCGTCCGATCTTCTCTCGCTTCGGCATAGGGGCTCATCCTCACTTGGCGCTCTTCTGCAGCTGGCGCGCGCGTAAGATCGTCTTGACCCGGGCGATCTGGCGCTTCAAGTGCGTCAGCAGCGCCGTATTGTCTTGTTGCCCGGTCGAGACGGCAAAGCGCACATTGAAGAGCTGGCGCTTTAGTTCTCGCTCTTTCTGCTGCAACTCGCTATCGGTCATCTGGCGCAACTGTTCGGGTTTTTCCATAGCGTCTCACTGCTCTCCGCCCAGCCGCAGCCGCTCCCGCAAGCGCGTCTTGATGGGCAGCTTATAGTCAACTAATTTTTGGATCTCTTGCGCCTTGGTGCGATCCACTCCACTGAATTCAAAGAGGATCCGCCCCGGCAGCACCACGGCGCACCAGCCGATGGGATCGCCCTTCCCCTTGCCCATGCGCGTCTCCGCGGGCTTCTTGGTGATGGGCTTGTCGGGAAAGATGCGCACCCAAATCTTCGAGTTCTTCTCCATCTCGCGCACCATCACCGTACGGCACGCTTCGATCTGTTGGGCGGTGATCCACGCCGGTTCCAACGCTTGGATGCCGAAATCGCCGAACACGACCGTGGAGCCGGCGATGGCCTTGCCCGTGCGGCGCCCGCGATGGTCCTTCCTAAACTTGCGCTGCTTGGGCGCGAGTAACGCCACGGGACTCACCCCCTCGAGCAAGATAAATGTCCCCGCGATAGAGCCAGACTTTAATCCCGATCATGCCGTACTTGGTCAACGCCTGGGCGAACCCGTAGTCAATATCGGCGCGAATCGTCTGCAGGGGGACGCGCCCCGCCTTGCTCTCGATGGATCGGGCGATCTCCGCGCCGCCCAACCGGCCCCCACAGCGAATCTTGATCCCCTTGGCCCCGTGATCCATCACCCGTTGGATGACCTCCTTCATGGCGCGCGGCACGGGAATGCGATTCTGGATCCGCGAGGCCACGTCCTCAGCAACAAGCTGCGCTTCCCAATCGGGGTGATCGACCTCCTTGATATAGATCTTAACCTTGCGCTGGAGGAGCTCTTCAAGCTCGCCCTGGAACTGGTCAATCTCCTGCCCCCCCTTGCCAATAATTATCCCCGGGCGCGCCGTGTAGATCACAATCGAAACGAGTTCTTCCGTCGGGCGCTCGATGCTGATCTGCGCGATCTGGGCGCCGTAATAGCGCTTCTTGATCATCGTGCGAATCCGATGATCTTCTCTGACGTACTCCGGCATCTTCTTCTCGGAGAACCAGTTCGACTTCCAATCCTTCGTGATGCCCAAGCGAATCCCGTACGGATGCGTTTTGTGTCCCATACTTATCCTTCCTTCTGCTGGCTGCTCGCTCCTGATTCTTTCTGTTCTCTTGTCGTCAGGGGCCGGGGGTCATCGCTGACGACAACCGTGATGTGGCTCATACGGCGCTTGCGAATAGAGACCTTCCCGCGCGACCCCGGCCGCAGACGCTTCAGAAACGGCCCTTTGTCCACGCGGGCTTCTTTCACCCAGAGCGCATCCACATCCATGCCGTAGTTGTGCTCCGCATTCGCGATCGCCGATTCTAAACATTTGCGCACGGGCGTAGCTGCTTTGACACGAGCAAAGCGTGTCAACTTCAGGGCCTCATCTACGGGCTTGCCCTGAATCTCTTTGGTCAGCAGCCGCGCCTTCAGCGGTGATATCCGAATCCACTTCGCCACAGCTCGCGCTTCCATAGAGCGAACGCTCCTCCCGATATTCTTACTTCAAGTCGGGGGCCTTCTTCTTCTTGATGCCGCCGTGCTTCTCGAACCGGCGCGTCAACGCGAACTCCCCCAGCCGGTGCCCCACCATCGTCTCCACAATCGAGACGGGGACGTGCATCTTGCCGTTGTGCACTTTAATAGTCAGCCCGACCATCTGCGGCGTGATCATGCTCGCGCGCGACCACGTCTTAATCTCAGAGATCTCCCCGCGCTTCATCTTCTCGACTTTCTTCAGCAATTTCGGGTGCACATACGGCCCCTTCTTCAGCGAACGCGCCATATCAGAGCTTCCCTCCTTTGCGTCGCGAGACGATCAATCTATCGCTGGGCTTATTGGGCTTGCGGGTGCGCACGCCCTTGGCAGGCTTCCCAGAGAAGGTGCGCGGCGGCCCACCCACGTAGTGCCGCCCTTCGCCGCCGCCGTGCGGATGATCCACGGGGTTCATGGCCGTGCCGCGCACCGTGGGGCGAATCCCCAGATGGCGCACGCGCCCCGCCTTCCCGTGCACGACGTTCTTGTGATCAATATTCCCCACCTGACCAACGGTGGCCATGCAGTTCTCATCAAAGAGCCTGATCTCTCCTGACGGGAGCCGCAACCGCGCGTAGCCGCCCTCGACGGCCATCACCTGACACGCCGTCCCAGCCGCGCGCGCCAGCTTGCCCCCGCTATGGGGATAAAATTCAACGCAGTGCACCATCGCTCCCACAGGGATCTTCTTGAGCGGGAGCGCGTTCCCCACCCGCGCCTCGATGTTCTCCCCAGCTTCGACAACCGAGCCGATCTCCAGATTTAACGGGGAGAGAATATAACGCTTCTCACCGTCGGCGTAGTGCAAGAGCGTGATCCACGCCGAGCGATTCGGGTCGTACTCTTTCGAGACGACCTTGGCCGGCACGCCCATCTTGTCGCGGGCGAAATCTATAATTCTGTACATGCGCTTGTGGCCGCCGCCGCGATGGCGCACCGTGACCCGGCCCTGATTGTTCCGGCCACCGGTCTTGTGCAACGGCTCCAGCAAACTCTTCTCTGGCTCTTTCTTGGTCAGCTCGCTGAAGTCCGGCAACTCCATGTGCCGGCGGCTCGGCGTGATCGGCTTAAACTTTCGTGTCGGCATAACGTGTTCACTCATCCTCTGCTGTAGACTTCAATGCGCTGTCCCGGCGCTACTTGCACAATGGCCTTCTTCCACCCAGACAACTGCCCCTGCTGATAAAATTTCTTTCTGCGCGGCTTAGCGGGCATGTGCAGCGCCCAGACCTTCAACACCTTCACTTTGAAGATACTCTCGACAGCGCGCTTAATTTGGTTTTTGTTCGCCTTGGGGTGCACATCGAAGACGTATTTGTTCTCTTCTTGCAGACGCCACCCCTTCTCGCTGATCACCGGCTCGCGCAGAACGTCTTCGAGAAAGACCATCTCAGTTCACCGCCCCGTCCACAGCACAGCGCGCTTCTAGTTCACTGAGCGCCTGCTGGGTCACTAACAGATACCCGTATTTGAGAACATCATAGACCGTGAGGCTGCCCGACTCCACACACTTGGCCCACGGCAGATTCGAGAACGTCTTCTTCACCGGCAGCCCGTACTCTTGCTGCGAGACGACGAGCAAGAACTGATTCTGCGTCTCTTGGATCTCTCGCGGGTCTTTGACCAAGCCAAGGCGCTCAAACATCTGGACGCCCTCTTTGGTCTTGGGCTTCTCGAACGCAATGCGATCCAAGACCCCAAGCTGCGCCTCGTGCAGCTTGGCGATTAGCGCCGACTGCAACGCGCGCCGACGCATCTTCTTGGGCAAGTCCAGATCATACTCTTTGGGCTTGGGGCCAAATACGACCCCGCCCTTGCGCCACAGGGGAGAGCGGCGCATCCCGTGTCGTGCCCGACCCGTGTGCTTCTGCGGCCAGGGTTTCTTGCCCGAACCGACGACCTCGCCGCGCGTCTTGGTCGCATGCGTCCCCTGCCTCAAATTCATAAGATAGACCCGCACCGCGCGATAGAGCAGGTCTTGATTCACTTTGTACCCAAAGAGCTTGTCGCTCAGCTCGACCTGCCCGGCCGGGCTGCCATCGAATCTATATAACGGTGCGATCAATCTCTTCTCTGGCTCAGCCATAGGCGTTCACCCTACATATTTATTGAGTTGCTTTGCGAATCTCGACGAGGCCACGGCGTGGGCCGGGGACTGCCCCCTGCACGACGATCACGTTCTTGTCGGGATAGACTTTCAACACTTTCAAGTTCTTGACGGTCACGCGCTCATGCCCCATGTGGCCCGCCATGCGCCACCCCTTGAACGTCCTCCCCGTGGCGCGCACGCTCCCGATTGCCCCCGGACGACGGTGCCACTTGCTCATGCCGTGGGAGTCGGGGCCGCCCAAAAAATCATGGCGCTTCATCACGCCCGCAAACCCCTTGCCCTTGGAGATCCCACTCACGTGCACCAGCTCGCCCTCCTGAAAGAGCGTCACGCCCAGCTCTTGACCAACTTTGAATTCCTCGGGCTTCTCCACGCGAAACTCTCGCAGGGTGCGCTTGGCGGGAAGCCCCGCCTTGTGAAAGTGCCCCTTCAGGGGCTTGGTCACGTTCTTCTCTTTAATACTGCCGTAGCCCACTTGGATCGCGTTATACCCGTCGGTCTCAACAGATTTAATTTGAGTGACCACGGACGGCTCGGCGTAGAGCACAGTAGCAGCTATGTGACGCCCCTCGGCGTCAAACCACGTGATCATCCCGGCTTTCTCGCCCAAAATCCCCAGAGCCATATCACAGCTTCACCTCGATGTCAATGCCCGCTGGAAGTTCAATATCCATCAGGGCGTTGATCGTCTCCGATGTCGGCTCTTTGATATCAATGAGTCTCTTGTGGACGCGCCGCTCGAAGTGCTCCATAGATTTCTTATTGACGTGGGGCGAGCGCAATACTGTATACCGATGGACTTCCGTGGGCAACGGCACCGGCCCGACAATTTTTGCGCGCGTCTCCTGCGCGGTCTTGACGATCCGGCGCGTGGCGTCGTCCACCAGCTCGTGATCGTACCCTTTCAAGCGAATGCGAATCTTCTCTCGAGCCATAGTACTATCACTTTCACTTTCTCCCCTTCAGAATCTCTTCTGTGAGATTGTTTGGTACGACATCATAGTGCGAGAAGCGCAGATTATATGTAGCGCGCCCCTGGGAGATCGAGCGCAGTTGCGTCGCGTAGCCGAACGTTTGCGCCAACGGGATCAGCGCGTGAATGATCTGGGTATTATGCCGGACTTCCATTGCCGTAATCTGCGCGCGGCGCGACTGCACATCAGTGATAATCTCCCCGACGTACTCCTCGGGGGTGACGATCTCGCACATCATAATGGGCTCGAGCAAGAGCGTCTTCGCTTTCTCAAACGCTTGGGTGAGCGCGCGCGCCGCGGCCGTCTTGAACGCGATCTCGCTCGAGTCCACGGGGTGCGACGACCCGTAGAAGAGCACGGCACGAATATCTACAACGGGGAAGCCCCCCAGGGGGCCGCTCACCAGCGATTCTTCGAGGCCCTTCTGCACAGCGGGAATAAATTCTCTGGGGATGACCCCACCCTTCACTTCGTCCACAAACTCGAACCCACTGCCGCGCGGCAGCGGCTCGAAGCGAATGCAGACGTGGGCATACTGCCCGCGGCCGCCCGTCTGCTTGACAAACTTCTCCTCAACCTCGACAACTTCAGCAATCGTCTCCCGATAGGCGACCTGCGGGCGCCCCATGTTCGCCTCGACGCGAAACTCCCGCTTCAATCTGTCAAAGAGAATCTCTAAGTGCAGCTCGCCCATCCCTGAGATGATCATCTGATTGGTTTCAGGGTCGACTCGATAGCGAAAAGTTGGGTCTTCCTGGGCGAGTTTATAGAGGGCCTCACTCAGCCTGTCTTCTTCGGCGTCGGTCTTCGGTTCAACGGCCGCCATCACCACAGGCTCAGGGAACTCGATCTTTTCTAAGAGAATCGGCGCATTGGGATCGCAAATCGTGTCGCCGGTGATGAGTTCTTTCGGGCCGACGACAGCAGCAATATTGCCTGCTAGCACCTCATCAACTTCGGTGCGCTTATTGGCGTGCATGTGGAAGATGCGCGAGATTCGCTCGGTCTTGCCGGTGGTGCTATTGAAAACGTAGGACCCTTTGGTGAGTCTTCCGGAGTAGACGCGCACGTAGACGAGCCGCCCGGTGTACTCATCCGTCTGGACTTTGAAGGCCAGGGCGGTGAGGGGTTCATCGGGGGTCGGGCGACGCTGGATCTTCGCGCCGTCGGCGCTGGTGCCGTTGACGCTCAAGCCCTCGATGACCCCGCGATCTAACGGACTCGGAAGATAGTCTACGACAGCGTCTAGGAGCGGCTGAATCCCGATATTATTCAGGGAGGAGCCACACACTACTGGCACAAACCCATCGTGCGCGATACACGCCTTGCGCACGGCCCTCTTGATCTCTTCTTCAGCGATGGGGTGGCCTTCTAAGAATTTTGTCAAAATCTCTTCGTCAACCTCGGAGAGGGTTTCTAAGAGCTTTTCGCGGGCGTGCTGGGCGCGCTCTCGATACTCGTCAGGGATCTCTTGGTATTCGTATCGTGCCCCCTTGGACTCTGGGTCCCACACGATCAATTTCTGTTTTATCAGGTCAATGACCCCGGCAAATTGATCGCCCTCGCCGTAGGGAATCTGCAGGGGCAAGGGCGTGACCGCCAATTTGTGGATCATGGACTCGACGGCAGCAGCGAAATTGGCGCCGATCCGGTCCATCTTGTTAATATACGCGATGCGCGGGGTCGCGTACTTGTCGGCCTGTCGCCAGACCTGCTCAGATTGGGGTTCGACACCATCTACAGCAGAGAAGACCGTGATCGCCCCGTCTAAGACGCGCAAGCTGCGCTCAACTTCCGCGGTGAAATCCACGTGCCCCGGCGTGTCAATGATATTGATCTGATGATCTCTCCAAAAGCACGTCGTCGCGGCCGAGGTGATCGTGATGCCGCGCTCGCGCTCCTGGGGCATCCAGTCCATCTCGGTATCGCCCTCGTCCACGTCACCGATGTCGTGAATACGCCCGGTGTAGAAGAGCAGGCGCTCGGTAGTGGTCGTCTTGCCCGCGTCAATGTGGGCAATGATCCCGATGTTGCGAATCTTGGCAATATCGTATCCGAGCGATTTCATAGGGGATCACGCTGGAGACTTACCAACGGTAGTGGGCGAAGGGGCGGTTGGCCTCAGCCATGCGATGGGTCTCGTTCTTCTTGTCCACGGCCTTGCCTTGGTTCTTGAGGGCGTCGAGCATCTCTGCGGCAAGGCGCTCCGCCATGTCCCGTTCGCCGCGCTCGCGCGCTGCGCTGACCAACCAGCGCAGCGCCAGCGTCCGCTGCCGGTCCTCTTCGACCTCATAGGGGACTTGGTAGGCCGACCCGCCCACGCGACGCGAGCGGGTTTCGAGCTTGGGCATACAGTTCGCTAACGCTTTAAAGTAGACCTCGAGGGCGTTCTCGCCCGTCTTCTCTTGGACGATATCCAAGGCGCGGTAGACGATCCGGCGCGCCAGGGATTTCTTGCCCTTGCGCATCACATAATTGATGAGCTTCTCCACCATCGGGCTGTTGTACCG
>JAOAIA010000033.1 GCA_026414955.1 Candidatus Bipolaricaulota bacterium
GATTGGGCCTATATGGGCAATAAGACCCCCAAGGCCAAGTGGGATCGCACCTCCAAGGTCGTGGAGATGGCGCGCGCGATGAATCACACGTTTGCGTGCTTTGCGTGTCACGATCCACACTCGACCCAGCCCCGCGTGGTGCGCGACGCCCTCATCAATGCTGTCGTAGACCGCGGTGAGGGGACCTACCCCTACGACAAAGAGAAGAGCAAGCGCGTCACTATTACGAAAGTCACGTTCCGGGACTATCGCACCATCGGGATCTTGAACAAGCCCGATTCGACCCTGATGTGCGCCCAGTGCCACGTCGAGTACACCTGCAATCCGGTGCGCGATCTCAAGACCGGTGAGCTGATCGGCATGGCCGACTTGAGAACCAACGAGTTCCAGTGGCGCACCGTCTTCGACTACGATGCGTGGGTGGAGAAGCAGGGCTATCGCGACTTCATTCACGAGAAGACCGGGGCGTTCTTGTCAAAGATCCAGCACCCTGAAGTGGAGACCTTCTGGGGGAGCAAGCACGAGCGCGCCGGCGTCGAGTGCAAAGACTGTCACATGCCCAAGGTCGAGAAGGACGGCAGAAAGTATACGTGGCACGGGCAGCAGAGCGCCAAGTACATGAAGCGCGAAACGTGCCTGCGCTGTCACAGCTACTGGACCGAAGAAGAAGCGCAATATCAGATCGAAGCCGTGCAGAATTACATTCGTGGGAAGATGCGCAAGGCCGAGTTCTGGCTGGCCAAGCTCATCGAGACCTACGAGCGCGCGAAAGATCTCGGCGTGCCGGATTCGGTCCTCACCGAAGCAAGAAAGTTCCATACGAAAGCTCATACGAAGTGGGAGTGGTGGACGGCCGAGAACTCCGATGGCTTCCACAACCCCGACCAAGCCAAGGCTGCTTTGTTAGAAGCCATCCAGACGGCCATTGACGGCGTCAATTTCCTGGAAGCCGAGATCAAGAAGAAGACGGGACGCTAATGTCTCCCTGGGGGGCGAGGCGCACAGCAGATGCCCCTCGCCCCCTCCTCGATGTCATCGGCCCGGCGGGGATTCTCGGTGAGGAGGCCCTCGTGCCCAGCAGCAGCTACGCGCTCTCCGCTCAGGCGCTCATCTGTCGTGCTGATATACAGTCTTTCTGAGCGGAAGCATCGGTGCAAGCTCCCCATCAATCCGGATGTTCCTCCCCCTTAGGCGACTACAGGAGAGGGGCGCCCTCAGGCTAGCAGTGAGGTCCTTGACTTTAGTCATCTCTCCTTCCGGTATGAAACGTCTTTCTCTCCCGAAAAGCGCGGCCTTTTCGCTTCCATACGTCCTAGACAAGCCCTGACGCTCTCACTACAGTATTATTTGCACATTTTCAGAACTCAGAAAATATCGAGATGATGAAATGGACGATGAACTCACGGCGCTGCAGGCGCGCATCTGCAAGGTGCTCTCGCACCCCAAGCGCTTGCAAATTATCTATGTGCTTCGCGCGGGTGAGCGCAGCGTCGGGGAACTCGCTGAAGAGCTTCAGCTCTCGTATGCGAATCTCTCGCAACACCTGCGCGTCTTATTGGAGGCGGGGCTGGTCGAAGCCCGCCACCAGGGACGCTTCAGTTACTATCGGCTCTCGACCCCGCAGGTCGCTGAGGCGTGCGATCTGGTGCGCCAGGCGCTGCGCGAGCGCCTGACACAGCTTGGAGAGTTGGCTCATGCCAACAGTAAAAAATCCTAAAAGAGAAAGGAGGTGAAACGCGATGAAGAGGCTCACGGTAGCGTTGGTAGCTGTGCTCTGTATCGGCTTGGTCGCTGGGCTGAGCCTGTGGAAGTCCACACCTTCTGTGCACGCCCATCACTTCGACGCGACGCTGGCCCAGGTGCACGCGTGGGGCGCGCAGCAAGACCCTGCGCAAACATTCCCGACAAGCTTGCACGCCACCCGCGAGGGCAAGCGCACCTGGTACAGCAAGGAGAACGGCGGCTTCGAGACGCTGACCAACATTGAGATTGAGAAAGTCGGCTGTCTCACGTGCCATCCGGGAACCTACGCTGACGGCTCGAAGGTCGATCCCAAGACCTATCAGCCCAGCTGCCGCGACTGCCACGCCGGCCAAGAGAAGGTCAAGCAGGAGACGTGCTTGAAGTGCCACCGGCGTCAGGGGTTTGAGATCGCCAACTACCCCGACGTCCATCGCGCCAAGGGCATGGACTGCATGGCCTGTCACACCGGCCCCGACCTCCACGGCGATGGCACCCCCTATAAGTCGTGGCTTGAGCCCGGTGCGGTCAAGGCCGCGTGCGAGAACTGCCACAAGCAAGTCTCGCCCACCGTCTCGCACTCGGTGCACAACAAGACCGTCCACTGCACCAGCTGCCACTCCCAGACGGTCATCTCGTGCTATAACTGTCACTTCGAGAGCGAGGTGGCCGCGGGCATCAAGCGCAACTATGGGGTGATGCGCGACTTCTCCCTGCTGCTCAAGCGCAAGGGCGAGGGAGACAA
The DNA here is from genome assembly GCA_026414955.1 of Candidatus Bipolaricaulota bacterium. Classification (GTDB taxonomy): domain Bacteria; phylum Bipolaricaulota; class Bipolaricaulia; order RBG-16-55-9; family DRXL01; genus JANXCC01. The sequence continues at coordinate 2,486 of JAOAIA010000033.1, forward strand.
GGTCTACTCAGGTACTTTCATGACCCTCAGCTACCAAGGGAAGACCTTTGTCGCACTGGCCCCGTATCGCGCGCACACCGTCACCAAGCAGGGGAAGGCCTGCACGGAGTGCCATGCCAGCGAGGCCCTCAAGGAGTACAAGAACACCGGCAAGATCACGCTCTCCAAGTGGGACGGCTCCAAGCTCGTCTTCACCAAGGGCGTCATCCCCATCCCGCCCGATTGGAAGACGGCACTGCAACTCGATTTCGTCAATTACACCGGCGATCCCGCCAAGCCGGAGACCGACCCGACCAAGTGGGTCTTCCTCAAGTCTGGAGCAGACCTGACGCAGATCCTCTACGCGGAGCCGCTCACGGAGGAGCAGCTCAGGAAGCTTGGCCGCTAACACGGACGGAACGGGCAGAGGGCTTGGCTGAGAGCACAGCCAGGCCCTCTTGGTTAAAAAAATGACGAAGATCATGATTTCTTTTGATGGTACTCATAGCACGAGCAGGGGAAGCGCGCCTATACTAAACCCAGCCGTACAGGAGGCATGAGAAGAATGGTCGCACGGCTGATCGTGGCAGTCTTGATCACGGCAGGGGCTATCGCGCTCGGGTTTATCAGCTACGCGTTCTTCACCAGCCGCAGCGACTTCAGCAGATTTACTCTCACCGAGGGGCGCGGGATCTTCGCGGACGACCCAACAGATCTCACGAGCGAGACAGCTCCCCAGGTGGGGTTTCTCGCCCCGGATTTCACTTTAGAAGACCTCACCGGCCAGAAGGTGCGCTTGAGCGAGTTTCGTGGGAAACCGGTCTTCTTGAACTTCTGGGCGACATGGTGCCCGCCCTGCCGTAAAGAACTTCCCCAGCTCCAAGCATTTCATGAACGCTACGGAGAGAAGATCACTCTCGTAGGAGTCAACTGGGGTGAGAGCGCCACGACCGTCAAAGAGTTCCTCGAGCGCTTCAGCGTGCAGTATCTCAATCTGATAGACGAGCGCGGGACGGCCTTTGTGCTCTATAGACTGACGGGCATCCCCGAGAGCTTCTTCATTGACCCTGAAGGCTACATTCGCGGGGTGTGGATTGGCCCGCTCACAACCGAAGAGATCGTCAAGGGCTTTGCCCGCTTAGGGCTTCTCAAAGAAAGTGAGTGATCTCTTTATGACATGCACGGCGTGCGGGACGTTCAATACCCCAGATAGTCGCTTCTGCAAGTACTGCGGCGTAGCGCTCCAGATTCTCTGTAAAGCGTGCGGCACTACGAACGATCCCGATAGCCGCTTCTGCAAGATGTGCGGAGTCTCCTTGACTGCGGCCGCTCCCGCTCCGCCGCCCCGCGCCACAGAGTTAGCTATTGACGGCGCGCTGCGGGGCAAGGTCGCGGAAGTCGTCAAAGTGCTCGGCGGGCTCAACTGCGGACGTTGCGGCTATCGCACGTGTGCCGAGAACGCCCTGGCGATTGTGCGCGGCGAAGCCTCGCCACATTCGTGCGTTCAAGGGGGTGAAGAAGCTGCCCGACAGATCCGCGCGATCTTGGGCCACGCTGAACGGCCCAGCTTCGGCGCGTTGCTCTGGGAGCAGCTCACGTCCATCAAGCTCGCGATTGTGCTCATCGTCGTGATCGTCTTGCTCTCCGTGATCGGCACGCTCATCCCCCAGGGCAAAGACCCGCTCTTCTATATAGCGAGCTACGGCGAGGCCGGAACGAATATTATCAAGGCACTTTTGCTCGACCAGCTCTATCACTCGTGGTACTTTGTGAGCTTGCTCGTGCTGTTAGCGTTGAACACTGGGGCGTGCGCCATCAAGCGCTTCCGCGTCTCATGGGAATTAGTGAGTAAACCCGTCGAGTCCCGCACTGCCGACGAGATCGCCCAGTTGCCCACCCAAGCCAAGCTCGACGCACATCTCTTTGAGAAGCTCGAAGAAGCTCTGAAACGCTGGCGCTATCGCGTGCGCCGCGAGGGCACACAGCTTGTCGCGTACAAGAATCTCTGGGGCCGGCTGGGCATAGATATCTTGCACGCGAGCTTGATCATTATTCTCATTGGGGGCATCGTCGGGGGAATCTTAGGCTTTGAGGACTTCCAAATCGCGCACAAGGGCGAGGTCTTCACCGTGGCTCGCGGAGGCTTTCAAGTGCGCGTGGATGATCTCCGTGTGGAGCACTACCCCGATTCGGGCCAAGTCAAAGACTGGTACTCCACGCTCACGGTCATTGACGGCGGGCGTGAAGTCTTTACCAAGACCATCGAAGTGAACGAGCCGTTAACATACAAGGGGATCTCGCTCTACCAGGCGTCGTTTGGCAGCGACTGGCTGGGCGGGGCTGAATTGACATTCCGGGTCGAGCGGGTGAGCGAGGGCAATGCCGAACCCATCGGCGAGATCACGGCGAAAGTCGGCACGACCTTCCCCCTTGAAGACGGGCGCACGGCGAAGGTCGTGGCGTTCTATCCCGACTTCATCGTCACGGAAGACAGACGGCCAGCCAATCGCTCGCAAGCCCTCAACAATCCCGCCGCGTTTATAGAAGTCTACAACGGCGACCAGAGAGAATTCACGGCGTGGACGTTCGCGCAGTTTCCTCAATTCCAGCACGAATTCCTTGGGGAGAACCCCTATCGCTTCTATCTGGTGGGGATGAAGGCCCCGGAGTTTACGGGGCTGCAGATCGCGCGCAATCCCGGCATCCCCGTTATTTATGCTGGGTTTATTTTGCTTGTCTTCGGGCTGGCGTTGAACTTCTACCTGCCGCCGCGCCGCCTGTGGGCTGCTGTCAAGGAGAGCACGCTCTATGTTGGGGGTCTAGGGCGCGAGCCGCGGGAGTTCGAGCCGGAGTTTGAAGAGATCATGGCAGACCTCTCCCCTTGCCCCTCCTCTCACCCCCAATCCCTCTCCCTCCGAGGGAAGAGGGGGGAGGGGGAGGGAGCCGGGGGGTTAGGTCCAAAGGAGGAGATCACCTCTCATGGATAGCGCGTTCTTCTTCTATCTCAGTGCCGTCGGGTACTTTCTCGCGTTCGTCTTCTATCTGTTGCATCTGGTCGGAAGCCCCTCTGATGGCCAGAGGTCTGGGCTGGGTATCGTTGCGACGTCCCAGCCGTGGGTGCTCAAAGAGACGACTTGGGGCAAGCTCGCCACGTGGACGACTCTGGTCACCGTGCTTATCAGCACGGTAGGGATGGTGCTGCGCGTTCTGGAGATGCATCGCGTCTCGGGCATGTGGATGCTCCCCGTGACGAACACCTACGAGACGCTGGCGTTCTTCGCCTGGGCGATCCCGTTGGTCTATCTGCTCTTCGAGTGGCGCTACAAGATCAAAGTTGTGGGCGCGTTTGTGACCGGGATGGCGTTTCTCTTCATCGCGCTTGCGTCGTCGCCCTTGCTGTCGAGCGAAGTCCGCCCGTTGGTGCCGGCGCTACAGAGCTATTGGCTTGTGCTGCACGTGCTCTTCACGCTTGGGGGTGAAGCGTTCTTCGCGGTGGCGTTTGGCGCGGGTTTGGTGTTCTTATGGTTGCAGCGGCGCGGGGGCAATCTCCAGACGCTGAAGATGCTCGACAATCTCAGTTATAAAGCGATTGCTCTAGGGTTTCCGTTTTTTACGCTGGGCGGGCTGGTCTTTGGAGCGATCTGGGCGCAGCACGCCTGGGGCCGCTACTGGGGCTGGGACCCCAAAGAGACCTGGATGCTTATAACTTGGTTCTTCTATGCGCTCTATCTGCATGTGCGGGTGAAGTGGGGCTGGCGCGATGCGAAGACTGCTTGGCTGGCTGTGGGCGGCTTCGCCGTCGCGATGTTTACGTGGTGGGGCGTGAACTATCTCTTAGCCGGGTTGCATAGTTACGCAAACTGAATAAAGACTTCACCCTCACCCTCCCCTCACCCCTCCCCCTCTCCCTCGGAGGGGAGAGGGGCTGGGGGTGAGGGAGAGGGGTTGGGGGTGAGAGGCAAAAGGAGATGATCAGAATGCTCAAGCGCGCCATAGTCATCGCGCTCTTTCTGTTGGTTCCCTTAGGAGTGACGGCAATAGTCTTTGGAGTGGCCCAGCAACAAAAGCCGACCGATATTCCCAAGGGGCACGTCTCGATCAAGGTGGGAGCGCCCGTCGAACTCTGCTTCCGGTGCCATAAGAATCCCCCGCCCCTGCCCACAGAGAAGACGTCGTTCTGCTCAACGTGTCATATCAATATTCACATAGAAGAGACGGAGTTCGTCGACGTCGTGCGCGTGGGGAATCGCTCCAAGCACCCGGTCGAGTTCAACTGGACAGCGGCAGACTGCTCGTCGTGTCACACCAAGCCGCATAAGACCAAAGCGGCGCTCCACCCGGTCACGGAGAGGCAGCCGTTGAGCGCCTTCTGTCAGCCGTGTCACTTGAACCCGGCAGAGCCGGAAAAAGCCGTCGGCGGCCAAGAGAAGGCCGGGGAGTTCTGTGCCGCGTGCCATCACATTGGGATAAAGCCGACGCACGTGAAGGCCCCCGCGGGGGTCAAAGTGAATTTCTGTTATGGCTGCCACAAGATGGCGCCGTGAACTTTGACCGAGATCAGTTTTGAAAATATCGTAAATCATAGACAGTGGCTGTGCAGAGCAGATACACTCTAGGAGCAAAACAGAGCCCGGAAGGAGGTGAGTCACAAAGACCAAAATCTTAGAAGAAGGGGGTCATAATTATGGTGAAACGATGGGGTCTGCTTGCGACACTCGTGGCGATCGCTGGGATTGTGGGCGTGATGGTCTTTGCCATAGCGCAGCAGCCGCCGCCGTTGCCCTCAGGGCATATTGCTATAGCTCCGGGCAGTGCGGCAGGCATATGCTTTGAGTGCCATAAGAGCCCGCCGCCGCTCAAGCCGGAGCAAGCCAGCTTCTGCCAGACCTGTCACATCACGACGCACATCGTCGCCAGGCCTGGCTTCACGGTGGAGCGGCCGGGGCCGCGAGCCAAACACGTGCTGGCTTTTGATTGGGCCGCTGCAGAGTGCAACAGCTGCCACACGCCGCATAAGACCAAGGTGGCTAAGCACCCAGTTAATGAGCGACAGCCGAACAGCAGCTTCTGTCTCCCCTGCCACGAGACGCCCACTGTCAGGGGCATCACGGGACAGGAGAACACAGGAGAGTTCTGCGCGGCGTGTCACCATATCGGGCTCTCCCCGACGCACGTCGCTGCTCCGCCGGATGCGAAGGCGGCCTTCTGCTTCGGGTGCCACAAGTCAGGTTTGTAAACCCACGAAAGACGAGATATGGGAAGAGGGCCCTGGCTGCACGAGTCAGGGCCTTCTATACTTATGAGCTGATAGTTATCAACAAGGAGTGACAGCGATGACGAACCTTCGACAATCGTTGGGTATCGGCTTTCTCTGTGTTCTTCTTCTGGGCTTTCTCAGGGCTGGGGAGAAGGCAGGCGCCCAAAACTGCACCGTCACTGTCCAGCCGGGGCAGTCCGTTCAGCAAGCGATCAATGCTGTCAATGAGGGCGCACTTATCTGTATAACTGCGGGTACGTTCACTGAAAATCTCACTCTGGCGAAGAGCCTCTCGCTGCGTGGTGCCGGAAGAGCTCAGACGGTTCTCCAAGGAACTGTTCGCATCGAACGCGATCAAGAGATCAAAGTGACTCTGATAGCCCTGACTGTGACAGGCTCACGCCTAGGCGCTGCGGTGCGCGTTGCCGGCAAAGCGAACGTCACCCTGGAAGACGTCGCCCTCACCGAGAGCTTTATGGGCGTGCTCGCTGTCGGCTCCGCTCACGTGGCACTCGCCACCGCTGACGTGATGAATAATCAGTTCGACGGCGTGCGCGCCGAGGGCACCTCGCTTATCACCGTGCAGAGCACTCGGATCGCCGACAATGGCTTGGACGGCGTGGTCGTGCGCGACTCCGCTGAGCTGAAGCTCAACGAGAGCGTCATCGAGAACAACAAGCGTTGCGGGCTGCGAGTCTTCTCTGGGAAAGCTTCGGGCACTCCCAACACCATGCGCGGCAACGGCGCCGATCTGTGCGGCTTCGCTCCTGTAGCTCTGCGCAAGCCGCTCGTCCCACAGACTGACAAGACTCAGCTCGCTGTCCCCGGAGATTTTCAGAATCTCCAAGAAGCGCTAGATGCCCTCGCTCCCGGGGGAACAGTGCTCTTACAGAACGGGACATACGAAGTTGGGCTGACCATCTGGAAGCCCGTTGCGCTGCGAGGCAACGCGACGCTGCGGGCGCTCCCAGAGCGTCAGCTGGTGCTCTCAGTGATCGCTGACGCGCAAGCCGTTACCCTTGACGGCGTCACGGTGACGGGAAGTCGTGGGGATGGGTTGCTGGTCTACGGCCCGACGACGCTTCGGAACGTGCAGAGCACCAGGCACGCCGACGATGGTGTTGAGATCGCTGGTTCGGCTGTCGTGGAGCTTTTGAGCAGCTCTGTCTCCGGCAGCGGCGACGACGGGATTTTCGTCTCCGAAAATGCCCGGCTCACTTTGCTCGATTCGACCGTCTCTGACAACGGCGGCGACGGCATCGAAGCCCGCGACTCGACACGGGTGAGGCTCCAGAACTCCCAGGTCTCCAAAAATAAGCTGCGTGGGCTTGAGATGCGAATCTCGGCGCAGTTAGAGTTGGCTAACTCCCAGGTCATGGAGAATAAGTCCGATGGTCTAGCTCTGAGAGATTCTGTCCAAGCGACCCTCGAGTCCGCGCAGATTCTCAAGAACGGTGCCGACGGGCTGCTGGTGACCGATAAGGCCCGCGCGACGCTGACAAGCTCAACAATAGCTGAGAACGGGAACGACGGCCTCGAAGTGAGCAGCGCGGCGACCGCAGAGATTCGGCGTACTGTCTTGCAAAGCAACGGCTCTGCCGAAGCATGTCTGCGTGCTGACCAGCTCTGCAGCGGCGTCGTCGCCATTGGCGACGCTCAGGTGCGTCTTATAGATTCAGCCGTGCGTGGGAGCGCCGACTGGGGGATCATGGCGTGGCTGCGCCGTTGCGGCGCGACGTTTGATTTCTTTCGTGGTGCGGTGGCGTTCGAGGGCACCAATGCTATTGAAAACAACAACAGATCAGGGAATCATAAGGGCAACCCCGGCGCGCATCCGTTTGCGAATCTCCCTGATGGGCAAGTCTGCCTGCCGTAGCTCCCAAGCCCCCTAGGACTCTTCTCACGCCGTTGGCCAGATGATGAAAATCAGTCATGACGCTGCGGTTCATCATAGACAAGACTTGCTCAAACTCGTTAGGCTGGCTAGGATGGAAGGCTCGCGGAAGGACAGGAGGAAGATACTCGATGAACCGACTGAACGATGCGGGACTGCGTAAGCGCGTCGGCGGGCTGTATGAGTATCATCAAGCAGAAGTCATCAAGCTCCCCCCCGAACGGCGCGCCCAAACCTGGGACGAGATCGTCCAGGGCTACAGCGACGAAGGCGCCAGAGTAGAAGCCCTGCGCTGTATGCAGTGCCAAGACCCCCCGTGCGTGAAAGCCTGTCCGGCGCATCTGGACGTCCCCGGCTACTGCCAAGCGATTGTAGACGGCGACTTAAAACGCGGGCTTAAAATTATTCTAGAAGCTTTTCCCATCCCCGGCACCTGCGGGCGCATCTGCTATCATCCTTGTACTGATGTCTGCCTCAAGGGCGTCCAGGGGACCCCTATAGAAATCCCTCGCCTGCGCCGCTATATCGCCGATCGCGTAGACCAACAGACGTTTGATTTTGAGATCCCCCCGCCCACGGGGTATAAGATCGCCGTGATCGGCTCTGGCCCGGCAGGGCTGTCGTGTGCGTATCACTTGCGACGCAAGGGGCACACCGTCGTGATCTTCGAGAAAGACTCCAAGCCCGGCGGCACGCTCAACACGATCCCCGACTATCGCCTCCCTGAAGAAGTGCTACAGGGGGAGATCGCCGTCTTGCGCGAGCGACTAGGCATAGAGATCCGTCTCAACACCCCCGTCTCCGGCGAGGGCTGCTTGGACAGACTCTTAGAAGAGTTTGACGCGGTCTTCATCGGCATCGGCGCGGTGCGCGCCCGCAAGATCGACACGCCCGGAGCCGAACTGAAGGGCGTCTATCACGGCTATGACTTTCTCCGGCGCTTCGACAAGGGCGAGCGAGACTTGCTAGGCCGGCGCGTGGCGATCGTCGGCGGGGGCGACGTCGCGATGGACTCGCTGCGCACGGCGATCCGCCTCTGCGACGAGGTCTATCTGCTCTATCGGCGCTCTCCCATGGAGATGCCCGCGGGCCGCGAAGAGGTCTTCGAGCTGACCGAAGAGGTCTTGCAGCAAGAGTGGCATCACTTGGCTTTAGAACTCACGACGCAGCGGCGCAAAGAGCGCATCCGAGAGCTGTTCAATCGTCTCGAATTGTTGACGATGGAGCGCATGGCGCAGCTCGAGCATCACCTCGCGCGCGAGATCAAGGCCGAGACGTTTGCGAAATTAGACCGAAAGATCGGGAATCTCACGGTGCAGTTCATGACGCATCCCGTGCGGGTTTTGGGCGATACGCGCGTGCAGGGCTTAGAGCTGGTGCGCATGGAGCTGGGCGAGCCAGACCAGAGCGGGCGACGCGAGCCAGTCCCCATCAAGGGCTCGGAATTCACCATCGACGTAGATACCGTGATCTTCTCCATCGGCCAAGAGATCGATCTGAGATGGTTGGGAGAGCATCACGGGCTGAAGCTTGAGAAGGGAAATCGCATTGTCACTGACGATCAATACGAGACGTCGCGCGCATGGGTCTTCGCCGGAGGGGACGCACGCCGTGGGCCGGCGAGCATGATCGAAGCGCTGGCCGACGGCCGCTTCGCCGCCGAAGCGATAGACCGAAAGCTGCGAACTCAGCGCCCTCTCGCATCTAAAGCCTCTCAAGAGAGGGAGGGGGTAGCGCTATGATCAGCAGCTATCTGCCGTTGCTCGTGATCGCCGTGCTCAGCAGCGGGGTGATCGTTGCGGCGCTCTGGCTGGGGCACAAGATCACGCCCCGTCGCCCTACCCCAGAGAAAGAGCAGACTTATGAATGCGGCGAGACCCCCATCGGCGATACCCACCGCCCTTGGGAAGTTCAGTATTATATCTATGTGCTGATCTTTCTCGTCTTTGCGATTGAGGTCGTCTTTCTCGTCCCGTGGGCGGTCGAGTTTCGCGCCTTGGGCGGCTGGGCCTTCTTTGAAATGATGCTATTCATCGCTATCTTATTAGTCGGCTGGCTCTATGCGTGGCGGGAGGGATTGCTCCGATGGCTGCGCTAACGAATCATCACAAGAACGGGTTAGGCGGGGTCGTGCTCACGCGCCTAGAAGATCTGTTAGAGTGGAGCCGGAGCAATAGTCTCTGGCCCTTGACGTTTGGGCTGGCGTGTTGCGCGATCGAGATGATGTCGGCACAAGACTCGAAGTACGATCTGGCGCGCTTTGGCTCGGAAGTCTTCCGGCCTTCGCCGCGCCAGGCGGACTTAATGATCGTCGCGGGCACAGTTTGCAAGCGCATGGCCCCGCGCATCAAGACGCTCTACGAGCAGATGGCCGAGCCTAAATACGTGATCGCGATGGGCGCGTGCACCATCAACGGCGGGCCATATCAGAAGAGCTACAGCGTCGTGCAGGGCGTAGATAAGATCATCCCCGTAGACGTCTACGTGCCCGGCTGCCCGCCGACGCCAGAGGCGCTCATCGAAGCCCTTATCAAGCTCCAACAAAAGATTCGTGCGGGCCGGGCCAATACCCAAAAAGTATGAACGCTTTAGTGGCCGAGCTGCACAAAGAGTTTGCCTCGCAGATCGAAGAGACGGGGGAACTGCTGGGCAAGCCCGTCGTGCGCCTGCGCCGCGACGCTTTGGTCCCTTTCTGTCGAGCGGCCAAAGCCCAGGGCTTTGACTATTTGGCGTGTATCACGGGCGTTGACCGCCCTCAAGAGCGCTCTCTCGAAGCGATCTACAATCTCTATTCGTACGAGCATCTGCAACATTTGATTGTGAAGACGCGCTGCCCCTATGACGATCCCGTCCTAGACTCGGTCAGCTCGATCTGGAAATCGGCGCTCTTTCTGGAACGCGAAACGTTTGATCTCGTTGGGATACGATTTAGAAATCACCCAGACTTAAGACGGATTCTGCTCCCCGAACCTTGGCAGGGCCATCCCCTGCGCAAAGATTACCCTCTAGAGAGAGAACAGTTCGTCAGCAAAGACGCCCAAGGGCGCGACGTCGTCGGCTTCGACTCCACGGAGGGCTGGTAGCCTATGACCGAGCCATACACGGTCGAAGCACAGAGCAAAGACCTGCTGGTGCTCAACATGGGACCGCAGCACCCCAGCACCCACGGCGTCTTAAGACTGATTCTCAAAATTGACGGCGAGATCGTGCGGGAAGTGCAGCCCGTGATCGGCTACCTGCATCGCGGCATGGAGAAGCTCGCCGAGCTGGGACGCTACCCCCATTTCATCATTGAGTGCAATCGCGCCGACTACGTTGCCAGCTATGCGTACGAAGCTGCGTATGTGCGCGCCGTCGAAGAACTCGCGGGGCTGCAAGCCCCTCCCCGCGCCCAGTATATTCGCGTGATCTGCTTAGAACTCGATCGCATTCAGAGTCACTTGGTCTGGCTAGGGACGTTCGGGCTTGATCTTGGCGTGCTCAACGCGTTTTGGTACGGCTTCCGCGAGCGCGAGCTGATCTTGAGTCTGCAGCAAGAGCTGACCGGGGTGCGCATGCATCCCAATTATTTTCGCTTCGGCGGCGTCAAGGCCGATCTGCCCGAGGGCTGGACTGACAAAGCCCGAAGGGCCTGCGACGAGATCGAGCGCAAGCTCGACGAGTACGAAGAGTTCCTAGCCCAGAGCGACACGTTCGTGATGCGCACGCGCGGCGTCGGCGTGCTCACCAAAGAGATGGCCATCGACTGGGGCGTAACGGGGCCGAACGCCCGCGCTTCTGGGGTTGATTTTGACCTGCGCCGCGACGAACCCTACTTCGCTTACGAAGAGTTTGAGTTTACTATTCCCGTGCGCACCGAGGGCGACTGCTACGCGCGCTTCGAAGTGCGCTTGGAAGAGATGCGCCAATCGGTGCAGATTATACGCCAAGCGCTCGCGCGCTTGCCCCACGGCCCGATTCTTCAGAAGGGCTGGGAGAAGGGCTATCAGTTCCTGATGGCCCCCACAGGCGAACACTACACGCGCATCGAGGGGCCGCGCGGGGAAGTGGGCATCTATCTCATCGGCGATGGCACGACCTTCCCCTATCGCGTCAAGATGCGCTCGCCCTGCTTTCAGAATCTCTCGGTCTTGCCAGAACTGATGCGCAATACTCTGATTGCTGACTTGGTTGCGATCAACGGGAGCTTTGACTTGGTGATGGGGTGTGTCGACCGATGAACGAGATCGTCTTCTCCGTCGGAGGCGCTTTGGCACTGATCGGCGTGGTCGCCGGCGGGGGCGGGATATTGACGTACGTCTTTCGCAAGCTCTTTGCGGATTTTGGCCAGCGCCTGGGGCCAAACCGCGTCGGCCCCTATGGGATCTTGCAGTTCGTCGCCGACGGGATCAAATTAGTCGCTAAAGAAGATATTATCCCAGCACGGGTCGAGCACTGGGGCTTCCGGCTCGCGCCGTATTTGACGTTCGTCCCAGCGGTGCTCGCCTTCTCGCCCATCCCCTTCGGCGACGGTCTGATCATTACCGATGTGCGCATCGGTCTCGTCTTGATCTTCGCGCTCGCGGCGCTGGCACCTTTGGGAGAAGTGGTCGCCGGCTGGGCATCAAATAATAAATACGCGATGCTGGGCGGCCTGCGAGCGGCGGCCATGGACGTCAGCTACGAGATCCCGCTCTTGCTATCCGCGATCGCCGTGATGCTCCTGGCCGGCACTGCCAGCACCCGCGAGATCGTCGAACGGCAGCGAGAGCTCTGGTATTTCGTCCCCCAGATTCTGGGTTTGTTCGTCTTCATCGTAGCGATGATCGGCAAGGTGGGCGTCTTGCCGTTCGATTTGCCCGAAGCCGAGTCGGAACTTGTCGCGGGCTACGTGACCGAGTACAGCGGGATGCGCTTCGCGTTCTTCTTCCTCACGCTCTTTGCCAACGTCTTCTTCATTGCAGCTTTGACAGTGACACTCTACTTTGGGGGCTGGCTGGGGCCGTTCGGGCTAGATTTGCCCCCTATGCTCTCTTTCATCTGGTTCTTCGTGAAGGCGGGCGTGCTCGTCTTTGTCGTCTTTTGGCTCTGGAACAGCCTGCCGCGCGTGCGCATTGATCAGTTTCTCAACATCAATTGGAAGCTGCTCTTCCCACTTTCGCTGGCGAACTTAATACTCACCGCGACCTTGGTCGCGTTAGGAGTCGTGAAATAGCTATGAAAAACTCTTATAAACCGTTGATCGGCGTGCTGCACGGGCTGGGCGTCACGCTGAAGAATTTCTTTCGGAGAGCCGTGACCGAGCAGTATCCTGAAGAGCGCCACGAGCTGCCAGAACGCTTTCGCGGGCGGCTCTTTCTCGATCACAATATCTGCATCGGCTGCACAATGTGCGAGCAGTCGTGCCCCAACGGCGCTCTCAAGATGGTCCCCTGGGGGAAGATCAGCAATACGTCCAAGCCCCAAGACCGCGATTATTATCTCTTCCCCCAAGTCGATATCGCCATGTGCACGTACTGCGGCTGGTGCGCCGATGTCTGCCCCACCGGGGCGATCCGTCATACGAAAGAGTTTGAGTTGTCGCGCTACGACCGAGAGCATTTTGAGTACACGCCGGAATTGCTCTCCAAGAGCGAGAAAGACCTCTCCCCCGGCCCCTCCCCGACGCGGGGAGGGTAGAAAAACTCGCTATGATCGTCTTCAGTCTGCTCGCCGTGATCGTGCTCGTGACAGCCGTCATGGCCGTGCGTGCGAAGAACCTCACTTATGCGGCGCTCTGGCTCGCGGGCACGCTCGTCTCGGTCGCGGCGATCTTTCTCACGCTTGGCGCAGAATTTCTTGCAGCCGTGCAAGTGCTGATCTACGCCGGGGCTGTCATCACGCTGATTCTCTTTGCGATCATGTTCGCCCAGGAGGAGATCCCCTCGTGAACGATCTGAGAGAGCGAATAGTCCGATCTCTCTTGGTGCCCGCGTTTCTCGCTGTGCTCCTCATCGTCGTGCTGAGTCCCTCGGTCTGGCAGTCTATTCCCCGCGCCGGGGAGAGCTTCCGTGCCTTGGGTGAGGC
>JAOAIA010000034.1 GCA_026414955.1 Candidatus Bipolaricaulota bacterium
AGATGTGTATAAGAGACAGCTATCAGGGGCTCGAGAGATTCTTCTACTATGTGCGCTTGGTCTTCTCGCGCCAGCCTGGCAGCATCATCGCCTGGGATATCCTCAAGGAGCCGGGGATGACGCTGGAGAGATTTCTCGCGTCGCCGGAGTTGCGTCTCATTATCAGGGTGCATTCAGAACAAGCCGCGCGCATCCGTCAGCTCGTCGAGCACTATATATCGCTCTTGGAGCCTGATCCCGTCTTGAGCACGCCGTGGCGGCGGGCGTGGTACGGCGAAGCTCTGCCGTACTCTTTGTTCGGGTTCAACTGCGCGACGTTCGTGGCGCGGTTGCTCTTCGAGGGCGAGGTCTACACCCGAGCCCATCTCGTCTCCGAGAGAGTGATCCCCAAAGAGTGGCGGCTGCCCGCGAGCTTGCTGAAAAACTATCTGAACTCGGACGTGTTGAGTCCCAAAACCCTAGCTCCCTCTCTGCGCTAGACACAAAATTTGAGTATACTCATGTCCAGGAGGACGAGACGATGTTTGTGCGCATGTGGATGACCACCGATGTCATTACAGTTTCGCCGGAGACCCCGATCTTAGAAGCCCAAGAGATCATGAAGCAGCATGGAGTGCGACGCCTCCCCGTCGTCAACAAGCGCGGAAAGCTCCTGGGGATCGTCACCAAGAGCGACATCTTAGAAGCCAGCCCCTCAGACGCGACCACGCTAAGCGTCTGGGAGTTAAACTATCTTCTGGCGCGGACTACGGTTGAGCAGATCATGGTCAAAGCCGAAGATCTCATCACCGTCAGCCCCGCTGACCCCATTGAGCGCGCCGCGCTGCTCATGCGCAAGCATAAAGTCGGTGGGCTGCCCGTCGTGGAAGGGAGCCATCTTGTCGGGATCATTACAGAGTCGGATATCTTTGAAGTCCTGCTAAAGTTATTAGGGGTGCACCAGAAGGGCACGCGGCTCACCCTTGAACTCGAAGACCGCCCCGGCGCGCTCGCCGAAGCGTTAGAAGTCATTCGCGATCACGACGTCAACGTGCGCAGCATCGTCACGTGCGACGAATGCCGCACTACCCCAGACACGGGAGTCTTCGTCATCAAGATAGATAGCTATGACTGGCGCGGGATTGTGAAGGATTTGAAAGATCGAAAAATCAAAGTGCTCGACGCTCAGCACATGAATAGCTCAGGAGGGAAGCCCGATGAGACGCGCTAAAAAGCGTCCAGGCCCTCTCGTAGCTGGCGCTCCGATCACGGGGAGAGAAACAACCGCTGAGCTGCTCCACACGGCTTTTCAGGCGTTCGTCGGAAGAGAACTGCGCACGGCATATCAGATTATAAAGCGCATGATCGTCGAAGATCACACGATCGTGCTCTCACTCTCCGGCGCGATGACCCCAGCAAGTCTCCATACGACCTGTCTTATCCCGCTCATCCAATCTGGGATTATAGATATTTTGGTGACGACGGGCGCGAATATCTATCACGATCTGCAGCGCGCGATAGACGGGGAATTTTTCGCAGTAGACCCCAATATCGGAGACATTCACCTGCGCCGTGCCGGGCTGACGCGCATCTACGATCTGGTCTTTCCTGAAGACGATCTCTACAGAACAGATAGATTCGTCCAGAAGATACTCACTGAAAAATCTTTTCAGAGGCGGATGACCACGCCACAGTTTCACGATCTGGTGGGACAATACACAGCGAAGCTGTTGAAGAAAAAAGCGTGTGACCGCTCGCTCACCGTGCAGGCGCATCGCGCAAGGGTGCCGATCTTCTGCGGCGCCCCCCAAGATGGCTCGATCTACCTCAACGTTGCATACTTGAAGCGCACGCTCGGCGAAAAGTTTCAGTTTGGGATTGATATAGAGACAGATATTCACGAATTTGGAGCATATCACTGGCTGGCCAAGCACCGATGGTCCAAGAAGCTCAGCATTATAATTTTAGGCGGCGGAGTGCCCAAAAATTACAGCCTCCAGCCGGAACCGTATCTGTCGCAGATCTGCGGGCTTGACACAGAGGGCTATGACTGCGACGTGCAGATCTGCGACGCGCACGTGCAGAACGGGGGCTTAAGCTCGTGCACCGCCGGGGAGGCGCACACGTGGGGCAAGGTCTCCGCAGAGTTTCAGAAGAACTCCCAGTATGTCTTCGCCGAGGTAACGTCGGTCTTCCCGTTCCTCGTGCACGCGCTGCTGCAAGAGGGCTTGAAAAAGACGCCACGCCGGCTGCTCGACCGGCGTGACGAAGCGTTACAGTTCTTAGATCAAGCGTTGGGGCTTTAGGGCTTGGCTCCGGTGCGCTGCGGGTTCTGACGGAACATCGGCCAGGGGCTTTGCGCTGGGCCGGCTTCACCACGGATCGCGTAGAGATTTCCATCCCGCGAAGTGATATAGACTCTCCCATCGTTCTCGATCACCGGCGAGGAGCGCACTGGTCCGGCTGTCTTAAAGCTCCAGCGCCGTGTACCATCAGCGTTGACGGCGTAGAGATTCCCGTCGTCCGAGCCGATGTAGACAACACCATCGGCAGCAATAGCGGGCGACGAATAGATCGGCCCTTCCGTTTGGAAGCGCCATTTCTCTTTGCCCTCAGGACTGATCGCGTAGAGCCGCCCATCGAGTGAGCCGACATAGATCGTGCCGTCAGATCCGATAGCCGGAGAAGAGAAGATTCCGTCGTTTGTCTGGAAGCGCCATCTCTCTTTGCCATCGGGCGCAAGCGCGTACAGATTCCCGTCATCAGCGCCGATATAGAGTGTGCCGTCAGCGCCTATAGCGGGAGAGCTGTGAATCGAATCCCCTAGACGCAAGCGCCACTGGCGATAGAACCCATCGAGATTGACAGCGTAGACACGCCGGTCGAGCGCACCAACATAGAGTGTCTTCGCGCTGAGAGCTGGGCTGGAAACCACTCCTCCTTCGACGTCGAAGGGGCGTCCTTTCACTGTACCGTTCGGTTGAATCGCGTAGACTTTGGCGTCTTCAGAGGGCTGGCTTCCAGAGCCGATATAGATCGTCCCATCAGGGCCGATGGCTGGACTGCTGCGAACGGGGAGATTCGCTGCGAAACGCCATTTCTCTTTGCCGTCGGGTGCGAGCGCGTACAGATTTCCGTCGTCAGCGCCGAAGTAGATCGTCTTGTCCTTCGCGATAGCGACCGAAGCCGAAAGGATATTCCCCCCGGCTTTGAACGTCCACTGCACCTGGCCATCGGCGCTAAGCGCGTAGAGCGATTGATCAGCACCGAAGAGATAGATCATCCCGTCAGCACCCAAGGCTGGGCTGGAATCTGTCGCCCCTACCGAAGTCTTCCAGAGCAGCGTTCCGCCTGCGGGCGCAAGTTCTAATCCAAAGCGTACCCACTGCGGGCTGTTCTCGGCTCCAGGGGCACGGATCATAATCAGAGCACGATGGCGCCCTGCGCTCAATGCTGTGTTGTCGGCCTTGACCGTCGCGCGAACAGATCCTCCTGCAGCGACCTCTCCAGCGTCAGGAGAGATCTTCAGCCATGCAGCGTCGGTCAGAGCTGTCCAGGCGAGCGTCCCGCTTCCACCGTTGGTGATCTCAAGTTCTTGGGCGGCAATCTCGCCTACGCCAGCCATCCCTTGGGCGTTTAAGCTCTCCGGCGTCACGCGCAAGATTGGGACGGGCACGGCCTCAAACGAGAACTCGACGGCTTGGCTCGCTTGGCCCGCTTCGTCGGTGAGCGTCACGGCGAGCGTGACGTTCTGTGCTATCGTCGTTGCGATCTCGAACGAGAAGACCCCTTCTTTCTGACCCTTGACGTTCGGAGTGACTTCAAAGCTTTGGAAGTCTGTCGCGCTGACAACAGTAAAACTCGCTTTCGTGAGGTCGCCATCGGGGTCTTTGAAGCCGACAAAACCCATGATGGGTTTTCCCGTCGCGCGAATCTGAGATGGGAAATCTATAAAAAGAATCTCTGGTGGATTTTGGGTCTGCGCCGTGCGTCGCACCAAAGCCAGTGCGGGCTTGACCGTGAGCAACACCCAGATGCGTGCGAGTTTGTGCCCGTTGGAGAAGACGGCGATCAAGAACGGGAATTCTCCTGAAGCGTTGGGGCTACCGAAGATCGAGCCAGTGCTAGGAGAGAGCTGTAGGTTTATTTCGCTCAGAGAACGGCTCGTGCGATCTCTGAGCGTGACATTTGGCTCTTCGACGAAGCGCACACCCACAGGGAGCGCACTCTTGATCTCGCCGGGAATCTCTATGCGTGCGAAGGCTCCCTGTTGTAGCTCGGCAGAGAACTCATAAAGGGCTAGCTCGAGAGAGCCAGTTGCGCAAGACTCATTGGAGTAATCGGATTGCCCTGATGATGTGAACGCCCGGACTCGATAGCAATAGGGCGTTTCAGGCAGGACGTTCGTATCGGTGAACGTTGTGGCATCGGGGCCGAGCCGAGCGATTTCACTGAAGTCGGGATCGCGGGCGAAGCGCCGCTCCAGCGAGAAGCCCGCTTCGTTAGTGGCTTGGTCTTTCCATGTGACGCTGATCTCGCGTGGGCCGCTCCCGAACGCAACGAGATCTGCGGGCGCATTGGGAATGATGATAACTTCACCGAGCAGCAGTTGTCCTGCACCCCAGTCGTTATCTTTCCCGCGAGCGCCGCGATCTTCAGCGCGCTTCTCCAGAAACTCTTGGACTTGTTGGGGTGTGAACTTCGGAAAGACCTGCTTGACGAGCGCGGCTGCGCCCGCGACGTGCGGCGCGGACGCTGACGTCCCGTCAAAGCCAGAGTTCTGATTCGGCCCATCGCCCGTGTATTTCCCATACGTAGCAGTCGAGATGTGCGACGGCGCGGTGATGTCGGGCTTGATTCTCCCATCTTTGGTCGGGCCGCGACTGCTGTAGACGAAGAGATTCGTCTCTGGACATAAGTCACTGGGACAGCGATCGGGAGCGTGATGGAACGCCCCGACGGAGATCGCGTTGGGCGAGATCGCCGGCTCGAAGATCGAAATGCTCCCTTGGGGGACGAGATACTCAAAGCTATGGCAGATGAGACAGACTTGAGCGACCAAGTCCAAGCGCGCCGGGGCTGCGCCCGATCGCTTTTTAGTGATCTCAACGGCGAAGGAGTCGCGCCGGCCCGCGAGTGCTGGGTTGCGCGTGTAGAACAACCCACCGGCGACCTTGACCGGCACTCCGCGTCGCCACGCCCAGTCCCCTTGAAGGCGAACCTCAGGAGCCGACTCGGGGAAGATCGCCAGATCGTAATCATCGAAAGCTCCAGAGCACGGCGCATCCCAACTGAGAAAGAAGACGACGAGGACACCAGCAACCCTCTGTCCCGAGACTTCCAAGGGGAAAAGCTCGACCTCAAAAGTGAGGGTCTCATCGAAGCTGGAAAAATTGTGTCTGTCATTGGTATTGGGGTCGGTAAAGCTTCCCTCCCAGTGGCTGTCGCCGCGGTTGCCAGCGCTTGTCACCCAGGTGATCCCGGCCTCGCGGGCTTTGCGGATGCTCGGCTCAAACATCCCTTGGCCGCGGAAACACCCAGAAGGAAACCCCAGCGACGTGTTGATCACGTCGACCTTCTGCTCGATAAGCCAATCAACAGCTCTGCGGAACTCGACATCGGTGTCGAAGGCCGCAAGATAGAGATTAATCCCCGGCGCGACGTCGGTGACGACTTCGCTGACAGCCACGCCGTGGCTGCTGGGGGCATCGGGGTCGTACATTCTCCCATCGCTTCGGAATGATCGTGCTGTCACGCGCTCGCGCGGCGGCAGCTCCCGCCCAAGAAGTTGCTCATAGCGATAGAACGCGGGGTCTATCAAGCCTACTTTGACGCCTTGCCCGTTCACCCCTGCGGTGTGCCACGTCGGAGCGCCGATGAGCTTTTGCCCCTCGCTTACCGTCGCACCTTGCATGAGCACCGGCTGGATGGGAGGGCGAACAAATTGCACTTCCTTCACCTCAGCGATCTGTCGAATATTTTTTATGGGGACCAGGGCTTGAATCTGGGTATCGTAGCTGAGCTCGATCTCCCCACCAATGCTCTTGAGAGCCGAAACGACTCTGCTCGCTAGATTCGCCGATTCGATCTCGATCACGACCCGGACACGATCCCCCTCGCGATGGAGACCATAGAACGATGGCACCCGCCGCATGGTGTCCAACGCGATCACGGAGCGAGAAGCTTGATAGTCCGCTATGAGATTCTCTAGGAAGTTAGCAATCTTTGGGTGATCCGAGACTTGGGTATCTCTAGGCCAGACCTCCCACTCCTGAGCCACTGCCGAAAGACCACTCGCAAGGCAAAGCATCAGCAAGACCGCACAGCCCCTTGTGACCATAGAGCCTCCCTTCGTTTTGAGAATGACTACACCTCTTTTTACCACAAAAGCACCCATCTTGACAAGTCTCACGAAGACTGCAGTTTGACAACAGCATAACATCTCTGCTATAAGTAATGCATACCGACAGGGGGTGAAACGATGCCGGAGCTCTTGACAGCATTGGGGAACTTCTTGATCGCTGTGGGGATCACGATCCTGTTGATTCGTATCGGGGGCTACTTCGAGGGCATGTGAGATAACTATGTGCTCTTCTGGGGTGCCTTGAGATGGAAGCCCATGAATTCATCGAGCACCCCTTGAGCGAGCTTGATCTCGTCTTCAGCAAGCGCGAGCCGGTCGAGCTTGCCCCAGCTCAGCCCCAAGATCATCTTCAGATTCTGAGCTAAGCGCGGGCTGAGACGGGTGTCACCCGCTTGGTGACAGGCCTCACAGACAAATCCCCCGCTTTGTGGGGAGAACCAGAATTCATTGGTGAGCTTGTGCCCGCCACGCGCGCAACTGCCCATACGCGGCGCGATCCCCAGCGCGCGCATCAGCTTAAGCCTCACTGCCACTGCAACCAGATCGAGATTTTTAACAGATCCCAACTCTCCTAAAAAATCGTGCAGGAATGCGAAGACCGCGCGGTCGGGATGATGCTCCTCGACAAGCTGATTGAGCAAGTGCACCGTGTGCAACGCGAGGGTGAGACGCTCATAGTCGCTCTTGATCGCGCGATAGTCTTCGATGATGCTTGCTTCTTTCAATAGTTTGAGATTTTCAGCATCGTAGAAGACCAGCTCGCTGAGCGTCAACAGATCCAACGCCGCGCCGAACTTGCTCTCGGGGCGCCGCGCTCCTTTGGCGATCAGCGCGATCTTCCCGTAGTCGCGCGAGAGAACTGTGAGAATCAGATCGCTCTCACGAAATTTGATCGCGCGCAGGATAAAACCGACAGTCTTGATGATCATCCTTGCCTCCTGAGCAGATGGAAGCGTGCTCAAGCACGCTAGCCCTCTTCAGCGGGCTTGCATCTATTAAGCCGGATGCTTCAGCATCTAGTTGTAGCTCGTCGCCGCGTCGCTCTCTCTAGTCGCTCCATCACGACGCGCACGCCCAGCCCCGAACCCGTTGGAACTCTGATCGTCCCATCGGGTTCGAGCACGAACGGCGGCTCTATGATATCTTCACGCCAGTAGCGCGCGCTCGCCGATATGTCGTTGGGCAGCGTGAAATTGGGCAAGCTCGCCAGTGCGACATTGGCGGCGCGCCCGATCCCCGTCTCCAACATCCCGCCGCACCAGACGGGCACGCCCCGACTTAGACAGAGATCGTGAATTCTCTTGGCGTTCAGCAGCCCGCCCACCCGCCCCGGCTTGATATTAATGATCTTACACGCCCCCAGGTCCAACGCTTTTCTGGCGTCGTCGGGCGTCTTGATGCTCTCGTCCAGACAGATGGGGGTCTTCAGCTCTCTCTGTAAGCGAGCGTGGTCTATCAGATCGTCGTACTCTAGGGGCTGCTCTAACATCATGAGACCGAACTCGTCAAACTGTTTTAGATGCTCTAAATCAGCGATGGTGTAAGCGGCGTTGGCGTCGGCCATCAAGTCTAGAGTGGGGAAGCGCTGGCGCACGGCGCGCAGAACTGTAATATCCCAGCCGGGCTTCACTTTGAGCTTGATGCGCTTATAGCCCTGAGCGCAGCGCTGTTCGATCACGCTGAGCAGCGTTGGGATGTCTTTCTGAATGCCAATAGAGATGCCGCTCTCGATGCGGTCTTTCGTGCCGCCGAGCAGCTTTGCTAGAGAGATATTCTTCGCTTGGGCGAGCACGTCCCAGAACGCGGCTTCTAAAGCAGCTTTGGCCATCGGGTGTCCGCGGATGGGCTTGAGCTTCGCTTGCAGCTCCTCGGCAGAAGAGATATCGTGACCGAGCACGGCAGGGATGCAGAAGTCTTCTAAGACGTGCCACGCCGTCTGGATCGTCTCGTAGGAGTACCACGGTCCCGCTCCGGCGACGCATTCGCCGTAGCCGGTCAGACCGTCGCTGTGAATCGTGACAATGATGCACGGTCGGATCGTCTCGCGCCAGCCGCTGGTTTCAAACGGCTCGACCAGCTCCATCTCCAGATGCCGCAGCTCAATGGCTTCAAGTTTCATCTTTTCAAAAGCTCTTCTCTTGTCGCTTGTTCCAACAAATAGAACGCGCGCTTCTGCCCTGGGTGCTCGAAGACGAGAAAATCCGTCGCATAATAGCCTTGAGCGAAGTAGTGCTCGAAGATCGCGCGCGTCACCTGGCGCCACTCTCGCACTAACGGCATATTCTGCTCGCGCATCCTCTGCCAGTGATAGGGAATCTCTAAGAGCAGCTTCGGCTCGGTGCGCGCGAGCGAATAGTCGCGGTTGATCAAGAAGCCGTCGCGCTCTTCGGTCTGGTTGATAGGCTCTGACCTAACCCCCCAGCCCCCTTCCCTCAAGGGAAGGGAGAGTTCCCCGCCCTCTTCAGGAGAGAGGTCGAGTCTCCTCTGCACGCGCGGGCTGGCGATCCACCACTCGACAGTTAAGCGATCTGTCTCCAGCCCCGCGTTCAATCTGTCTCTCATATCCCCGTAGAGATTGCGCTCGTATCGGTTGGAGATGACGCCCAGCTTGTGCAGATTGAAGTGTGCATTCGAGCTGACGAGCGGGTCGAACGTCCACGTGATCAGCTCAATCCCTTGGGCGAGCACGGCCTCGCGTTGCTTGAGCTTGAGCTGATAGCCCACGCCTTGAAAGCGACGCTCCGAGACGACGGCGCACATGAGCGAGCAGTGTTTCAGTCTGTTATGTTCGATGCCGGGGAAGCCATAGACAAAGCCGATCATCTCTTCCCGTTCAAACGCTCCCAACAGTACGCCACCGTTCTTGATGGTCGTCAAGAGCAGGTGATGAGGCACGACGCTGATGTCTTCAAATCCCCAGATCTCCTTCTGAAGCTGCTCGCACACGTGCAGCTCTTCTAGGGTCTGCAACGGACGAATGGTGATCATGCCGATCCCTCCCCTTGGCCCCTCCCTGTGTCGGGAAGAGGGCGAGGGTTTGGTTGCTTCGCGCGCTTCCGCCGATACATAAATTGGTCCGCTTCTTCAAAGATCGCCTCAAGCGGGCGTGGATTTTCCGGAGACCACGACGACGCCCCTATGCTGATCGAAAGCTGCAAACCGGAGAGATCGCCGGCCCACCGCGCGCTGAGATTCTGTAACTCGTGCTGGAGCCGCGCCAACACCTGCTCGGCTTTCTCGCTGGTCGTCTGCGGCATGAGAATAATAAATTCGTCCCCGCCGTAGCGAAATAAGCTATCGGTCTTGCGAATGATCTCTCTCAGAAACTGCGCGAGGGCTTGAATCACGCGATCCCCTACAAGATGGCCAAACCGATCATTCACTTCAAAGAAATCGTCTATGTCAACGAAGACGAGCGTGAACGGCGTGCGCGCATCCATGAGCTGGGTGAGCATCTCGTCGAAGGCGCGCCGGTTGTAGACGCCGGTGAGCGAGTCATGGTGCGCTTGCTCCGCGAGCTTTTGTTGTTGCTCATGGAGAGCCTGTATTTGATAGGCATTGGTGAGGGCGAGGATGGCCATGTTCACTAAGAGGGTCAGGGGGGCGAGCTCCGCGGGTGTGGGCAAACGCCCATCGCGCGGCTGGGAGAGCGCAATGCGCCCGAAGATCTGCTCCCCGGAGCGCAGGAGCCAGTAGAGCATGTCATACGGTCCCCACTCGGCGCTCACCTTGGACTGCGTCACAGCGTATTGCTGTAATTGGGGCAATCGTTCAGAAGAGACGTAGAGGGCGGGGCCGATGGGCTGGCCTGCCTCGAGGATCTGCTTATCTGAGAGAATCTTGCCAGCGGCGCGGTGTTGCCGCAGGAGCTGCTCCTGCTCCGGGGAAAGTCCCACAGTAATATACTCAGCAATGATGGGCGGATCCGACTGATCCGGCGCAGTCGGAGCAGCGTAGAGCGAGACCCCCACCCGCTCAAAGCGCGAATACTTTGCGAACGCCTGAGCGATCTCGCGCACCATCGCTTTGGTATCGGAGCTTTGCAGAATCTGCGTCCCGATGGCTAAAAGCTCATCCCGAAACTGCTCCGACTCCTTCTGAGCGGTGATATCGAGGGCCGTCCCGACGATGGCCGGTCGGCCATTCCACTCGACGCGATGCCCAAAGACCTCATACCAGATGATCCGACCGTCTTTGCTTTGGCTCCGGAAGCGATAGTGCGCATGATCGAGTTGGCCACTCTCCCGAAGCCGTAGCTGCTCTGCAACAAGCTCGCGATCCTCGGGCACGACCAGATCGAGCACGGGGCGTCCCCGCAGCTCATCACACGAGTAGCCCGTCAGGCGCTCCAACACGGGATTGATATATTGAACCCGTCCCTCTTGCAAGACGTAGATACCCACGAGAGCATTATCCACCAAGACTTTATAGAATTCAAGAGGAAGCTGAGAGCTGGTCATAGAGCTTACCCCTCGCGCCCCAGCAGCTTGGCGATTTCAGCTTCGTCTTCGTTCCAGCCGGGACGCACTTTGACTTGCAAGTCGAGATAGACGTGCTTGCCCAAAAATGCCTCGATATCTTGGCGCGCCAGACGCCCGATCTCTTTAATCATGCGACCGCCGTTGCCGATGAGAATGGGCTTTTGCGACTCCCGCGCAACGTAGATATTCGCGATAATGTCAACGATCTTGCCGTCCTCGCGCTCCTGCATGTGGACGACTTCGACGCCGGTCGAGTAGGGGATCTCTTTATGGGTGAGCTGAAAGATCTTCTCGCGGATGAACTCAGCGATGACGAACTCTGTGGAGCGATCCGTCTGGACCTCGTCGGCGAAGTATTTGGGGCCTTCGGGCAAGAGTTCCGCGATCGTATTGGCCGCGACCCCGAGATTAACCCCGTGCGTGCACGAGATGGGAACGATCGCGCGAAAGAGTCCTGTCTGCTGATACGCGGTCTTCGTCTCTTCGAGTTGTTCTTTGGAAGCGAGATCTACTTTGTTAATCAAGAGCACGATGGGGTTCGTGAAATTTCTCAGATGATCGAAGACTTTTTCGTCGTACTCATGAAGCTTGCCCCACGGCTCGGTCATGTAGGCTAAAACGTCCAGTCCGCCGAGGGCGGCGTAGGCTTGCTTGAGGAGATATTTGCTCAGTTTATCTACAGGCTGATGCAGCCCCGGCGTGTCCACGAAGATAATCTGCGCCCCCGGCAGGGTGAGCACACACTGGATGCGATGACGAGTGGACTGGCGCTTCTCGGAGACAATCAAGAGCTTCTTGCCCATGAGGGCATTAATAAAAGTAGATTTTCCGACGTTCGCTTGTCCGAGAACTCCGACAAACCCCGACTTAAACCCCATCGAGCCAGCTGCCCTCCTGAACTATAATGATCGCTCGGTGAATATCATACTGCAAGAGGCGATCCTTTTCCAACGGAGGGATCTGCTGGGAAAGACGTTCATAGAGGGCACGGGTGCGGGAAGCCATGAGCGCAGGGTCACGAAAGCTGAGGGCTTGACGCACGGTCAGCAGCTCGATAGCTAAGATGATCTCGACGTTTTCGACGATTTGAAGCGCTTTATACGCCGACGTGGTAGCCATGCTATTATGGTCTTCTTTGCCCCCGGAAGTTGGGATCGAATCTACGCTGGCCGGATGCGCCAGCACTTTGTTCTCAGCCACGAGAGCCGCAGCCGTATACTGAGGCACCATCAGGCCCGAATTCAGCCCGCTGTCTTGGACTAAAAACTTGGGAAGATCGGGGGCTTCGAGCAGGAGCGCGATCTGGCGCTCGGAGAAATTCCCGATCTCGGCGACGGCTTGGCCTAAGAGTTCACAACAGAACGCTAAAATCTGCCCGTGAAAGTTTCCCCCAGAGAGCACTTCCCCCGACTCGGCGAAGACCAAGGGATTATCAGTCGCGGAGTTCATCTCGATTTGGAACTTCTCTCGCACGAAATCGAGCGCGTCCAACGAAGCCCCCAGGACTTGGGGGATGCAGCGCAGCGTGTAATTGTCTTGGACATCATCGGTTCTACTGTTGGCGAGCTTGCTGCCCGCGAGCCACGCGCGCAACGCTTGCGCGACGCGCAGTTGCCCAGAGTGCGGGCGCGCGCGATGCAGACGCTCATCGAACGCTTCTGTGTGCCCGCGCAGCGCTTCGACCGCGAGCGCACCGATCGCCTGCGCTTGCGCTAAGAGCTTCTGGGCACGCACGAGCGCGACAAATCCCAACGCTAATGTGATTTGTGTCCCGTTGATGAGCGCCAGCCCTTCTTTGGGGGCCAAGCGCAGCGGCTCTAGTCCGAGTTCGTGTAACAACTCGTTCCCGGAGAGAGTCTTCTCTCCAAGCTTGGCGTGGCCCTCGCCGATCAAGAGCAGTGCCAAATGAGCTAATGGCGCTAAATCCCCGCTGGAGCCGACCGAACCCTTCCCTGGGATGATCGGCACGACCCCGTGATTGAGAAATTCTTTCAGATATTCTATCACTGCGACGCGCACGCCGGAGCGCCCTTGTAAGAGAGAATTCAGGCGAAAGAGCAACGCTGCGCGAGCGACCTCATCGGGAAGGGGTTCCCCGACGCCAACGGCATGGCTCTTTAAGAGATTCTCTTGGAGCAGCGAGAGTCTTTCGCTGGGGATCGTCTCGGTGCTGAGCTTGCCAAAGCCCGTGTTGATCCCATAGACTCTTTGGTTTCTCGCGACGATCTGCTCGATGACAGCGCAAGCAGCCCGCACACGCTCCAGCGCGCTTGGCGCAAGCGAGACCTTCTCGTTGTCGCAGACGATCTTCTGTGCGGCTTCGATAGCTAACGAGTGTCCGTCAAGCTCGATCATGCGCGTCTTCAGTATACTCATAGGTGAGCTTGGTGTAAAATTGAATCACGGAAAGCACAGAAGGGTCACGAAAAACGCGGAAAGAAGGGCTGTTTTCCCGTGCTTTCAGTGATCTCTTCCGTGCCTTCCGTGATTCAAATGTTTACTGAAAAATTCTACGTCGTCTGCGACAACATTCGCAGCACGTTCAACGTCGGCGCTATCTTCAGAACCGCCGACGCCGCGGGGATCACAAAAATCTATCTGTGCGGCTACACGCCCACGCCGCCACGCCACGAGATCGAAAAAGTCGCGCTGGGAGCTGAAAAGACCGTTCCGTGGGAACGCGTCGCCCAAACATGGAGATTGCTCGAACACCTCAAAGCCCAAGGCGTTCAGATCGTCGCTTTAGAGAACAATATCGAGCTGCCGACGATAGACTATCGCGAGTTTCTCCCCCAATTTCCTATCGCGCTTGTGCTGGGCAACGAGGTGACCGGGCTTTCTCACGCGCTTCTCAAGCGCGCCGACGCGATCATCACACTCCCGATGCACGGCAAGAAAGAATCGCTCAACGTCGCGGTGGCGTTCGGGATCGCCGCGTATAGACTCAACGAGCGCCGACGGTGAAAATTTGCCAAGAGCACACCAGGACGCTATAATAAGAGCGCCTGGGCTTGTCTGAAGCCC
>JAOAIA010000035.1 GCA_026414955.1 Candidatus Bipolaricaulota bacterium
GCTAAGAAGATACCCGTCCAGCCGAAAGCTTTTCCAAACCTTGGGTGATGAAGCATGGCAACACCAATCAAGATCAACCCGATTAACAAAAAGATGTCCCACGAGACATCCAGCCCTAGTTGGACTAGGTTAACGCCCTTCCAGATCAATTTAAGGGTCTCTTTTGTGACCTCGTCGGGGGCCTCACGAATGTATCTAGATATAAAGATGCTAGTTGTGGCTTGAACAACAGCCATCGCGTTCTGAAGGACTCCAGCGATGATACCAAAGAGAGCTCCCATCTGGAGAGGCACACTTTCTCGGGAATGATGTGACAGCAGCTTGTAAAGACCCGCTACAAATACGATGCCTAAGACTCCAATGGCAAAGAAAAGATAATAGTCTATGATTCTTGGCAAGAAGGTGGGAAGAACCGAAGACACCAGGTACGCCACTATTGCTAAGAGCCCACAGATAGCCCCTGTTCTGATCCAAGATCTTGTCAAATTTACGCTGATCATCTCTTCTCTCCCTTCACGACGCGCAGAAAGATCTCTTCCAAGTCGGGATACTGCTTGCCTACTGACTCTAAACGACAGCCGTTCTCTTTGAGTACGTCAATGATCTCATAGACTCTCTGGTCGTCAAGCAGTTCAGCCTCGATGACCGTGCGGGGGCCGTCTCTGCTAATTTTGATGAGATCGAACTGCTCTGTGAGCTTCTGCTCTTGCGTTTGGTTGAGATGCCCCTCGATCTCGAAGCGATAGGCGCTCGCCGTGAAGAGCCTCTTCAGATTCTCGATCTTGTCGTCCACTACAATTCTGCCGTGATTGATGATGATGACTCGCTCGCAGATGTCTTGGACGACGTTCATGTCATGGCTGGATAGCAGAATAGTCCGCTGGCCCTGCTCGGCCATGCGCTTTAAGATCCAGCGAAGCTCATAGCTCGTCTCGACGTCGAGGCCTAGCGTTGGCTCATCCAATAGCAAGATCGGCGTGCGCTTGACGAGCGCGCAGGCGACGGCGAGTTTCTGCTGCATCCCGCGCGAGAGCGCCCGCGCTTGTTCCTGAACTTTCTCTTTGAGATTGAACATCTCGATCAGCTCGTCAATGTAGCTTCTGACGGATCGCAGCGACTGCCCCTGCAAGCCCGCGAAGAGCTCTAAATTGTCTTTGACGGTGAGGCGCCAATAGACGTTGCGATTGCCCTCCAAGACCGCCGTGACTCTCTCTAAGGCTGCGCGCGAGTTCTTGATGGCGTCGGCGCCGTCCACCCAGATCTCCCCGGCAGTCGGGCGCAGGATCGTGCCGATAGACTTAATTATGGTCGTCTTTCCGGCGCCGTTGGGGCCGAGCAAGCCGACAACTTCGTTCTTATAAACACTGAACGAGACGTTATCTACAGCGACGATGTCGCCACGCCGGCGGCTGCGATAGATCTTCTTCAGGTTTATGACGCGCAGTACTGGCTCGGACATTTTTCTCTCCTTGCTCCCCCTCTCAGCGCGACAAGATTACTGCATCCGTTTGGACGAAGCAACTGGCTTGACAGCCTATCTCCCTGTGAGCCATAATCTCACCATGCAGATTGATCTCAGCATTGTCGGCTTGGCTCTCGGCGCGGGGGTTGTCGCGTTCTTCAACCCCTGCGGCTTCGCCTTGCTCCCTTCGTATGTCGCTCATTACCTGGGGAGCGGTTCAAGCGCCAAAGCAACAGCTTCAGAACGATGGTGGCAACGTGGCCTGCACGGCTTGGCGCTGGGAGGAGCCGTGAGCGCCGGCTTCTTCACGGTCTTTCTCGCCCTGGGCATCGCGATCTCTCTGGTGGGCACGGCCATCGGTGCGTATTTTCCCTGGGCAGTGATGCTCGTGGGGCTGGGGCTTATAGCTTTGGGAACCTTCACGCTCGCGGGGCGCGAGCTCACACTTGCGCTCCCATTGCCAGTGCGCTCGCCCTCACCCCCAACCCCTCTCCCCTCCGAGAGAAAGGGGCCAGGGGTGAGGGACTACTTCTTCTACTATTATCTCTATGGGATCGGCTACGCAATTGCGTCCTGTGGGTGCACGCTCCCAATCTTTATGATCTACGTTGTCGGGCCAGCACTCACGACCAGCCTTGTGACCGGAATTCTCAATTTTTTCGCGTATGCGTCGGGCATGACGCTGATGATGCTCTTGCTCTCGCTCAGTATCGCGTATTCCAAGGGCAGTCTTGAGCGCCGCTTGCCGCTGAGACAGGCCCTCATTGGAGCGAGCGTGCCTGTTGCTATCGTCGTGGTGCTTCTGTGGGCGCAGCCGCAGGTCGCAGCCAGCTGGAGCGCAGCGTTTTCTGGAGCCAATCGCATCTTTTTCAGTGTCTTCGCGCTCGCGTTATTCGCTCTGCTCGTCTTTCAGTTGCGACGCTGGGAGCGAGCCACGCGCTGGCTCAACGGGCTTTTGCTGGTAGCCGCCGGGCTGTATCTGATCTATTATCAGCTCTTCGAGTACGGCTTGTTCGCTTTCCAATAGTATCAACCCCATGGGCGAGTTTTGGATTTCTGCTCCTGTACCGGATGCTGAAGGAGGGGCAGGTTTGACATCTGCCCCTCCTCAGCGTGCTTCAGCACGCTTCCATCTCCTGAGACGGCGACTTCAGTCGCCGATGTTTCGGGCATCCTTGGCCATTCTTGCGGCTCTCTTGGCGCTGCTCAGCATGCCAGGGTATCTCGTTGGTGGGCTGATCTTTGTCGCGCTCGTGCCACTCTTCTATGCTCTGGAGGGCTGCTCGCCCCGCCAGGGATTCTTGATCGGGTATCTGTGCGGGTTTGTCTTCTTCGCGCTTTTATTGTATTGGCTCTATGCTCTCTTCGAGTGGGCGGGAATCTTTATTGTCTTCGGGCATATAGGGCTAGCGGGGCTGCTGGCGCTGTGGTGGGGGCTGTGGGGCGCAAGCTTTAGTGTAATTCAGGGGCGATTCCCGCGCGCTCAGGGGCTGGCTCTCCCCGCTATGTGGGTTCTTCTCGAATATCTGCGCTCACTGACGAAGTTCGGGTTCACCTGGGGATTTCTCAGTGACGCCCTCTGGCAGCATCCCCAGCTCATTCAGATTGCTTCCGTGACGGGCACCTGGGGGATTTCGTTTCTCATTGTGCTCGTGAACTTTTTGCTCTATCGTGCTCTGCGTGAGCGGCGTTTGATCTGGGGCATCATAGCTCTGAGCGTGATCGCGCTCGCTTGGGGCTGGGGAGTCTATCAGCTGAGCGTGCCTGTGCCGCAGGGAGCACCGCTGCGCGTGGCGATCATTCACTCCAACGTCGCGCAGCGCGCTCGCAGCGATCCCGCGCAACTGCCCAGCATTCAGAATCTCTATCTCTCTCAAGTGGAGCGACTTCAGGCCGGGGAGGTTGATCTCGTGCTTCTGCCGGAGTCTCTTGTGCCGGCGTATCTGCTCCGGCAGCGCGAGCTTCTTGCACCCTATCAAGAGCAGGCGCGCCGTCTTGGAGCGGCGCTCATCGTGGGGACGATTGATTATCGTGACGGCAAGCTCTTTAATACCGCAGCCCTACTTGCTCCCGACGGGGAGATCGCCGATCTCTACGACAAAGTGCAGCTTGTGCCCTTTAGCACCGAGTATTTCCCGTTGATCGGGTTCTTGAGAAATATAGGGCTGGAGAATCTCATTGGGCCGTTGCCGTTGGGGGCGCTCACGCCGGGGGAAGGGTTTCGGCCTTTGGCCTCACCCTCAGCCCCTCTTCCCTCCGCGGGAGAGGGGAGCAAAGGGGTGAGGGGGCAAAGGGAACTAGGGGAGTTTAAAATCGCCACCCCCATCTGCTTCGAGTCTATCTTCTCTCACATCAGTCGAGCGTTCGTCAGAAGCGGTGCCCAAGCTCTTCTGGTCATCACCAACGATGCATGGTTTAAGAGTTCAAAAGCCCTGGAGCAGCACTTTGCCAAAGCCGTCTTTCGCGCCGTCGAGACGGGACGGTATACAATTCAAGCCTCTAATGGCGGCATCTCCGGGGTGATTGACCCCGCCGGGAGAATTCTGTCATCAACGCGCTCCGAAAAAGAGCAGATCCTGCAGGAGAAGATCCTCCTGCAGGATCATGCGACGCTCTACGTGCAGCTCGGAGATTGGGTCGTCTATCTGCTGGGGGTAGTGCTGGCGGGCGTCATATTCGTGCCCGTGCTCGTCAGCTTAGTCACCGCGCCCGTGGAGAGATTCACTTTATAGATTTGATACGTCCCATCGCGGTCGGAGACGAACGCGATCTCGTTGCCGTTAGGCAGCCAGAAGGGATCGAACTCGTCCGAACTCGCTAAATTCGCGGTGCTCGACGAGGCGAACGTATTCAAGCTGACAATGCTTGAGCCGTCGGCGTTCATCACGAAGATGTCCAAGCTGCCCGTCTGATCGGACGTGAACGCGATCTTCGTGCCATCGGGGGACCAACTGGGTGGTGACGGAAAACCCGTGATCGGCGAGAGTGCTCCGTCGTTATAGGGTCGGTTGGTGAGTTGGGCCAACCCCGTGCCGGTAGCGTTGATCTTGGCAATGGAGAGATACGGTGACTGGCTCATATTGGGCATTACGAAGATCAGCAGATTGGGGTTTGTGGGCGACCAGCGCGGCGCGAAGGCGTTCTTCGGAGTAACGGTCGTCAAGCGAGACTGAGTGGTCCCGTCGGCGTTCATCGTGTAGATTTCGTAGTTGCCGTCGCGATTCGTAGCGAAGGCGATCTTGGTAGCGTCAGGCGACCAGGTGGGCTGGATCTCGGCACTGCCGGTCTGCTGGGTGAGATTCGTTTGGAAGGTGCCATTGGGAAGCATCGCAAAGATCTCGAAGTCTCCCGAACGATCGCTGGCGAAGGCCACGAGGTGGCGCCCGTTTGGGGGGAGGGCAGGCCACTGGTCATCCCCAGGGGAGTGAGTGATCTGGGCCTGGCTGGTGCCATCGGTATTCATCTTGAAGATTTCGGGATCTCCGGTACGATCTGAGGTGAAGAAGATGCTCGCCTCCAACACGGTGATGAAGAGGGCAAACGAGCTCTTCAGGCCCGTGCTGTCGGTGACCGTGAGAACAGCCGCGTAAAGCCCCGCAGCAGGGTACGTATGTGTGACTGTGATGCCGGTGGCGTCCATAGTGCCGTCGTTGTCGAAGTCCCATTCGTACTGGGAGATCGTGCCGTCGGGGTCGCTCGACCCAGAGGCGTCGAAGCTGACGGTAAGCGGGGCTTCGCCGGTCGTCGGGATGGCGACGAAGAGAGCAAGGGGGGCTTGAGCTAGGGTACAACTGCTTACAGCGATCAACAATGCGAGGAGAAGTGAGATTCGTTCAAGGCGTCGCGCTAAGGCTCGAACCATGTCGTACCTCCTGAGCCAGCCGTAAAGCTTTCGCTCATGACTATAGGGCAGCCTCCAGAGATACGGAAGGAAGGCCGTCGGAGAGCAGGGGATGCTTTGTCTGCTCCCAAGATGACAGATGTCGGCATCCTCGTGGGGCGCGTGACGGGTTCTTGATACAATATACTGTGAAACTTTGTCTTGACGAATCTGTATATAATAGCGACGAGGGAGGTCACATGGGTGAGGGGGAGTTGGAGTTAATACAACGAGCGCTGCATGGAGATATGAACGCCTGGGGTGAAATCGTGAGACGCTACAAGGACGCAGTCTTCGGGATCGCCATCGGCATTTTGGGCAACCCCGCCGATGCCGAAGACGCTACTCATGATGCGTTCATCCGCGCTTATGAAGGGCTGCACACGTTCCACCTCGACAAGAGATTCTCGACGTGGATCTTCGCCGTGACAGCCAATGTCTGCAAGAACAAGCTGCGCCGCGAGCGGCTTTTTGCTCCGCTGAAACATATCTCGCGACTGACGAAGGGAAGCGATCCTGCCCAGCAGCTGGCTCAGCAGGAACGCACCCAACTCATCAAAGACGCGATAGACCAGCTCAAGCCGGCATACAGAATGCCCCTCGTGCTGCGCTACTATGCCGACTTAGACTATAAGGAGATCGCGGAGGTGTTAGGGCTCCCCGAAGGGACGGTCAAGACGCGCCTTCACCGAGCCAAAGCGGAACTGAAGCAGATTCTGGAGCAGAAAGGAGTGACGGGCCATGCATGAACACGAATGGGAGAGCCTCGTGAAAGAGACGCTGACGCGCTACGCCGACGCCCATCGGGATCGCATCGCCACCTTGGAATACGAGATCGTGGAGGAGCTTCCAGAGAGGCGGCCGAACCCGCACCCGCGCTGGGGCTTTGCCCTAGCGGGAGCTGTGGCTGTGGCAGCGATCTTCGTGATCGGCTTGTGGGTGGGACTCCATCTTTCCGTTGCACCGTGCTCTGATCCCGATGTTTTGTGTCTCGTCTACCCGCACGCTCAGAGTGTCAGCGTAGCAGCACAATTTACGCTGTGGGAGCCTGTCCCCATGAACGGCCCTGATCGCAGCGGCGTCTGGTGGATCCGGCTGCCACAAGAGATCAAGCCCGGTCGGTACGAGTACGGCTTTATCGTGGACGGCACACGCTGGGTCTACGACCCGCGAGCGACGGAGTTTGTACACACGTTTGACGATAAGATCAATTCCGTGTTGTACATAGCGCCGCGAGGTGAGCAGCCATGAAGCGCTTAGTGAGCCTGCTTGTGCTTAGTATCTGCGTCAGTTGGATCGGTGTAGAGGCACAGCCGACCCCTGAAGACGTCTATAAATGCTTTGTTGAGCTAGGGGTTTCTGATCTGCAGACGCTGCAGACGGCGTTTGCCAAGGGATTTGCCGACAAGCGCATTACCCCCGACACGGCGCTCAAGCTCTGTCAGCGCCTCAAGCAGTCTGCAGCTCCGATCTCGCTGCGCGAGGGGGTGTTACAGATCATCGGGCGAGCCTTGCTCGAAGAGCTTCCGGTCACGATGTTGGTCGACAAAGCCTTTGAGGGCCTGACCAAGGGCATCCCGCTTGACGTCATCAACGACGACCTATTAGAGCGCAAGACGACCCTGGGGGAAGTGAAGACTCTGCTGGCGAGCAAAGGCGTGACGATAGGCCTCACGATCCGGTTCGGAGCCGTGACGCTCACGCTTACTTTAGAAGTGGTGGACACGACGATCACGGAAGCTGCCGGAGCACTAGAAGATTATGTGCGCGGTGGGGGCAAACTCGACGACGCGAATGCGATTAAGTCTGCTGTGCAGTTGCGTCTGTCGCGCAACCCGTTCATTCCCCAAACCCTGACAAGCTATATTGACCAGACGGTGAGCGCTGCCGAATGGGCGCAGATCGCTCAGAATATTGCCAAACGCTTGAAGAAGCCCTGACCTCTCCCCTAACCCCTCCCCGACGCGGGGAGGGGAACTCCCCATTCCCTTTTTAGGGAAGGGGGCTAGGGGGTTGGGTCAGCAGAAAGGAGCCTTATGCTCAGAATGCTTATGCTCGCACCAGGGCTGCTCTTTATAGTCCTCTCGCTCACGCAGCGGGAAGACCCCACATCCCCGATCATGGCCGATCAACTGCTCTTAGCGGGCAAGTTCTATCGCGTCGTGCTGCCCAGCATCGAAAGCGATCTAGGGAAGATCATCGAGTCGGCCAAGCAGGCAGGGTTTTCTGTGCGGATTGCCCAAGGGACTACGGTGACGTATTTTCTCGGGGCGCAACCGTGCCTAGATTGCACCCCGGAGAACGAGCGTGAACGCTTTCCGTTCCCCCATCTGTTCGTAGACGGGACGCTCTTATGGCTGCGTGCTGAGGAGCTCCTTTCGCAATATAATCTTCGTCCGTCTTCTGGAGAGGGCTACGAGCTGATCGTGGCTCCAAAGACCACGGTGAGCGCCTCGGCGATCCTCAATGAGATCGGGCGGAGATTAGTACAGCTTGCGGTTGTCTCCGATCCCGTGTTGCCCCTTGCTATAGAAGAGATGACGGTCGTGCCAGGGGTCAAGCCCCCGAAGCCTCCCCAGGGGGTTCGCTTGGACTCGGTGCTCTATGCGTTGATGCTCATGCCCGACTGGTACGAGTTTGCTCCGCAGAACAAATTAGAGCTGTGGGGCTTACGAGTGCGGGTGATCGTCGAGCTGGTCTCCCCTGAGGCCCACGTCACTCAGGTTCATAATCTCATTGTGGAAGCCCGCTCGCCCTCGGGGCTGATGCGGGTGCTCGTGCCGATTCACCAGTTAGTGACCTTAGCCAGCGACCCGGCAGTGAAGCTCGTCCGACCGCCTTATCAACCAGGGCTATAAAGGAGTTGAGGAACCATGCGAAGACACCAGTATCTCTTCTGGATGCTCGGTGGAGCAGTCTTGGTGTTGCTCGGTACGGTGGGGCTGACTCAAGAGCCCTATGAACCCAAGAACGTGGCCCGCTCAGAGCACGACCCGAAAATTGATAGCGTGCTTGAGCAGATCTTTAAGCTTTCTGAGCAAGGGCAGGCCCAAGCGGCAGCCCAAGCCGCATCACAGTTTCGCGTCCCAGTCTCGGGCAACACGGCTATCGTGATCTTTCAGGTTCCGGAAAGCGTGAACCGTGATCCCGCTGCTCAGGATCTGCTGAAGAGGCAAATCGCGATCATGCGCGGTCAGGTCATCGCGACGTCAAAATATGCTTGGAAGGTGCAGATACCCATGAGCTTGGGGTTGTTGCGCGCCGCTATAGCGGCGGCTGGCAATGTGGTGCAATTTGTGCGGCCTCCGCTTGTCCCCCAAACTTTAGTCGTCAGCGAAGGCGTTGCCCTTACCGGCGCGTCGAATTATCACGCCATGGGGTTTCGCGGCCAGGGCGTCAAGATCGCCGTGATCGACTTGGGCTTCCAGGGGCTATCAACTGCTCAGAGCCGCGGGGAGTTGCCCGGTGGCATCCAAACGTTTGATTACACGAACACCAGCATCGAATCCGGGACAAACCACGGCACGGCTGTCGCCGAAATTATTTATGATATGGCCCCCCAAGCCCAACTGATCTTAATGAAAGTTAGCGACGAAGTTGATTTAGAGAACGCCAAGGAAGAAGCGATCCGCCAGGGCGCCAAGATCATCAATCACTCCGTTGGGTGGTTCAACACGAATTTCTACGACGGCACAGGGATTATCAATAACATCGTTGCCGACGCGCGCAGCCGTGGGATACTGTGGGTCAATGCCGCGGGCAACTACGCGCGCCGTCACTGGCAGGGGACGTTCCGGGACACCAACAATAACAAATGGCACGAATTCTCCGGCAGCGATGAGTCTTTAACGATCACCGTGAACGCTGGGGATCAGATCGGCGTTTTCTTGACATGGAACGACTGGCCCGGTTCAGGGAATGACTACGATCTCCATCTCTTCAACAACAGCGGCACTCAAGTCGCGGCGTCGCAACGCATTCAGTCGGGGACTGAGCCTCCAGTAGAGAGCCTCTTCTATCAGTCGTTCATCCCAGGAACGTTCCACATTCAGATCAAGGCCGATGGGACCCCCGCGCCACGGACCTTCTCGCTCTTCAGCCTCAATCACGACGTCGAGTACCCCGTCCCAGCAAGCAGCATCATCGCGCCGGGGGATTCGCCGAACGCTCTGACCGTCGGCGCCGTGAATCGTCAGAGCTGGACGACTGGCCCCATCGCTCCCTACAGCTCGCAAGGGCCAACCAATGCTGGGCTTTCCAAGCCCGACATCGTCGGCCCAGATCGCGTCTCGACGTTCACGTACACGGAATTCCCCGGCACATCAGCGGCTGCGCCGCACGTCGCCGGTGCTGCCGCGCTCTTGCTTTCAGAGAATCCGTCGCTGACCGCGGGGCAGCTCGAAGCCCGTTTGAAGGGCGATGCCATCCCCATGGGGTCGCCGGTGCAGTTTGGCTCTGGGCGGCTCAATCTCACACAAGCCAGCCCGCCCCCAGGCCAGCCCGATCTCACCGTGAGCGGGTTGACTTCTAGTCCGTCGAATCCCCGCGTCGGGGATTTTGTCACCGTGAGCGGGATCGTGCGCAACGTCGGAAACGCTAATGCTGGTTCGTTCGTGATCGAAATTCGTGACAGCGGCGGCACCGACCGACGCACCGTCGCCGGATTGAATGCCGGAGGCTCGACGAGCTTCTCGTTCACGCGGCGCGTCAATCAGACTTCTGAGACATTTGTAGTCATTGCTGATGCCACCAACCAAGTCAACGAGTCGAACGAGAACAATAACTCGGCCGAGCTGCGCGTCACTGCGACGCAGCCCACGCTCAAGCCCGATCTCGCTATCGCGGGCACAGATTGGTCGCCACGCACGCTGACAGTCGGCCAGAACGTCACGCTCTCCGTCGTCGTCCGCAACCAAGGGCAAGCCAACGCTGGGGCGTTCGTTGTCGAAGTCCGCGACAGTGCCGGGACGGATCGCCAAACGCTTGCCGGGCTTGCCGTCGGCAGCACAGCGACGGTCAGCTTCACTCGTCGAGTGAACAACACGACGGAGTTCTTCACGATCACTGTAGACGCGACCAATCAAGTAGACGAGCTTGATGAGACGAATAACTCTGTGCAGATCCGTGTGGACGCTCAACCCCAAGCCCCGCGCAGGCCCGATCTCATCATCGCTGGGGTTGATTGGTCGCCTCGGACTCCTCGGCTTGGGGAGAACGTGAACTTCACGGTCGTCGTGCGCAATCAAGGCGACGGTGACGCCGGGCCGTTCATCGTTGAGATTCGCGACAGCGCCGGGCAAGACCGTCGCACTGTCTCCGGGTTGGGAGTCACAAGCTCCGTCTCGCTCTCATTCACGCGACGCCAAAATAACACAACGGAGATCTTCACGATCACCGCTGACGTCACCAATCAAGTAGACGAATCGAACGAGACCAACAACGCGACCCAGATTCGCATTGACGCTCTTGCCGAGACGCGACTGCCCGATCTGACGGTTGACTCGCTCGATTACTCCCCACGCGACCCGTCCGTTGGGAGCACACTCACGTTGACGGCGATCGTGCGCAATATCGGGAACGCCGATGCCGGGCCGTTCGTCGTCGAGGTGCAAGACAGTGCGGGAACAGACCGCCAGACGCTGTCTGGGCTGCGTGCCGGGGCCTCGGTGCGCATGGACTTCTCGCGAAGACTCAATACCACCTCAGAGACGTTCACCGTCACTGCCGACGCCCTACGCCAAGTCCAAGAATCCAACGAGACCAACAATAGCCGCCAGATCACCGTGCGTGGTTCGACGCCCAGTCAGCTCTCGATTGCGATCAGCACGGACAAGACAAGCTATCGCATCGGGGAGCGATTGCAAATCTTCTTACGCCTCGGTGCCCAAGCGTATGTCTATGTCTTCGACGTTGATCCAGCGGGCCGGGTCTCGCAGGTCTTCCCCAACGCGTTCTCGCGCCAGAATCTCTTGAACGCCGGAACGTACACCCTGCCCGATGGCCCGTATACCCTCGTAATCAATGGGCCAGAGGGCACGGAGTATCTCCACGCCATCGCGATCACCCAGCCGGTGAGCTTAGGACTTGATGGCATTCAGAACAGGGCCTGGCTCGATCCCGAAGCGTTCCGCGCGGAGCTGACCCGTCGTATCCAGAGCGCTGCGCCGTCAGCGACGTGGACGAGCGCGTTCACGAGCTTTCAAGTGGGCACGACCGCGCCCCCACAAAATCGCGCTCCAACAGCGTGCTTCACCTTCAGCCCCACCAACCCCGTCGTCAACCAAGCCGTCACGTTCGATGCGTCGTGCTCGACCGACCCCGATGGGCGCATTGTGCGCTACGACTGGGATTTCGACGGCGACGGGCGCTTCGACGCCCAAGGCGTGCGTGTGGCGTTCGCGTTCCCGCAAGCCCGCACATACACAGTACTGTTAAGGGCTACCGATGACCAAGGGCTGACTGGCTCGCAGTCTCAAAGCGTCACTGTGACAGCTACGCCTCCAACACCGCCGCCGCGCCCGTATATTCCCCTTGGAGCTGGAGGACTCTTCATCATCGGGACGGACAAGCTCTATCTGATGGTCCAAGGGGCGACAGGCTGGAATAGCGACAGACCCTATCAGATCTCACTCGCCGTGAATGGCACCATTGTTGGTGTCGGCGTGCAGACCGAAGGGGCGGCGACAGCGCAGCCCGTTCCGCAGATTACGGGCCAACAGATGCAGATTACACTCAACGGCTCCGTCCGCAGCAACGGGCGCGTCATCTACACTGTAGAACTGAGCAACACCGTCTCAGCAGCACGCATCGAGCTGCTGCTCGACGTCAACGGCGACGGCACCCCGGAGCGCACCCAGACCAACACGATCTTCATCTTCATCCCGGGCATCGGGCGAATTCCAGGGTTTCATCTGCCGTTGAGCAACCCGTTTATCATCAAGAACGCGCGTAATCAATCGCTCTTGCCGTTCGACGAGTTCACGCGGCTGTGCGTGCCCGCGCAAGCCACGGGCTTTGACACAGCAAGCTGTTGGCCAGGGTAAACGATCCACCCTCACCCCTGCTCCCCTCTCCCCTGTGAGGGAGAGGGGCTGGGGGCGAGGGGAGCAATAAGCCTACGGAACTCCTCTTCTGAAAGCACGGGCACGCCCAGTGCCCGTGCTTTTTCTAACTTCGAGCCGGGGTCTTCTCCAGCAACGACGTAGTCGGTCTTGCGGCTCACGCTCGACGAGACTCGGCTGCCCAGAGCTTTGACCAAGGCTTCCGCTTGGCCGCGCGTCATCGTCTTCAGTGTCCCTGTGAAGACGAACGTCTTGCCTGCAAGTGCTCCAGCTTTCTGTGAGCTGATCTCTTCGATGATCTGGACGCCTGCGTCGCGAAGTTTTTCAATCATCTCACGATTGTACTCGTCTTGGAAGAACGAGCGAATGCTTTGGGCGACTGTTGGTCCGACTTCTTCGACCGTCAATAACTCTTCTTCGGAGGCGTTCATGAGCGCGTCCAAGCTTCGAAAACGCTGCGCTAATAACTCTGCAAGATGCTCTCCCACGTGTCGAATCCCCAGCCCGTAGAGAAAGCGCGCGAGCGATATTCTCTTGCTCTTCTCAATAGCGTTTAAGAGATTCTCGGCGAGCTTGGCGCCCATGCGCTCGAGGCGCACCAACTCGATGACGCGCTCTTTCAGCCTGTAGAGATCGGGAATCTCTTTCACTAACTGGGCGTTCATGAGGGCTTCCACCCAGCGCTCCCCCAGGCCCTCAATATCGGCAGCGCCCTTGGACGCATAATGCAAGATGCTCTCTTTCAACCGTGCCGGGCATGAGATATTGACACAGCGATAGTCAACCTCGTCGGGCAACCTGACGACTCTATCGCCGCAGACGGGGCAGCGCTCCGGCATCGTAAATTTCTTCTCAGCGCCGGTGCGGCGACTTAGAATGGGCTGGACGACTTCAGGGATGACGTCCCCCGCGCGCTGGATGAGCACCCAGTCCCCAACGCGAATATCTTTTTTCTCGATCTCGTCTTGGTTATGGAGCGTAGCGTGCTGGACGGTGATGCCACCAAGGGGAACCGGCTCCAGCACCGCTACGGGCGTGAGCTTCCCCGTCCGGCCCACTTGAACGACAATATCTTTGACGCGCGTCGTTGCTTGCTTGGGCGGGAATTTATAAGCAATAGCCCAGCGTGGGTTGCGCGAGACCTCTCCGACAATCTCGCGAATGCGAAAGTCGTTGACTTTGATGACGACGCCGTCGGCTTCGTAGGGCAGTTCTTCGCGGCGCTCTTGCATCTCGCGATAGAACTCTAAGGCTTCGTCAATGGTCTTGCAGACTTTATAGATGGGGCAGACGCGCAGCCCATAGAGGGGCAACGTCTTGAGCAACTCTTCTTGGGTATGGAACTCGATGCCCAGAGTCTGGCCCACGTCGTAGCAAAAGATATGTAATCTTCTCTGGGCAGTGA
>JAOAIA010000036.1 GCA_026414955.1 Candidatus Bipolaricaulota bacterium
GTGCAAGCGTGCTGAAGCACGCTGGTCAGCCTCCTTTAGGGGGCTTCTATCTTCTGAGCCGGATGCTTCAGCATCCGGGCATCTTGACGAACTCCGGCCTTGTATGTTATACTTGCTAAGCTGAAGCGATCATGCTTGCATATATCATTCGGCGACTGCTCTTGCTCCCAGTGCTGTTGCTTGGGGTGACGATCTTCGTCTTCGCCATCTTCGCCCTGCTCTCCCCTGAAATGCGCGCAAGTCTCTATCTGACCGATGTGCCCAAAAGCCCAGATGCCATGCAGCGCATCATCCACAAATACGGCCTCGATCAGCCGATTCATATCCAATACTGGCAATGGCTCAACCAGATCATTCGAGGCGATCTCGGCTGGTCGAAGACCGCCCAGCGCCCCGTCAGCGAAGCCCTCCTCTATTATCTGCCAGCGACGTTGGAACTCTCGCTCTGGGCGATGCTCCCCGTTATCTTAGTGGGCATCTGGCTGGGGATACTCTCAGCCGTCCACCAAGACAAGCTCATTGATCACACCATGCGCGTCTTTGCCCTCGTCGGCTGGTCATTACCCACCTTCGTCTTCGGGCTTTTGATGCTCATGTACTTCTACGCACGATTGCAATGGTTCCCCCCAGGACAGATCTCCGACTGGGTCACCCGCGAGGTCATCAACGGCACGTTCATCCGCTACACCCAAATGTATACGATAGACGCGATCCTCAACTGGCGCTGGGATGTCTTCTGGGATTCCCTGCGCCATCTCATCATGCCGGTCATCACCCTCTCGTATGTGCAATGGGCGCTGCTGCTGCGCGTGACGCGCAGCTCGATGCTCGAGACGCTGCGCCAGGAGTACGTCATGACCGCGCGCGCCAAAGGCCTGAAAGAGAGCGTCGTCATCAACAAGCACGCTACCCGGAACGCCATGATCCCCGTCGCGACCATGGGCGGCCTGTTACTGATCGGCTTGCTCAACGGCGTGGTCATCACGGAGACGATCTTTAACTATCCGGGGATCGGCCGCTGGGCCGCAGACGCGGCCATCCGGCTCGATATCTTGAGTATCGTAGGGTTCACGCTCTTCAACGGTCTGTTACTCGTCGTGGGCAACTTGATTGTCGATTTACTTTACGCTTTCATTGATCCGCGGGTGAGGTTAGAGTGAGTACGGTACAAGCCTGGCTGCGTCATCCCCTCTTGTGGATATATCTAGTTCTTGGGGGACTCTTCGCCTTCGCTGTGCTCTTTGCCCGTCAAGAGTTTGGTTTAATAGAAGACCCGCTCTTCCTCATCAGCCAGGTCTTAGTCTTCGGAGTGGTCGTCACGATTATTACTGCCGCCTATCGAGTGCGCAAGCTCCTGCAGAACAGGTTGTCACTAGTGGGGATAATCATGGTGCTCTTCTTCGCGGCTATCGCGATAGCCGCACCGTGGCTTGCCCCTCCGGAGAATCCGCGGGAGCCGTATCGCATCGTGCGGTGCGGCTACACCCATATGCCCCAGCCCCCTAACGGCCACAACCCCTTCGAGCAGATCTGGAAGGTCATCACCAAGCAAGCGACGATCTGCGAGGCCCGCCCCTTCGGCCTCATCCAAAGCTACGATATCTATTACGGGATCGTGTGGGGGACGTCCATGGCTTTCTTCGTCGGCTTGGTCCTCACCGGGCTTAACGT
This sequence comes from Candidatus Bipolaricaulota bacterium, assembly GCA_026414955.1. Taxonomy (GTDB): domain Bacteria; phylum Bipolaricaulota; class Bipolaricaulia; order RBG-16-55-9; family DRXL01; genus JANXCC01. The sequence continues at coordinate 1,672 of JAOAIA010000036.1, forward strand.
CTTGATCGGCCTAGTGATCGGCTCGATCGGGGCATACTTTGGCCGATGGCTCGACGAGATCCTCATGCGCATCACCGACATCTTCCTGGCGTTTCCCTTCCTAGTCGCCGCGATCACGCTGGCCGCCGTGCTCCAACCGTCGCTGGGGCGCGGCTTGCTAACCGCTATGATCGCCCTGATCGTCTTCGGCTGGATGGGGTATGCCCGACTCATCCGTGGCGATATTCTCGCGATTAAAGAGCGCGATTACGTCTATGCCGCGCAAGCTGTGGGTGCTCCCCACTCGCGCGTCCTCTTGCGCCATATTATCCCCAACGCGATCTACCCCACGTTAGTCGTAGGCTCGATGGACATCGGGTCGTATGTCTTGAACTTCGCGGCCCTCAGCTTTTTGGGCCTAGGCGCTGAGATAGGCTTTGCCGACTGGGGCCAGATGATCTCATTCGCTCGCGACTGGATTCCTAGACTGAGCGATCATTGGTACATCGTCGTCTATCCTGGGGTAGCGATCCTGCTCTTTGTGCTCGGGTGGAATCTCATCGGCGACGCGTTCCGAGATATCTTAGACCCGCGCCTGAAGGGCCGAACCTGACAATCATCCTCTCTTCTCTTCTTTCAGCGCGATGATCTCCATCCCGTTGTAGTAGCCACAATTGAGGCAGACACGGTGGGGCAGCTTCGGCTCGTGGCAGCGTGGGCATTCATTGATCGTCACGGGAGTAAACTTATAGCTGGCCTCGCGGTGCATCCGCTTCTGCGAGCTGGATCGTCTATACTTTGGTTGTCCCTGACCCATAGTCACTGCTCCTGCAGATAGAATCACGGAAAGCACTGAGAAAAACTGAAAGCACGGAAGACGGCTTTCTTCTGTGTTCTCCGTGGGAATTCCGTGCCTTCCGTGATTCGAATTCTATCAAATAGAGCGCTATTGTGCAACCGGCTCGCTCTCCAGAATAAAAGTAACTGGGCCGTCATTAATTAAAGAGACCTTCATGCGCGCCCCGAAGACCCCAGATTCGATCTTGAGAGTGCTGCGACGCAGCTCTTGCAAGAAAAGCTCGTAGAGCACGCGAGCTTGATCGGGAGGCGCCGCGGCGTCGAAGCTGGGGCGTCGTCCCTTCTGCGTGTTCCCATACAGCGTAAACTGCGAAATGACTAAAATCTCGCCCTGCACGTCCCTGACGGAGAGGTTCATCTTGCCCGCTGAGTCCTCAAAGATGCGCAGCCCCAAGACACGATCGGCCAGGAAGAGCGCATCGTGTTCGGAGTCGCCCTTGCCTACGCCTAAAAAGACCAAAAGCCCTGGGCCGATCCGGCCCACGACCTGGCCGTCAATCTCCACGGAAGCTTCTTTGACGCGTTGGAGCACCAGACGCATGCGTTCTTATTTAGAAGCAGCCTCATTGGAACTACCAACCACGAACCCTAAAATGAAAGCGGCAAGGCCTACCAAAATGATAGCCCCAATATCGGTCTTGTAGGGCTCTTCGCTCCCCAGCTTTTTGGATAAATTGTAGAACTCTTGAGCTTCTTCTCTGGTGAGCAACTCGCCGCGCTGCGCACGAGCAACATACGTTTTAATCTTCTCTAGCTCCGAAGCTGTAATCGGATTACCCCCTCCAATTCGACCTAACAATTGCTGGATAGCCCCCTGGGCATATTCCAAATAAGGTTTTTGAATCTCTTGAATTTCCGCAGCTGTGAAGACCTTCTTCGTGGATAGAACCCCTAAAAACAGCCCATAAGAATTCATGAGAGCTGAGATGCTCTTTAGACCATTAGCCAAATCAGATTGTAACAAGCCAATCTTGCGTCCAAAGCTGATCCATAGAGTGATAAACCCTGCAACAAGCAAGCCTAAGTTAATCCAAGCTAGCACGTTATTAAGTTCCATAGACTCCCCTGCTTGGGGAGTTTACTCAGTTCATTCCCCAAAGTCAAATCAAATCAGATGCTTGCACAAACTCCTTCTGGACTCCTATAATAAGTCATGCCCACGCGCCCATATGTGCTTATTGTGCTCGACGGCTGGGGGATGCGCGCAGAAAAAGACTGGAACGCCGTCGCGCTCGCCCAGACCCCAAACTTCGATCGCTATTGGAAAAGCTATCCCCATACGCTGGTGCGCACCGATGGGCGAGCTGTCGGCCTGCCCGACGGACAATTTGGAAATTCTGAAGTCGGACACCAGAATCTGGGCGCAGGGCGCGTCGTCGTGCAAACGTCCACGCGCATCACCGATGCGATTCGCGACGGGAGTTTTTTCACTAACAGAGCACTCGTGCGCGCTGTAACTCACGCCCAGATGCACGACGGTCGGCTCCATCTCATGGGGCTTGTGAGCGACGGCGGCGTGCACAGTCTCTTAGAGCATCTCTTCGCGCTGATCGAGCTTGCCAGGCGCGAGCACGTCTACGATCTCTATATTCACGCGTTTCTCGACGGGCGCGACACCCCGCCGACATCGGGAGCCAATTACGTACAACAAGTGCGCCAGTTCTGTGAAAAACCGGGCTTTGGGCAGATCGCGACACTGATGGGCCGCTACTGGGCGATGGACCGCGACAATCGCTGGGATCGCACGGAAAGAGCCTATCGCGCGCTGCGTTTCGCCGAAGGCTTCAGAGATGACGGTCCTCCAGAAGCTGCTGTTGAGCGCGCTTATCAGCGCGGCGAGACCGATGAGTTTATCAAGCCCATCGTACTCGATCCCGACGGAGCTATTCGCGATGGCGACGCCGTGATCTTCTTTAACTTTCGCCCCGACCGCGCTCGGCAACTCACCCGCGCCTTCACGGAGCAGAGCTTTGCTCAATTCCATCGCGGGCCACGCCCGCAAGTCGAGTTCGTCACGCTCACCCAGTACGATCAGAGTTTTGCTGTGCTGGCAGCCTTTCCCAGCGAACAGAGATTAGAAAGTATCTTCGGCGAGGTGCTGAGCAACGCCGGGCTGACACAGCTTCGCTTGGCAGAGACCGAAAAATACGCGCACGTCACGTACTTTTTCAATAACGGGCGCGAGACCCCATTCCCCGGAGAAGACAGAAAGCTCATCCCGTCTCCTCAAGTCGCCACGTATGACCTGAAGCCGGAGATGTCCGCGTATGAAGTCACCGACGAAGCGATCAGACAGATCACGAGTCGCCGCTATGATTTTGTTCTGATAAACTATGCCAACCCCGATATGGTGGGGCACACGGGGGTCTTTGCGGCTGCTGTCAGAGCTGTCGAAGCCGTAGATGAGTGTCTTGGCCGTGTGGTCGAAGCGACGCGCTCCGTGGACGGAGAAGTCTTGATCACAGCCGATCACGGCAACGCCGATATGATGCGAGATGAGCAGGGGTGCCCCCACACGGCACACACGCACAGCCCCGGCCCATTGATCTATATTGGGCCGCGCAAGCTCACGCTTGCTGATGGCGGTGCACTCTGCGACATCGCGCCCACTTTGCTAGAATTAATGGGACTAGAACAACCGAAAGAGATGACAGGACGAAGTTTACTAGCCGGACGCTGAAGCTCAGTATATATTAAAAGCCCACTGAAGAGGGCTTCCAGCTGCTCAGCGATGAGAGGATGAAAACCGATGGCCGAACTCAAACGTATCAGCAGCGAACTCGGAGATATTTATATCTCGGAGCGGGCCATTGCCCAGCTCTGCGCGAAAGTCATCAGCGAGCAGGAGGGGCTGCGCACGCCGCGCCAGGCCCGTGAAAGCTCCGGATTCCTGGGCACGCTCACTCAGGCCGTCAAGGGCGACGGCATCGAGGTCCTCAAGGAGAAAGGACGCTTGGTCGTCAAGATGACGCTCTTTGCCGTCTACGGGACGCGCATCCAAGAAGCTGCCCAAAAAGCGATTAGAGAAGTCAAAGCCCGCGTGCGCGAGCTGGCCGGACTCGATATTGACGACGTCGTCATCGAGATCACCGGGATCGTCAAAGAGTGAGCGATGCGCCCTGAAGAGATCGCTCGGATGTTCTCCCGGATCGCGCGTCGCTATGATCTGGCCAATCACGTGTTGAGCCTCAACCGCGACCGCGCTTGGCGACGCGAGCTGGTACGAGAAGCTGATCCTAAGCCCGGAGAGCGCCTTCTGGACGTGTGCACCGGCACAGGCGACATCGCCCTCGAGTTCGCGCGGACGTGTCCCGATCTTGAGATCGTGGGGCTTGATCTCTCCGAGGAGATGCTGCGCGTGGCGCGCGAGAAGGTTCACCCTCACCCCCGACCCCTCTCCCTCCGAGGGGAGAGGGGAGAGAGGGCGGAGGGGAGCATTCAGTTTGTCCGCGGAAATGCTCTGGAGTTGCCCTTCGCCCAAGACTCTTTTGAGATCGTGACCATAGCGTTTGGGCTGCGCAATCTCCCGGATCGCGTCCAGGGACTGAGAGAGATCTACCGTGTGCTCTCCCCAGGAGGGCGCGTGTTCATCCTAGAGTTTTCTGTCCCCCAACATGTTCTTGTGCGATTAATCTATCTGCCGTATCTACGCTATATCTTGCCCAGGGTGGGAGGAGTATTGTCGGGGTCACGCACACCCTATGAGTATCTGCGCGACTCGATCCTCGATTTCCCTGAGCGTGCCCAGATTCTTGAAGAGTTGTCTGAAGCGGGCTTTCACCCCGTGGGGTATCGCGATCTCACGTTCGGGATCGCCACGCTCTACCGGGGGAAAAAACCGTGGTGAATACCCTCCAAGCTACGGCTGCGCGTCACGGTGCTGGGGTTTGCACCAGCACGCTGACGTCGTGAGACGATTGATTCGCGGTGATGAAATCGGGGAGGCCGTCGCGGTTCAAATCGGCGATCGCGACCATCAGCGGCGTTTGCCCTGTAGGGATCGTCGTGGGTGAGCTGAGCTTCCCCGTGCCATCCCCAAGCAAGAGGCTCAGCCGGTTCACAGCGCCGTTGACGGCGACCGCGTCCAGATGCCCATCCCTGTTCACATCCGCCAGGCTCACGCGGATAGGGTCAGTGCCCGCGGGAAAGCGCTCCCTGAAGGTGAAAGCCCCCGTGCCGTTGCCCAACCAGACCCAGAGGCTGTCGGTGGCCGCAGCATGGGCGGTCACCAGATCACTCAGGCCATCGCCGTTGAGATCGCCTGCGTCAAGATCGAAGGGGGAATCGTCGGCCCGCAGGGGCGCCAGGGCGCGAAACTCGCCCTTGCGGTCGTTCAGTAACAACGTCACGCTCTGGCTCGAGCTAGCGTTGGCCGTCGCGAGATCAGGGTAGCCATCGTTATTGAAGTCCGCCACGACGAGGGTCTGCGGGCTTGGGCCGGTGGGCACCTCCAGGCAGCACGTGAAGTTCCCCTTCCCATCGCCTTTGGCTAGGGCGACGGCACGCCTATTGGAGAGGACGACAGCCAGATCGCTCTTGCCGTCCTGGTCGAAATCGCCCGTGACTATCCCGCGCGCCTTGCCGTCCAGATCAATAGTTTTTGGCGTGACGAAGGAGCCGCGCCCATCATTCAGCAAGATCGAGAGAGACCCCCGCGTCTCGGCGCCGAAGTTGGCTACGGCGACATCGGGGAAGCAATCGCCATTAAAATCCGCGATCGCCAGGAAACGCGGGGCCTCGCCCACGACGAAGCGCGGAGCGCTCGCGGCCGCAGTGAAGCCTCCCCTGGCTTGCCCAAGCAGGAGGAGCACGCGTCCACGGCGATCCTGCTCCTCGCATCCGGCAGGGTCGAGCGCTCGCTGATTGGGATCACAGCGCAAGTACGAGACGAGCAGATCGAATCGCCCGTCTTGATTGAAATCTTCGGCAAGAACCGCCTGGGGAGCCAGGCCTAAGATGCTGATGTTCTGGGTGGTGATAGCTTCTAAGGGCAGGGGGGGTGGGGCCTCGCATTGCCCATTGCCCAAGCTCGTCTCGGTTCCAAGGGCCAACGGAAGAAGCAAGAGCCCGATCATCCCTAAACCGATTCTTATGGCGCTCACCCAGAGGGTCATCAAAATCCTCCTCCTGCGCTCTTAAATCTTTAAGATTATAAAGAGTCAGCATGAGGAAGGCAAGCTGTACCCCCCCCCCTTGACTCCCTAGACCTTCACTGCTATAATCCAAACTTGAGGCAGGGTTCTTTCGCTGTCTTCGGTATCCACCAGTCAGCAATAAGGAGGTGGGAGTACAGAATCACGTGCAGTCAAACTCTCAAGCAACCGGTGCCCCAAAAGCGACGAGCTGAATTAAGGAGGTAGCTCATGAAAGTGCTAAGTCGCGGTCTATTAGTTATAGTTTTGTTTGCCACTGTCGGCTGGGCAAGCGCTTTAGTCGCTGTCAGCCAGGCACCAGTCGTCCGCGAATTGCACCCTGGCCCACCCAACATGACCCCGATCGCCGTGGCCACTGACGTAGATCAGATCATCTTCGCGGACAATTTTGGGTACTCCATCGGCACGATCATCACCGACAATACGTTTATTGACCGCTGGGAGTTGCCCAACAAATACGAGCGCGCCAAGAACCGCATCGAGCTGGGCATTCCGCACGGCACGCGCGGCACGCGCGGCTTCGCCCTCGGAGTCAATCGTTCGCGCTTCTTCGTCGCCGATACGGCGATGAATCAAGTGAGCGTCTGGAAGAATGAGTTCCCCTCGGAGAAGGCCGGGGACAAGCGCGTTGCAGCCGTTCCAGACATTGACACGCCCCAGGCCGTCGTGTGCACAGAGAGCGAGTGCTTTGTGACAAGCGGCGTGAACGAGCCGGTGCTTATCCGAATCGTCCCGGGTGCGGATGACACGTACAAGATCGAAGAGCGGCTCGAGTTGCACTCCGAGGCGCATGAGTGCAACAACCCGCGCGCCATGGCCCTCAGCGATGCCGGAGCACTCTTCATCGCGTGCGCTCAAAGCCACACGGTTCTCAAAGTAAGCCGCAACCCCTTGCGGGTGGTCGCGCATGCTAAGCTCGATGTCGCCCAAGATGCGCTGCCGTATGATGTCGCCTTGAGGAACGCGGGCGGCAAGGTCTTCGTGTATACTGTCAATATGGTCTCAGAGACGATCAGCATGCTTGAGGACCAAGGCAGTGCCCTTCAGCTGCAAGCCTCTACCCGAATCCCCCCGGCTCCAGGTGACCCGGTGGTGGGACGGCCTGAGCGCACGGGGACGACTTCATGGGCGGCAGTTACCTCGCCGGACGGACGATTCGTCTATGTCGCCAATGCCAGCGACCAAAGCGTTAGCACAGTTTGCGCCGCGACCAACAAAGTCCTGGCGACGTGGCGCTCTGTTGACGAGACCTCCATTCGCATGGCAGACGTCGTGGCTCATCATCCGACCCTGCCAATACTCTATATGGCAGAGGGTGGGGCTCGGATCGTGCCGTATATAGTCTCCGTCTTCTATTGGGATCAACGATTCGCAGCAGAATGCCCATAGCATAGCAAAGGAGGGTAGAATATAATGTTCAAGCTCCGTTGGTTGGTATTTGCCGTTTTGGCCGCGTTCGTTGTCTCGTTAGCTTCCACGACCGCTTCCCAAGTCACGCAAGCCCAGCAGCCCAAGATCTACACGATGGGGATGCTCTCGGACATGCGCACCTCCAACACCATGCGCGTCATCCGCACCGCTACGGTGTGGGAGGCGTATGTGTTGGGGCCGCGCCACTGCTCGCTCTTTGGGTTAAGTCCGACTCGGTTCTACTACATCCCGTCGCTGGCGGCTTCTATCCCGTATAAGCCCGGCACTACCGAGCTGGACTTCAGGCGCGAGGGTGACCTGTTCACCTTGACCGTAGATCTGAAGAGAGGTGTCACCTGGAGCGACGGCAGCGAGGTGACCGCCGACGATGTGGTCTTCAGCATGTACGAAGGCCCCAGGATCTTCGGCGGCGGGGATTTCGCCAAAGGTGTCACGACCCTGGGCGGGGCCTGGACGGTCTTGCTCGACCCCAACGTCTTAGTGAGAGTCGAGAAGACCGGCAGCCACCAAGTCAAGCTCTTCTTCAAGGAGCTGAGCCTGCGCATCCAGTGGTCTATTCTGTTTGCGGACATCTTCCAGCAGAAGTACTGGGAGCCGAAGTTTAAGGAGACTGCGGGCGACCGTGCCAAGCTCGAGGCCATCGTCTCGGATGATGAGCCGGCGTGCGGCTGGGGCGCCTTCCCCGAAGCGCTCAAGGCTCCGGGAGTCGGTTGGCAGCGCGGTGCTTTCGCGACCAACGTCGCCAACCCCAACTACTTCTGGAAGGGCGTCCGGGTCAATGAGCGCGATGCCGCAGGGAATTACACCGAGGAGAAACCCGGCGTCTACACCTATAGGCAGCCGGTGCCTGCCGCTGCTGGGCCGGAGCTGGCGCGCTACGAGGTCGGACCGTTCATTGATCGCGCGACGTATCGCATCTTCGCTGATACGTCTTCGGCGGTGGCGGCGCTGATCAGGGGCGAGATCGAGATGCTGCTCAACCCCTTGGGGGCTGATCCGGGCATCCGCGCCCAGTATCGCACCGAGCCCAGGATCAAGACCCAAGATAACAAGAGCCACGGCATGTTCTATATGTCGTTCAATCTGCGGCGCAAGCCCTTTGGCAGTGGGCCGCTGCAAAGGGATGCTCGGTTCCGCGACGACGACATCATCGGGAGTCGGTTCCGCCAGGCGTGGAACTGCTTGATTGACCGCGACTACACCACCCAGACGCTCTTCCAGCGGGTGGCGTTCTCGCTGCAGACAGTGGTCTCGCCGGCGAACGCCTTCTGGTTCAATGAGAAGCTGCGCGCGCCCTGCGACGAGTTCAGTGAGCAGACAGACAAGACTGCTGCGCGCGCCAAGAAGGTGGACGCTGCGGTCAAGATTCTGAAGTCTGTTGGCTTCACGTGGGTGAAGGAGCCGCGGGCTGATACGGCCACGGGCGCGGTCACTGCCGGGGAGGGCATCATCCTGCCGGTCATTCTGGGCAGCGTCGACGCTAAGGCCGGGACGGCCGTTGCCGTGCCCGCAGGAGCCATCGCTGTTGGCGCGAAGGTCAAGCTCGCCGACGCGGATAAGGCCGAGCTGACCGTGGGTGCTGCCAAGGTCAAGAGTGACGCTGCAGGCAAGATCAGCGCGGCTTTGGGCGGAGCTACGTCGGTGACGCTCAATGTTGATGGCAAGCTCTACTTCTACGGCGCTGGCGGAACACCAAATCGGATGCCGACGGTCAACTTCATCTACCCCAACTCGGCCTACGATCCGCGCCGCGCCCTCTTGGGCGTCCAGACCGAGAGGTGGGTCAACCAAGTCGGCATCCCCGTCCGCGGCGTGCCCACGGGCTTCAACGTCATCGTGACGAAAGTCTTCGACGAACAGGACTTTGACGTCTGGTCTCTGGGGTGGAGCTTGGGCGGCCTCACCCCGCCGGATTATCTCGAGGCGTTCTTCCACACGCGCCACACCGAGCTGGGTGACGACAACCCCCAGGGCTATAGCAACCCTGAAGTGGACGCCCTGCTGGACGAGTTCTTGAGGACCCTCGATCTTGACAAGGCACGCGACCTGGTCTTCAAGATCCAAGAGATCTTGTTGATCGAGTCGCCGTATATCCCGGTGTTTGATACGGTGATCGTGGACGCGTGGCGCGACGACAAGGTCGTCTACCCGTTTGTTGAACGCACCCAGGGCATCGTGGGCATGGGCGGCATGCCCTCGTTGGTCAGGCTCCGCTAAGCTAAATCAATTAGGAGAGCAGGAGGCCGACCTCCCCTCCTAGAACATGGGACAGAGGTGCAGGGGTGGAGCTGGCAGACGGCTCCACCCTTGTAGTTTGCGAATCGCTCCCGAAGGTGCTAGAATCTCTCCTACGAGAGAGATCGTGCTATGCGCCGCTACGTGCTCCGCAGGCTCGGACAGATCGTCATCACGCTCTATCTCTATCTGACGTTGGTCTTCTTCATCTTGGAAGCGATACCCGGCGACGTCAGCCAGATCTATATTCAAAATCCCCTCTTGACCAAAGAAGTCCGCGAACAGCTCATTCGAGATTTAGGGTTAGATAAGCCCATTCACGAGCGCTATTTCACGTATCTGGGGAACTTCTTCATGGGGCGATGGGGGACGTCGTTCTCCCATGATAGACCCGTCTGGGATATTATCCTGGAGCGGTTGCCCCGGACGGCTTTGCTCTTTCTCACCGCGACGGTCATCTCGTTCTATTTGGGGTTTGTGCTGGGGAAGCTCATCGCGTGGCGGCGGGGCCAGCTCGCCGAATATGCCAGCACCATCACGGGGATCACGCTCTTTACCGTCTTTACCCCGATGCTCGCGCTCTTGTTGGTGTGGCTCTTCTCGCTCCAGTTGCATCTCCTCCCCATCGCCAACTTTCTCGATGAGAACAAGTGGCAGCTCGTGAGCTTGCGCGCCGAGACGATCTTCAATTATATGCTGCTCACGCTGGGCGTCGTTACTATGGCGGGATTAGCTCTGTGGTGGGCCGCTCATAGATTTATCTATCAGCCGTGGACGCGCTTCTTCGTCTTGCTAGGAGGGTTTACGGGGATCTTCGCACTCACGGGATATGTGTGGAGTGCGTTTGGACAGTGCTGGCCGGCTTTCCCCAAGTACGGTGGCCAAATCTGCAACTGGCAGCTCGCTCTGGATATTCTCTATCACATGGTGCTGCCGGTGCTCAACGTCACGCTGATCTCTTTCGGAGGCACAATGCTCTTAATGCGCAACTCGATGCTGGAGACGATTCGGGAAGACTTTGTCATGGCCGCGAAGGCCAAGGGTTTGCCCGACAGCCGCGTGCGCGACCAGCACGCCGCTCGCAATGCCATGCTGCCGGTCGTCACCAGCTTCGTGCTCAGCTTGGCGCTCGCCATTGACGGGGGGATTATCACGGAGACGATCTTCTCCTGGCCGGGGATGGGGCTGACCCTGCTCAATGCCGTCCAAGAGAAAGATATGCCCTTGGCTGTCGCAGCCCTGGTCTTCGTCGGCGTCTTCGCCCTGATCGCGCACCTCGTTGCTGACGTTTTGTACGCCTATCTCGACCCGAGAATTCGCTATGATTAAACCAGAGAAAGTTCAGACAGCTCCTACGCCGAAGGTACAGCATATCCCGCTGTGGAAGATCCGGGTGCGCCTGCTGTGGCGCAGCGTGCGCGATAGCTGGGCCATGTTCTCCGAGAGCAAGATCGGGCTGACAGGCTTCGCGATCATCGTCTTTTTCGCTTTAGCAGGTCTCGCTTATCCGGTGCTGCAGGCAACCGTCTGGAACAGCCCGCGCTACGATCCCATCCTCGCTTCCCCTCCTCCTGTCGTGGGCGAGTGCATACCCGGCGAGAACTGCGCCCCCTTGCCGCCATCACCGGAGCATCTCTTGGGGACTGACCCTTACGGGCGCGATATCTTGAGCCAACTGCTCTACGGCGTGGGAACAGCCTTCGTGCTCGGCATCTTTGCCGCGCTCATCACCGTCGTGATCGGCACGGCGGTGGGCGCGATCTCGGCGTACTATGGGGGCTTCGTGGACACGTTCTTCATGCGCTTGGCTGATATTATCTTGCTCTTCCCGTTGATCGCGTTTCTTATTGTCTTGAGTGGGCTGTACGCGTCGTTTAACTCCCAGATGGACTTCTGGACGCTCGCGATTATTTTGGGGATTTACAACGGCTTCGGCGCGATCACGATCGTTCTCAAATCGCAAGCCCTGGCGATCACAGTGAAGCCGTACATCGAAGCTGCTAAAGTCGCCGGCGGCAGCAACGCCCATATCATCCTGCGCCATATCGTCCCTAATATTTTGCCCCTCTCGTTTCTCTACATGATGTTCACGGTGACGAGCGCGATCTTCTCCGAAGCCGTCTTGAGCTTCTTCGGCCTGGTGGACATCAAGATGAGCTGGGGGCTGATGATCAACGTGACGCGCGACGCCGGATACTTAGGGGCAACGACGATGATGAAATTCTGGTGGCTCTGGCTCCCCGCGGGGCTTTCGATTACTCTCTTGTGCGCGGCGTTCTATCTCGTCGGGCGCGG
>JAOAIA010000037.1 GCA_026414955.1 Candidatus Bipolaricaulota bacterium
CTTCCATAGTCTCTTCGATGCGATACTCATGGCGGGCTTTGCGGTTGGTGGCAACGACTCTTTCGCTCATAGGGGCAAGCTTCGCTTCAAGCTTCGCTTGACGTTCATCTTGGCCAGCCGGAGGCTGGCCAAGGCGTACGGTCCAGGCGAAGCCTGGTTGGCCAGCCGGAGGCTGGCCAAGGCGAACAGTCCAGGCGAAGCCTGGTGGTGGCGGGGGAGGGACTCGAACCCTCTACCTGCCGCTTATGAGACGGCCGCTCTAACCAAATGAGCTACCCCGCCGCTCTTCAAGTTAGTCTAGCACGTCTTGACTTGCTTGGCAACCCTCTAAAAAAATATCGTGCCGCCCGAGGGCGGCACAAAAGTCTGGTTGCGGGGGTCGGATTCGAACCGACAGCCTCCGGGTTATGAGCCCGACGAGCTTCCTGTTGCTCCACCCCGCACGTTCGCTCGTATTATAACACGTCCCTGCCCCACGCGCAAGTCGCCAACTCCCCTCTCCCACGGGACAGTCCGCCCTTCTCCCCCAGCGTAATCGGCATTACTATACGAACAGTTCTCACAAGAAGGTGATAGATCGTGCGCTCGCGAATCATCGTCATAACGATAGTACTCGTTGGGCTGATCGCGCTCTTGTGGTATATCGGGCTCTATCGTCGTCCTGAGCACTCTGTATCGGTGATTCAGACCCCGGCCCCGCAGCCGCGCGTCAGCCAGCCTCAGCAGCCCGTGGCGGCTCTTGCCGCTCCCCCAGCAACCCCGCAGCAGAGAGCAGAGCCGTGCCCGCGCGACCGCACCGACAACGGGATGCTGCGGCTCAGCGTGCGCTCGGTCCGCGCCACAAAACAGATCAGTTTCTGGACGCTCGACCCCGATCAGCGCTTCGTGATCGTCGAGGTCTTCTTAGAAGCGATCACGGACTTTCAGATTGCGAGTCCTGCTGTGCTCTGGGTGGAAGAGCCTCATGGCACCGAGCGTAGTCGTAGCGTGGCGACCGGTGCGCTCGCCAATCCGTTGTGGTCGCTCAGCCCCTCGCGCGGCGAGGGCGTCGGCGGGCAAGTTGCCTTTGAGATCAGCGCCCAGACGCGCGACCTCAAGCTTCATTATGACCCGTTCTTGGCGCGTCGGCTCACTCTGTGCGTGAGCGTGCCGTGAGCGTATAGCCCCAGGCTGCGCCCGTCCCCGCCGAGAGGGGAATGACCCCAAAGAGCACGACAGGGATGAGCATATCTCTCAGAGCTTGGGCTTGCGAGGTATCTCCCAATGAGCGCAGCGCCCAGTCCGAGACGAAGAACGCCGCAGCCCCAGCAAGGCCCGCGCCAAGGAGCGCCGTCCAGACGTTCCCCTGGATCTTCTGAAAATTTCCCACAACGCTCACGCCTACGGTCGCGCCGATAGGAACCCCGGGAATGTACCCATAGAGCATGGCCCCGGCAAGACAGGTCAGATCGGCCCACGGCCCTGGGTCTGTTATCACGCGGCAGATGCCGTAGGCTGCGAACCCACCCCCGACGCCGCCGACGAGCGCCCCAAGAGAGCCACCGAGCAGAAGCTGCCCAAAGTTGACGGTTGACGGCTCCGGCTGGGCTTGCACAGCAAGAGAACCCCCCACAACGAGCGCGATGATCATCACGAGTGCGCGCATAATGCCTCCTTCTTGGCGCAGATGTGTAGTGCGGCGCGTACCCCTGCCCCAAGCTCAAACTTATGTCCTACCTTATGCAGCACAAGCTCTAAAGCTGCGAGCGTGCCCAGGACGTCTTTGGCCCCGACGTCTCCGATGTGCCCAATCCGCAGGATCTTGCCCTTCAGATGATCCTGCCCGCCCGAAATTTTTATCTGAAAATCTCTGCGCAGGGTCTCGAGGATCTCTTTGCCGTTCAGCCCTTGAGGGACATGAACAGCGGTGCAGACCGGCCCAGGCCGCTCGCTGAAGAGTTTTAAGTTCATAGCGTGAACGGCTGCACGTGTTGCTTGAGCGTAGAGCTCCGTGCGCGCTATGAGATTGTCGAGGCCCTCCTCGAGAATAATATTTAAAGCTTCATCGAGGGCCATGACCAAAGAAATAGCCGGGGTGAAGGGCGTGAAGTAGAGATTCTTCTTGGACATCTGAAAATCCCAGTAGTACTTGGGCAGATCGGATCTTTCGGCACGCTGCCAGGCGCGCGCGCTCACGCTCACGAACGCCAGCCCCGGCGGCACCATCAGCGATTTCTGCGACGCGGCGACCACGCAGTCTATACCCCATTTATCTGGTTCGCACGGCACGACCCCCAGCCCACTGATCGCGTCTACGACCAGGAGCACGTCACGCTCGTTCGTAATTTGCGCGATCTTTTCGATATCGTAGACCGTGCCCGTGGAAGTTTCGGAGAGCTGGGTGAAGACAGCACTGGCTTTCGGATGTGCGTCGAGGGCGTGCGCGATCTGCTCGGGGTGCACTGCTCTGCCCCACTCGATCTGAATAACGTGATGGTGCACGCCGAACGCTTGACACAGCTCGCGCCAGCGTTGCCCAAATTTTCCGCCCTCGACCACGATCACTTCGTCCTTCGTGTTGAGTAAATTGGCGATGCACGCCTCCATCGCGCCGGTGCCCGACGCCGCGAAGTAGAGAATCGTATTTTGTGTTCGGAAGACTTGCTTGAGCTTGGCGTCTACCCGCTGGAGCAGCTCGGAAAACTCTTCCCCACGGTGATAGAGAATTTCTTGGCTTTCGGCCAGTGCAACGCGCCGCGGGACGTTGACTGGGCCAGGAGTGAGCAAGAAATCGCGCCTCGCCATAGGGCCTCCTTTCTTCATGTGATTTGCGAACGTCGGAAGACTTTATCAAAACCGCAGGAGCGGCGCAACTTGCTCCACCCAGCTTGTCTCGTTATAATCGAGCATCCTATGACTCGTCTGCATTCTGACTTTTGGGCGCTCCTGGGGAGCGTTTTTGTTGCTGTTATACTGCTTCTGAGCGTCATATCGTCATCTTCGACCCCTCCTCCGGCCCCTCCCCAACACGGGGAGGAGAGCTTCTCCGAAGACCCCTACACCAAGCTCGATCCGTTTCTCCGATTGCTGGCACAGCGCGCCCAGCGGGAACCGCACTTCGATGTAGCGCGGTTTGCCCCGCTGGCTGCTGTGTATACAGACCCCTCCCCAACCCAGGGAGGGGAGCAAAAGATAGGTGTGCTCATCAAGATCACAAGTTCTCTTCCGTATCTTCCGGGGGTGTCTATCAACTCACTCACACGAGATCTCGTCAGCGCCCGCGTCACCCTCAACCAACTGCGAGAGTTGGCCCAGCTCTCCCAAGTCGTCTTCATCGAGGCTGACTATCGGCTGGAGCCACATATTGACAAGAGCGTTCCCGCGGTGGGCGGGCGCTTCTTGCACGAGGCCAATCCCCGCGCCACCGGCCAGGGGGTCATCGTCGGCTTCGTAGACACGGGCATTGATTGGTCTCACCCGGATTTTCGCACAGATCGCGACGGCGACGGCTTTGAGGAATCTTCTCGGATCGTATGGGTGTGGGATCAGACGGAGACGGGGTTCTTCGGCAGTCCCCGAAAAGTCCCGTTCGGCACGGAATACACTCGTGAGGAGATCGAGCTGGCTCTACGCACAAATGCTCACATCGTCAACGAGCGCGATGGGTCCGGCCACGGCACGCACACGATAGGGATCGCCGTTGGGGATGGCTCAGCGTCGGGCGGGACGTATGTGGGCATGGCCCCACAGGCCGAGATGATCGTAGTCAAGACGAGCTATTTCAGCACGGACATCGTCGAGGGCGTGCGCTATGTCTTTGAGAAAGCGAGCTGGCTGGGCAAGCCCGCTGTTGTCAATCTCAGTTTGGGCGGGCACTTCGGGCCGCACGACGGCACAAGTCTCTTCGAGCAGAGCTTGGAAGCGTTCTTAGAGCAACCCGGCCGCGCTCTGGTTGCTTCAGCAGGCAACGACGGCGATCAACGCATTCACGTTGGGGAGTATCTGCGCGCGCGCGCGTCGTTCACGTTTACGTTTGTCCCCAACGAAGAGACGGCGTATGTGAACATCTGGTATCCTGGTGCAGCGAATTTCACAGTTGCGGTGACCTCGCCGGGGATCAACGGGCCGCCGCAGACGGTATTAGCACTACGCGGCCAGGGCGAGTTTCAGAACACCCCCGACGGCTCCGTCCAGATAGATAACGCCGGAGGCGGGCTGGACCCGCGCAATCGAGATCGCGCCATTGCGATCTCGCTGGAGAAGGTTCAACCCGGCTCACGCTGGTCTATCACCCTGACTGATCAAGGGGGCACAGGCGGACGCTTCGACGCCTGGCCGGGACTCTCGACGATGGGGTACTTCCCCGAAGGCGACTCGCTCTCGACGGTCACCGAGCCGGCAACCGCAAAGAAGATCATCGCCGTTGGGGCGTACACGACAAAAGTCTCATGGCAAGGAGCCGACGGCGAACCCCACAGGTTCACCGACGCCCAGAGCGAAGGGCAGCTCGCGAGATTTTCCGCACGTGGGCCGACCCGCGACGGACGCTTAAAACCCGATCTCACAGCACCGGGAACTGCTATTGTCTCGGCCTTGGCGAAAGACTCTGAAATCTCCCGCAGCGAGAAGCTTGTTTTGCCGGGGCGCGCCTACGCTGCGATGCAGGGGACGTCTATGGCCGCGCCGCACGTCGCCGGAGCCGTCGCGTTGCTCTTGCAAGCCCAGCCCGATCTTCGTGCCGACGAGATTCTCGCTCAGTTGCAGCGCACGGCGCTCCAAGATGCGTTCACCGCGAGCGGCCCGACGACAGCGTGGGGGGCAGGGAAACTACAAGCCGACCGGGGCTTCGAGACATTGGGGTTGCACGAGCAGCTCAGTGCAAGTCGCCCGGCGCTCAAAGTTGGCCCAAACCCAGCATCTCCATCTCAGTCCGTGACATTCTTTTACTCCGTCGCTACGACTCCTCGCACCGTTGAGCTGAAGGTTTTCGATCTCGTCGGCCGGCCCGTCTATTCTGCGGTGCTCTCCCCGCACAGCCAACGGTTCCAATGGGCGCTGCGCGATGACCGGGGTGAGCCGCTCCCGCCGGGGCTGTACATCGCCATTGTCATAGCCAATGGCCGACCGAGCGCCCCGCACCCCCTGATCGTGCGAAGATAGCTATGTTTATCCCGACGACTGAAGTCGCCAGCTCAGTAAGTGCACGCGTGCTGAAGCACGCTCTCCGGCCCTCTTCAGTGGGCTTGCATCTCCTAAGCCGGCTGCTTCAGCAGTCGGCGCTCTGTCTGTTGTGCCTGACGCTGATCCCCGTCAGCAGCAGTGCAGCGCCGATCATCTTCGAGATGGGGGCAAGCGCGCGGGCGATGGCCCTCGGCGGCGCCTTTTCTGCCATCGCCGACGACGAGAGCGCCGTCTTCTATAACCCTGCGGGCTTGGCGTTCCTTGACAAAACCACAGTCGCGGCGTTCTACCAGCGCGCGTTTGACGTCGTCCATCACGTGGCGTTGGCGGGGGCGATACGTAATTGGGGCGCTCAGTTTATTCAGATAGACACAGGCCCCCTCGAGAGCACCAACGAGTTCGGCAACCCGTCGGGTGAGCCAGCGCACTACGCGACTCAAGCGGGCTTGATCGGAGCTGCTTTCGGGATAGAGAACTTCGCGCTGGGGCTGCGCGGCAGGCTCTCCCGCGATGGTATCGAGACGGACTGGGGCATAGACCTCGGGGCGCTCGCGCAGCTCGGCTCGGTACGATTAGGCACGGTCGCCGAAAATCTTCTGGGAAGTAAGCCGATAGCGCTCCGGCTCGGCACGGCTTTCGTTCTGAGATTCAGCCCGCGCTTCACATTCACCGTATCGCTCGAGGCATGGAATCTCGTGAATCGTCCCGAGTTCCATATCGGGCTTGAGGCTTCTATCAACGGGGTGCAGATTCGAGCTGGCTACGACGGCGTGGCCGTCATCACCGGGGCGGGGACGCGCTGGAACAGCGTCCGCCTCGACTGGGCCTACCGGATGCATCCCCAGCTCCCAGCCTCTACAATGGTTACTGTCGCGTATCTGTTCTAATAAGTAAGAGAGAGGGAGGACCTATGGTGCATAGGACTGTGAGAACTGTAACAACGCTCTGGCTCTGTCTTCTGATGGGCTTGGCGGTATTGGTCTCGGCCCAAGAAGAGACGCCCGAAGAGCAGCCTCCCGACGAGGAGACGCTCTCCGTCAATTATTTTGGCGAGCTAGGGTGGACGGTCAAATACGGGTTAGGGGATTCGCGCGAGCTGTCTCGGCACGGCTATGCGAATCAGGTGCTCTTTGAGCAATATATCGCGCTGACGCTCGACGCTGGGGTGCAAATAGACTGGCCCATCTCTGGAGTGCTGCGTGTCAGCGCCCAGCTCGACAATCGCAAAGCGAATAACTTGCAGAGCTTCAAGCTGGGGTACAAAGCCCAGACAGTCGAAGCGGCATTCGAGGACTTCTCGATGCGCGCAGGGAGCTCCGACTTCGTGGCCACGGATAGATTGCTCAAGGGTTTGCGTTTCAGTTGGGATATCTCCGAGGCGATGCAGCTCGCTGGAAAGTTCGCCCGTGTCGAGGGCATCTCCCAGGTGCGCATCTTCCGCGGCAACACCAGCCAGCAGATCGTCGAGTTCACGCTGAATGATCCGGAGCGCCCCTGGCTCGAAGCGACGTATCAGAGAAATCTCAAGGGATTAGAATACGTTCAGGTGCGCAGCTATGTCCCCGGCTTTACTGCGGTCTCGCTGCACTTCGAGCTCACGCCTGAGCTGCGCACCCTGCTCACCAATTACGGCTTAGACTATCTGATCGGGATCATCGAAGACGACCCTGAACCAGAAGTTGCCGCTGAACTCTATGACGTCATTGTCGAGAACGGCTCGCATACCCTCGTGCTCAAGCGTCCTACACTCGAACTCTTGCGGGATCAGATCCACACCTATATCACGGAATATAATGACGAACACAATCTCTTCGACGAGAACGCGAAAGAATACCCCTTCGGCGAAGGGACCGACTACGAACAGGGCTTTCTCAAAAATCTCAGCAAGCTCGTGCGACTGAGCACACCCGAGGAGACGTTCTCGCTAGAGAGCGTCAAGCGCGGGCGCTTCTTCTATCTAGGCTCCGAGAGCGTCAAAGAAGAGACTATCACCATCGAGATCAAGCGTCAGGGGACGTATCTGCAAGTACCCGATCCCGATCTCCCGCAATTTCGGTTTGCGCTCTTCCCCGACCAAGGGATCATCGCGCTCGACTTCCCCGAAGAGTTTTTCACCAATCCCCAGAGCGCCGTGCGCGTGACATTCGATTACACTGTGCCTGGGGGCTTCTATATGCTGGGTTTAGCAGTCTTACAGAACAGCGAGCGCGTCTACCTCAAGCGCGAGGGCGAGCAAGATTTTAAGCTGCTCAAACGCGATCAGGACTACCAGATAGACTACGAGACTGGGGCGCTCCTGCTCCTGCCCCCTTATGACGCGCTCGGCGACCAAGACGAACTGAAGATCGAATATGAACTGCTGCGCGGTGGCTTGGGCGGAGCGGCTGAGCATCAGCGCGTCTTCATGGGGCTGTCGTACCAATGGACGCCGTGGCCGTTCTTCAGGCTCTCGCTCGACGCGCTCCGCGCGTTTGATACCCCGCCCTCGGAAGAGAACAGGGATCGCCTGCGCACCATGCCCAACACGCACTCGGTCTTGGGCTTGGGAGCACAGCTCACTTTAGGCGATCTCACGGCTGATCTCAAGCTCGGCTACACCGAAAATATCTTTCCCACGGTGCCCTTCAGCGGAGCGCACATATCCCATACTAACGAGAGGCTGAATCAGCGCAACCGCGTCAACGTCATCGCTGGGCTGACGTTTGAAGGGCGGCGCATCATGCTCTTTGGGCACCAGAACGGGCTATTGGTCTATGACGGCTCGCGCTGGCAGGAGTTCACGACCAAGCACGGGATGAGCGGGCGTGGCGTGCGCGGCATCGCCATTCAGAGAAATACCGTGCTGCTAGCGACTGAGTTGGGGCTCTCTCTGGTGAAGCTCGACCCCGGCCGCCCGGTGCTCGAGAGCCTCGCCAAGCCCATCAATTGGAAGAGCTTCTACAGCGTAGACGGCCTCCCTCACAACGAGACCTACGATGTCTTGATAGACCGGTCGGGCACGGTCTGGGTGGGCACGAGAGGGGGCTTGGCTCGCGTCTCGTTAACTCAGATCACCGAGAAGAGCGCGTGGAAAGTCTTCAAGAAGAGCACCACGCCGACGCTCAAAAGCGAAGCGATCAAGAGGCTCGCCAGCGACGGCACGCAGCTCTATCTGGGCACCGATGTAGGACTCATGGTCTATGACCCTGAAACGGAGCAGTTCAGCGAGATCGCCGAGCTACGCGGCCAAGAGATTTTAGATCTCGCAGCGTCGGGAACGACGGTCTATGTCGCAACAGCGCGGGGCATCTATGAGCTGTCCAACGGCGTTGGGGTCGGCTGGCGCATCGCAGATCTCAAAGTGCACGCGCTCGCGATGCAGGACACAGAACTCTGGTACGGCACGGAGATCGGGCTGTTTCGGCTTGGCTCCGACGCCCCTATAATACAAGAGTATGAGATCACTGCTATTGAGAGGAACGCGCGTTCGGAGCAACTGTGGGTCGGCCCACGAGCGAGCGCCCTCTTCGAGATGCCCTTGTGGGAGATAGACGCGTCGGGTCTTGTCAAGGCCCGCACGCAGGCCGAGACACGCCTGAACGGCCGAGACGAATTTCGCTTTGAAGACATCCCCGCCGACAAGAACACCGATCACGGCTGGCTTGTTCAGCTCTCGGCTGAGTATAAGCTTGGCTCGCTGGAGATCACAGCGCTTCTAGAGGGCATCACGCCGCAATTTTTGGCGATCGGGCAAGAGAGCCGTCGGGACGCGCAAAGACTTACTCTGAGCGCAAGCTGGCCCGTCTCGCCCTCGCTCTCTCTCGCGGGCGATCACGTGATGAGTTTAGCCGGGGGTTGGCGCACTTTTATCATCACTGATACTGTTCGAGTCAGTTGGAAGCCCTGGGAGGCCGGGCCTGCTCTCTCTAGTACACTCGCGCTGGAGCTGACTGACAGAGACCTCCACGATCGCTCTGTGGGCTTCGATATGACCAAGCTCACGCTGAACCTCAAAGGCGATCACAAGATGGACGCGAGCGGCCTTCTGCCCTTAGCACAAGAGATGACACTGGGAGGAACCTATGACGGGCTGCTCACGCTGGCGCGCTTCGGACGCTCGCTGCTCGACTCGAAAGTGGGCTTCACCGTTGGATTAGCTCTGACGCCCAGCTTAAAGCTGCGTGGCTCCGTCACGTTAGGCGACCGCATCACGTTCGGGGCGCAGCGCCTCCCCGGAGACTCCGAGCTCAGCTACACCCTCGGCGGCGATTGGCAGTATAATGTGGGCTTCGGGCAGCTCACGACCAGCTACACCCGGACAACGCGGCTGCGCGCCGGACGCGGCTCGCTCGACGAGAACGCTTCACTCAATATGCGGTTCAGCGATCTGACACTGAGCGGGATAAAACTTTCGCCAACGCTCGCGCTCTCTGGGCGGCGCACGACGAGCATCGGGAGCACGCCCCCCACCGGCACGTTGACTCTTACGGCGGAAGGGCGCACACCCTTCTCGTGGCAGACGCTCTCTGGCTCGCTCAGTACACGCCATACGTTCTCGACCGACGTGCGCTCGTTGCGGGATTCGCTCAAGCATGAGATCACAACGTCGCTGGCCTGGGCGCTCAGCCCGCAGCTCCAGCCAAGGCTCGAACTCGGCTTGACGCTGGACACGCTGACGCACCCCACGCTGGGCAGCAAGCAGACAGTGCGTCCGCGCGCACGGCTCTCTCTCGACTGGACCCCTGCTACGCTCTGGAAGACCGGCGCTGATCTCTTCTGGCAGATGACGCTGAGCGAGCGCGAGCGCACCACTACGTTCGAGCTGGGTGGGCGTGTCTCATGGGACCCCCTGGATGAACTCTCTTTGAGCTTCGACGCGCGCGCCTCGCTCGACCTTGGAAGACGTGATCAGAGGCCGATCAGTGCTGCAACCTGGGAGATGAGCATACAGGGTGAATACGAGTTGGGCACCGTGTGCGCTCCAGCCCTGGAGGGCAGCGATTGCTCCTTCTCGGCCACGCTGGGGTACTCAGGGCGGCTCGACCACCGTATCGCCGTGCCGTTTGGGCAGGGGATTTTCGCTCAAGCCCAGCTGGGCTTGAATTTTTAGAGTATGTCATTTCTGGGTCTGATTCTCAAGAATCTGTGGCGCCACAGGATTCGCAGTCTCTTAGCGATCACGGGGATCAGTCTGGGGATTGCGACGATCATCGCGTTGGGGGCTATCGCCGACGGCATGGAACAGAACTTAATCGCGACGCTGCGCTCCGGCAAAGCAGACTTCTCTATCGGGCAAGCGCATGCTCCCATGATCGTGCTCAGTTCGGTTCCCGAAGCGCGGCTCTACGAGATCGCGCGCTGGCCAGAGGTTGGGCAAGCCGTGGGGGCGCTCGTGGCGTTTGCCAGCTTCCCTGGGAACCCCTATTTTCTCACGATGGGCATCGAGCCTGAGGCCTTCGAGCTGGGCGGCGTCACACTCTTAGCAGGGCGCCCTTTTTCTAAGAATGCCGAAGACGAGGTGCTCCTGGGGAAGATCGCTGCGAACACGCTCGCGCTCAAGCCCGGCGACTCTGTCGAGATCGATCTGAAAAAATTTCGGGTCGTGGGGATTTACGAGACGGGCAATCTGTTGGAGGACGGCGGGGCGCTCCTGCCGCTACGCGCGCTGCAGGGCCTGAAAAATCGCCCTTCCGAGCTGACAGTCATTCTCGTCCGAGTCAACGAGGGTTTTTCGGTTGAAGCGGTCATGGCGCGAGTCGAGCGCGAATATGAAGGCTCTCTGATTCCGCTGCGCTCGGCTGAGGAGTTCAACAGAAACTACCAGAGCTTGCGCTTGGTGCGTGCGGGGAGCTGGCTCGTCTCGCTCCTAGCGTTGGTGATCGGTGGGATCGGCGTGATGAACACGATGATCATGTCGGTCTTCGAGCGCACCCGCGAGATCGGGATTTTGCGCGCCGTGGGCTGGCGGCGCGTGCGTGTTCTCGCACTGATCATGGGGGAATCGCTCGCGCTCGGCGCTCTGGCAGCTTTCGTTGGGACGTTCCTAGGCTGGAGTGGAGCTCGCGCGGTGACGCTGCTGCCACAAGTCCGTGGGCTGATCAGTCCCGTCTATGCGCCGGATCTCTTCGCCCAAGCGTTAATAATCGCGTTAGGAGTGGGGCTGGTGGGCGGACTCTATCCCGCATATCGCGCTTCGCACATCTCCCCCCAAGAGGCGTTACGGTATGAGTGATCATATCGTCGTCGCACGCGATCTGGTCAAGACCTACGAGAACGGGCGTACCCGCGCCCTCGACGGCGTGACTCTAGAGATCAGGCGCGGCGAGTTCGTCGCCATCTGTGGGCCGTCAGGCTCTGGCAAGAGCACGCTATTGAATCTCATCGGGGCGTTAGACAAGCCCGATTCGGGAGAGCTGTATGTCGCTGGGGAAGATCTCATGCGCAGTCCTGGGGACTTAGCGCACTTTCGCGCCCGAAAAGTCGGGTTTATCTTTCAATTGCACAATCTCATCCCGTCGCTGACGGCTTTAGAGAACGTGCTCATTCCTACGTTGGGGGCCTCTCCCCCGTCCCCTCTCCTAAAGAGAGCGGGGAGATTCCCCTTCCCTTTAGGGGAGGGATTAGGGGACAGGTCTGACGCGCGCGCGCGTGAGCTTTTAGAGCGTGTCGGGCTTGGAGATAAAGCGCACCGTCGTCCGCCGGAACTTTCTGGGGGTGAGAGACAGCGCGTGGCCGTCGCCCGCGCTTTAGTGAATAATCCCGAAATCGTGCTCGCTGACGAGCCGACCGGCAACCTCGACTCCGAGACCGAAAAGCACGTGCTCAAGCTGCTGAAAGAGCTGCAGACCGAGCGAGGCGTCACACTGATCTTGGTGACGCACGACCCGCGCGTGGCGCAGACAGCAGACAGGGTGATCGAAATCTTAGATGGGCGCGTTACCACTCCACTTTGTGGCCGGTGAATGAAGCGGGCTTCCACCACCTGCGTGCCAACCATCTTGAGCTCGTCATGTACGATCTGTCGGATGAGTTGGGCCGGTTCCTCCACGGTCAAGTCTGAATGGGTTACGCGCCAAGGGACGTGCAAAGGGTTGACGAGCTGGGGACCCTACAGAACTGCCCTTCCCCGTTCACGTGCTAGGGTGTATAATGGAATCGTCATAGAAGGGGGGTCAAACCAATGTTCCAGCGGTTCATGGTATTTGGGTCTCTCACGGTGCTTATGCTCAGTGGCTGCGATCTCGCCCAGAGTCCAGAGCTACCGCCGCTGCCACAAAGCTGTGACGCAGTGCCTTCCCGTCACGATTTCTTCTATGAGCCATACCTAAAAGTTGCCCAGCGCGTCCCAGCGTTTGGTGGTCTGTTCTTTGATGAGCAGAACAACAATATTATCTATGTCTATCTCACCGACCCCTCCCAGGAAGAAGCAGCCAAGCAAGCCATTCTTGAGGTCTTTTTCCGGCCCAACGATCCGTATCTTTCGCCGCGGGAGTTTCGCATCCTGCCGGCGCGCTACACCTTCGTGCAATTGACAAAGTGGTGGGAGTGCTTACCCGTCATCCGCGGTATGACTTCCAGCGGTCTGCAGGTGGACAAAAACCGCATCAGGATTGGTGTGGACAACACTTTGAGTGCCGCAAGAAGGCGCAAGGTGGTAGAAGCGATAGAGACTGTTTTGGAGAGATTAAGCATCCCACGGGAGGCAGTGATCATCGAATTCGAGGCGCCAGCGGTGCCTAAGATGGAGCAGCGATGAAAAGACCAAGATTCTTCCTAGCTAGCTTGCTCGTCGGCTTCGTAGCGCTCACAGGCCTGGTGGGATGTGTGACGAACAGCAATCCCCAAGGGCTTCTGCTGTGGCTGGAGATGCCCTCGGAAGTGAGCGCCGGCGAGACCGTGCCCTTGACCCTGAAGATCAACAATATCAGTGCTCGGCCTATCGTTTTAGGCCATGCCCGCCCTGCGTATAACTTCATCATCACAAGGCCCGACGGCACAGAAGTTTGGCGTTGGGCTACGGGTATTTTGGATATTCTCCTTGCGACGTCGGTGGCTCCAGGAGAAGAGCTAAGTTTTATGGCGGAGTGGGATCAAAGAGAGCTTCAGTGGGATGAGCGCCACGGCCCTGTCGAGGGTGATCTTGTGCCGCCGGGCACCTACTGGGTGCACGGGATCTTTCATGGTAATCT